>JAUIEM010000222.1 GCA_030428695.1 bacterium
GGACGGGACTTGTCCGGATTATAGCAACCGCGCCGTGGACGTCTCTGCTTGTTCCCAGAGAGCAGATGTCGACGTCCCCAGGACTGTCTAAATTCCGCGGACAGGTGTCAACGACAGCCGGACGGAATCTTCGCGGTCGAATTCCCGAGTCCCCGCCTTCCGCCGGACCTTCCCTCCCTGGCACGGCGACTGCTACAGGTCGACCGACGCCGTCTCCAGGAGGACCATACCCATGGCACACGTCCGCTCCCTCACCCTCATCGAGTTGATGCTCAGCCTCATCATCGCGGGCCTGCTGGCGGTCAGCGCCCTGCTCAGCCTGTCGGGCTCGAGCGACGAGGCGGGGCGCGCCTTCGTCCAGGACCTGCAGGCCCGCCTGCAGGCCGAGCTCGACGTCGCCTGGGCGCGCGCGGTCCAACAGTCCGCGCGGCTCGAGCTCGACTGGAGCGCGCCGGCGCTGCACCGCCGGGCCGTGCCGGCGTCCGTCCCCGCGCGCGGCGCGGTCAAGCAGGCAAACCTCGGCGCCGGCACCGTCGACTGGCGGCTCGCCCGCGCCGCCTACGAAGGCTGCCAGCGGCTCGCGCCCGGCTACAAGCAGCACGGCCTCGCGGCGATCCTGACCGAGCGCGGCTTGACCGCGGCCACCCTCGACCAGGGCAGCGAGGTCTTCGACGACCCGGCGGAGGTGTGCGTCGTGCTGTTCGACGCCATCGGCCAGGGCCTGCCGGGCATCGAGGAGGCGTTCTCCGAGCTGCGCCCGGTGCGCAGCGTGCCGCTCGGCAGCCCGCCCACGCTCGGCAGCGACCAACTGGTCCTGCGGCTGCGCCTGGTCGGCGAAGACCTGCGCCTCGAGCCCGTGTCCTTCGGCAGCGGGCCCCTGCGCCGACTGCTGGCCGAGGCGGTACAGGAGCACTCCGCCCTGCGCTACGCCCTGACGATGCAGCACTTCCGCGCCCTCGGCGGGAGCGTCCCGAGCTTCCGCCAGGCCGACTTCGACGTCGGCTCCCACGACCTCGGCCGGGGCAACTTCCTCGACTACGTCGACTCGTACCGGTTCTGGCAGCAGCATCCGCCGATGCTCTCGGCGAAGGATGGCTACGCGCTGCTCCTCTCCGCCGAGGGCGACCCACGGGTCGCGGCCCTGCGAGCCGATCTCGGGATCCCGCCGGGGGAGAAGCCGATCTTCGCCGCGAGCGCCGCCGGGCTGAGCGAGCGGCGCGCGGAGACGGTGGACGAGCGCGGCCACCTCGTGCACGCGGTCGAGACCCTCGACGACCAGGGCAACGTGCTGCACCGCCGGACGATCACCGATGTCGGCCTGTACTCGATCGTCGACGAGGAGGCCTGGGCCTGGGACCTGCTCGGCTCGGGTCGCAGCTGGCGGACCGAGGAGCAGCGACGGGTGTACGACAAGGCCGGGCGGGAGATCGGGCGGATGGGCAGCTCGATCGACCCCTTCACCGGCAGCTGGCGCGCCGACTACCGCCACCGCAACGGCTTCGACGCAGGGGGCGCCCTCAGCGAGTGGAACAGGGAGTACGTCTCCAGCCACGGAACCTATGTACGTCAGGGCACGAGCGTCGCTGGAACCTGGACCGAGCGGCGGGTTCTGGCCGCGCCGGACGGGACGATTCTGGTACAGGGATGGGAACGAACGGGGCCGGGTGTCGCCCGGGAAGAGATGATCTTTTTCGACCGCGAGGGGGTTCCGATGTTTCCTCCGGAAAACCTGCTACAATGGAGTCAAGCCTGGGAGGCAGAAGAGGATGCGCCCACTTCGCAGTGACGGGAAAACTTTCTTATGTTTTCCGCAGGACGGGGCAGAGTCGATCCGTCCCACTCCCAGACGAGAAATGAGGAGTTGAGAAATGAGTAAGTGGTGGGTTCTGTTCCTGGTTCTGGGACTGGCCGCAGGCGCTATGGCGCAGGGCACCCAGACTGGTGGTAACAGCGGCGGTTCGACCGGCCAGGGATACAAGGTGAACGAAGGTCTCGACCTGTCCTTCGGTCACGAGCAGAAGGGTGGCGACCTCTACGATCCCAGTGAGGAAGAAGAAGAGGAAGAGGAAGGTCCCGAGGATCCGCCCGAGCCCCCCGAGCTCTACGGCGAAGAGATCCCCGTCGAGACCGCCGAGATCGTCTACATCATCGACCGTTCCTGCAGCATGCAGTCTGGCTACCAGACCTTCATCAACGAGAACGGCCAGCAGGTGTCCGGTTACCGCATGGACCGTGCGAAGTCCGAGGTGATCAGCTCGGTCAACGCCCTGAGCAGCAACTTCAAGTTCGACATCGTCGCTTTCGACTGCGCCAAGTCCTACTGCTTCGGCACGACCATGGACGCCACCGAAGGCAACAAGATCTCCGGCGCTGGCTGGACCGCTGGCCTGAGCCCGACCGGCGCGACCGGCACCGGCCCGACCTGCGCCTGGGCCCTCGGCAACTACGGTGACTGCCGCACCTTCGTGCTGGTCACCGACGGTGGTCCGAACTGCATGGACAGCTCCGGCTGGAGCTCGGGTTCCTGGCAGCAGCACGCCGCCATGATCTCTGGCGCCAACGGCGACGGCGACGTGATCCACGTGATCCTGATCAGCCCGAGCTACGCTGACATGATCTCCTTCGGCCAGGCTGTCTCCAGCCAGAACGGCCCGGGCCAGCTGACGATCGTCAACTGAGACCTCGCGACCGCGATCCTTCGCGACCCGGCACACGCCGGGTCGTGTTGTTTTGTTGGCCGGCCTCCCGGGGAGGCTCCGATGGACCTTGAGGCAGCGCGGAAGGCTCTGTGCCGGCGCGCGATCGTGCTGGATATCGGCGGCTTCCGTCCGCCGGACGATCCCCTCGCGAGCTGGTTCGGGCGCGTCACCCTCGCCGCCGAAGGGGAGGGCTGGCCGACTTTGCCCCCGACCGTCGACTACCCCTATCGGGAGGATGCCTCAACGAGACGCTCTCGTGCTGCGACCCCGGCAACAATCACAGCGGTCATGCAGATCGAGGCGACGAACACGTACTCCGCGATGACGATGTCCTGATTCGCTACCCACTCAAGCCCTTTGTCATCTACATATACGCGCGTGCGAATGCAGGCGTACTTCAAGACCTTCGGTGTTCCACATGATGAACTTGAGATCAAGGGAATGCCCTCAACCAGTCCTTTCCCGGTCCGGCGGGCGGGGGTAAACCCCGCCCCTACCCCCGGAAAAGCGCACACACCGAGGTAGGGGAGGGGTTCACCCCCTCCCGCCGTCCGTTCTGGGAACAACTTCCCATCACGGGCAAGAACTCTCTCTACGGACGAAAACAAGAGCCAAGCGAGTTGCGCGTTCTCGAGCGAGGAGAGCCCGCCTGCGACCCCCGCGGGTGAGCATGAGGAAGAGGCTCCCCTCGTTGCTGCTCACCGGCGCCAGCCAACGAGCAGCACTCCCGACTGGCCACGGACTGGCTGATCACCAACCCGAGCCTCAGGCCGAGCCCTTGAGGAACGAGCTCCAGCTCGTGTGCCCCTCGAGCAGGGCGGTCCAGTGGGGACGGCGCGGACGCCGCTTGAGCCGCGGCACGCGGTCGCCGGGCAGGCCGTCGCCCTTCTTCACGTTGCAACGCCCGCAGGCGGTGACGCAGTTCTCCCAGTTGGTCTTCCCCCCGCGGCTGCGCGGCAGCACGTGGTCGATGGTCAGCCCGGACAGGCCGGGCTTGCAGCCGCAGTAGACACAGGCGTGCCCGTCGCGGCGGAAGACCGCCCGGCGGCTGAAGCGGATCGCGAGCGGGACGTGCCGCGCCTGGCGGCTGAGGACGATCACCTCGGGCCTGTCGAAGGCGAAGCACACCGCCCGGATCCGCGGCACGCTGGCCCGCGGCGGGCGCTGCGCCCAGGCGGGCAGGGAGAAGGTGCCGTAGGTCTCGGTGCAGACGATGGCGGCGCGCTCGACGGCGACCAGACCGATCGCCTTCCGGGCGCGGACCACCCCGATCGGATGCCAGCTGCGGTTCAAGACGAGCACACTGTCAGCGAGTCCTGGCACGGCTCCTCCCTCCGACGGCGTCTCCAGGCGGGGGATTCCGCCCGCGGTTGACGGGCGTTCACGTGCGAACGCCGCCACACCCGCCTGCGCGGCCGGGTGCGGGCTTAGGGCCCGGAAAAGAAGAAGTCAGGCATTCGGGCGCGCCTGCGGCGTAATTGTGGCACTTGCCTCACTCCGAATAACACCGGTATGCGTCATTCGCCAAGCACCACAATTCCTGCCGCATCCGCACCCTCGGTGCTCGACTTCTTCTCTTCCGGGCCCTTATTCTGAACGTGTCGCGTAGCGGTGTGAAGGAGAAACCGGGCGGAGGGCCGGGGAGGCGCCTCGGAGGGGACGGGACGCGGAAGCGCGTGGGCTCGAAACCACGCCCCGCGAAGGCGCTCAGCTGCCCTTCATGCCCTTGACGAGGTTCGCGCCCTTGTCGGTCAAGGTGTACTTGTCCTTGCTGAGCTTGGCGGTCCCGATCTTGGTGTTGGTCATGTTGTTCAAGAGCAACTTGAGGTTGGCCGGCGGCGGGCCGAAGTGCTTGTCGTACAGCTTCGCGATGTTCGGCGCGTCGATCGGGCCCTTCTCATTGATCAAGCAGGCGATGATGTTGGTGGGCTTGGTCGGGTGGTTGTACTTGCTCAGGATCCCCCCGCGCTTCCCCTTCTGCCGTTTGACTTCCGCGACGGGAAGCTCGCGCAGCGAAGCGCCAGAGACCAGCTTGTCGTAAGCGGCGCGCCCGAGGTCGGTCAGCTCGTAGCGACCACGCCCCGCGCGGTTCAACCAACCCTTCCCGACGAGGTTTGCCCGGGCGGGCATGCTGAGGGGCGACTCGCCCACCTCTTCGAGAACGGCTTTGAAGTCCGGGATGCGTATCTCTGTGTATTGCATCACGTCGGTCAGGTACTTCGCCGCGATCAAGCCGTGGGTTCCACGCTTGGGATTGGATTTACTGTAGAAGTCCGGAAAGCTCACGGTCTCGGTCTCAGCCTCCGGCACCTCCTCGAGCGTTCCGTCTCCCGGAGCGTCGAGATACATCTGTGTCAGCCGGACAAGTTGTTTCCACGCGACCTCCGGTTCGCCCTCGACAACGACGTTCTTGTCGCCTTTTGACACAGACAGCTTGATTGTCCCCATGGCTCCTCCGATGAATGCAGCGTTCAATGAACAATGAAACGGCAATAGAAATCTAGTTCTTGGCCTCGAACTATGCAAGCAGTTTCTCTCCAACGCTCAGTAACGGCTTTTTGAGCGACTTCATAAGCCTTGCTCGTGTCACGAACCGTCGCCTTTTTGGATTTGGCGGTTCTTTGCCGCAAACGTGCCTAAGGCCAGTGACCTGGAAGGCGCATGGAATCGGGACTTTCGGGCTTTCCCGAGGGGCTTGGCAGCACTCGCCCCGATCGTATCCGGCATCCGCGCCGCACCGGGTCCACAAATGGCGCGGCGCGCTTTCCTTCGCTTGGGAAATCGGGTAGGGTCGTGGGACACTAACGATAGGAGGCGTCATGACGGAGAAAGCTCCCCTGCAGGTCGCGGTCACCGGAGCTGCCGGCCAGATCTGCTACAACCTGATTTTCCAGATCGCCAGCGGCGCGATGCTCGGGCCGGATCAACCGGTCAGCTTTCGGCTCATCGAGATTCCGCAGGCCGTGAAGGCCGCCGAAGGCGTCGTGATGGAGCTGATGGACTGCGCGTTTCCCCTCGTGCGCGACGTCACGGTCACCGATGACCCCGCCGTCGGCTTCGACGGCGCGAACTGGGCGGTCCTCGTCGGCGCCTTCCCGCGCGGGCCGGGCATGCTGCGCAAGGACCTGATCCACAAGAACGGTCCGATCTTCGTCGGCCAGGGCAAGGCCTTGAACAAGGGCGCGAGCGATCTGCGGGTGCTGGTCGTCGGCAACCCTGCCAACACCAACTGCCTGATCGCCGCGAGCCACGCCCCGGACATCCCCAAGAACCGCTTCATGGCGATGACCCGCCTCGACCACAACCGGGCCAGGGCCCAGCTCGCGCAGAAGTCGGGTCAGCCGGTCAGCGCCGTGACGCGCATGACGATCTGGGGCAACCCCTCGGCGACCCAGTTCCCCGACACCGCCCACGCGCTGATCGGCGGCCAGCCGGTGTCCGAGGTCATCGCCGACGAGGCCTGGATCCAGGGCGACTTCATCACCACCGTGCAGAAGCGCGGAGCGGCGATCATCGGCGCGCGCGGGAAGTCCTCGGCGGCCTCCGCGGCCAACGCGGCCGTCGACCACATCCGCGACTGGGCGCACGGTACGGCCGATGGCGACTGGGTCAGCATGGCGGTCCATTCCGAAGGCGCCTACGGCGTGCCCGAGGGGCTGTACTGCTCCGTGCCCTGCACGATCAAGGACGGCGAGTACACCGTCGTCGAAGGGCTCGAGTTCAGCGAGTTCGGCCAGGCCAAGCTCGACGCGACCGTCGCCGAGCTGCAGGAAGAGAAGGCGACCATCGGCAGCATCCTCGGCGGCTGATTCCACCGACGAGACCGACAGAAAAGGCGCGCCCTCTGGCGCGCCTTTCATTGTGAGCTCCTCGCGGGTTACCCCTCTTCGTCTTCTCCCTTGAGCAGCGGCTCGACCGCCCGCTCCGCCTCGGCCCGGGCCGGCGCGAGGATGTATTCCTCGACCGAGCGGTACAGCGCCTCGACGTGGAGGCGGAGCAGCTGCTCGCGCTGGTTCGCGTCGAGCTCCTGCGCGCGGCAGGCGCGCTCGAGGGCCTCCTCCGCCGCCAGGGAGATGGTGCGGGCCTCCCCAAGCAGACTGCGGCGCGCGGCCTCGACCACCACCCCGCTCATGCGGTCGAGGCCGAGCTCGTAGTGCTCCGGCCCGACCAGCTTCGCGATCTCGGTCAGCTTCTCCTCGAGCCCGCGGAAGGCGCGCCCCACCGTGAAGCGCACCATCGTGTCGGCGAAGCTGATCGCGTAGATGCGTCCGTAGGCCTCGGTCCAGAACGCGGACAGGACCTCGGGGTCGCGCGTCTTCCCCAGCACCTCGCCGTGCAGCGCGGTGAGGAACGGCGCCAGGGCCTCGCTGCGCATGCGGCCGGGGATCTGCAGCGTGTCGGCCTCCGTGAAGGTCGGCGCGGCGAAGGGTTGCGCTTCGACCGCGAAGGAGACGGTCCGCACCCGCGCCTCGTTGTCCGCGCGGGTCGACACGAGCTCGTGCAGGAAGCCGGTCTCCTCGTTGACCGCGAGCAGCCGGTGGTCGTCGCGCACCATGTACAGCCCGGCGATCGCCTCCTCGTCGCTGCCCTCGAGATCTTCGATCCAGGACGCGTGCAGGTTGCGACCCTCGAAGTCCAGCCGCAGCCCCGCGGCCAGCGTCACGGTGTTCGAGTCCCCGCCGAAGCGCACCTCGACCGTCGGCACGCGCCGCGGCACGGCCTCGGCGATCGCGCGCTTGTCCGCGCCGAACCGCTCCTCCGCGAGGCCGGCGACTTCCTCGAGGGTCGAGAAGAACGGGCCGGTGTCGAGCAGCAGACAGACCTGCCCATCGGAGAATGTGCACACGTCGCCGTCGACATACCACGTGCGCCCGTCGTCGATGCTGAGGTGCAGCCGTTGGGGCGAGAAGGCCAGGTGGAAGGGCAGGGGCGGCCGCAGCCCGTCCCAGTCGACCAGCAGCTCGGCGCGCCAGGGCTCGCCGTTGGTCAGCTTGGCGACACAGCTGCCCGCGACGTCGTCGGCGAAGCCCGGGAGCCCGAGCAGCAGCACAGTGAGCAGAACGCGTCGCATCAGATTCCTCCCGACCGCAGGGGTCGCAGCGTGGATCGGAGCCACGCGCTCTGGCCACGGAGCCACCGCGCAGCCTCCCGCAGGAGGCCGCTCGCGGAGCACACCGCCGAGCTCAGTGATAGACGACCTCGAAGATCTCGAGCTTGCCGGACTTGCCCTTCAGGGACACCGGCCCCAGGGACCGCAGCTGTAGCTGGCCGTCGACCAGCCGCGCGGTCTCGGGATGCACGACCACCTGCCGCGGCCCGGCGACGCTGCACAGGCGGCTCGCCGTGTTGACCGTGTCGCCGATGACCGTGTATTCCATACGCTGCAGGGAGCCGATGTTGCCGGCGATCACCTCGCCGGTTCCGACGCCGATCCCCATCTCGAAGGTGGAGCGCCCTTCGGCCCGCCACTTTTCGTTGAGCTCGGCGAGCTTGATCTGCATGTGGACCGCCGCGCGCACGGCGCGGACGTGGTCGTCCGGGCGGCTGTACGGAGAGCCGAACACCGCCATGATCGCGTCCCCGATGTATTTGTCGAGCGTGCCCTCGAAGTTGAAGATGATCTCCGTCATCGCCGTGAAGTACTCGTTGAGCAGCGCGACGACGGTCTGCGGATCGAGGCTCTCGGACAACGAGGTGAAGCCGCGGATGTCGCTGAACAGCACGTTGCAGCGCTTCTTCTGGCCACCGAGCGAGAGCTCGCCCTTCTCTTCGATGATCTTGTCGACGATCGAGGGAGACAGATAGCGCTGCAGGTTCGAGCGGATCTGCGCCTCGTTCTTGATGTCCTCGACGAGCATCAGGTTCTGGATCGCGATCGCCGCCTGGTTGGCGAGCGCTGTCGCGAAGCCGAGGTCGTGCTCGGAGAACGTGCCGACCGCCTGGTTGTTGTCGACCTGCATCACGCCGAGGATCTGGTCGCCGGTCCAGAGCGGGATCACCATCACCGACTTGAAGTTGAACTGGATGATGCTCATTCCGGCCTGGAAGCGCTCGTCGTCCTGCGCGTCGCTTGTCAGCAGCGCCTCGCGGCTGCGCAGGCAGGTCTCGAGCAGCGTGCGGCTGTAGACCACCTGGCTGAAGTCGTTGAACTCGCCGTCCGGCCCGCGCGCGAACTTCGGGGTCAGGACGTTGGTCTCTTTGTCGACGACGAACATCAGGACGTTCTTCGCCTTGACCACCTTGATCAGGAGGTCGACGACCTGCCGGAACAGGGCGTGCATGTCGCGGGTCTGCGCGAACTGCTTGCCGGCCTCGTACAGGATCGAGAGCTTGAGGTGCGCATCCTCCATGGTGCGCATCTCTTCGCTCTTCTCGAGCTCCCGCTTGCGGTTGGCGATCTTGAGGTCGCCGTCGGTGGTCAGCGAGACCATCGAGAAGTTGCCCATCGACATGTTCTGCTTGAGGTCGAAATCGACGGAGCTCGCGGTCTTCTCGCGCTCGAGGTCGCTCTTGTTCAGGCAGATCGACTGCAGGACCTGATAGCTCTCCTGCTGCGGGGTGCGCTGGGGCATGCGCATGGTCGGCCCCTGCGAGCGGCCGGTGTCGGTCGCGCCGGAGCCGAAGGCATCGGAGGAGCTCAGCGGTTCGAGGCGCCCGGTCATCGCCTGCTGGCGGAACTCGAGCAGGACGCGGCCGAGCTGGAGCCGGTCGCCCTGGGCGAGGATGCGCTTGGTCACCTTCTGGCCGTTGCAGTGGGTCCCGAAGCGGCTCCCGAGGTCCTCGAGCATCACCCCCTGGGGGGTCGCCTGCAGCCGTGCATGGCGCCGGGAGACACTGCTGTCGAACAGCACGATGCCGCAGTCCCTGTGGCGCCCGACCAGCACCTCCTGCCCGGCCGGAAGGTGGAACTTTCTCCCGGCGTCGGGACCGGAGACGACCACGAGGTGGGGGGTGTTCATGGAACCTCTGCACACTGGTGCGATGGACCCTTGACGTCTCGCGACAAGCAGCGAGGCGACGCCGCCGCCAGACGTCCAACGCAATCTCTTCAGTCTCCCCGCTCGTTATAGCATCGAAGGGGCGCTCAGCTCAAGCACGCTCGCGCGCGGACCGAAGGCATCCCGGCAGGCCTCGGCCGTCCGGCTGGTAGAAAGGGAAAAGATCGCGCCCCGGGTCCGGCACAGCCCGCGGCGGCTAGCCCGCGTTATCCTGCCCGTTGGTCTGCTTGCGCAGCCGGACGACAAAGGTCGAGCCCCGCCCGACGACGCTGTTGCAGGCCACCGTTCCGCCGGCCGCCGCCGCCGCCCGCCGGGCGAAGGCCAGGCCGACGCCGCTCGACTTGCCCGCGGCGCTGTAGAAAGGCTCGAACACCCGCCCGAGCTGCGCCGCCGCGATCCCGCGCCCGCGGTCGGCGACCGCGATCTCGACCCCCTGGGGGAAGTCGCTCAGCCGCACCCACACGTCGCCGCCCTGGGTGCCGTAGGCGTGGCGCGCGGCGTTGTCGATCAACACCGCCGTCGCGAGCACCACCGCGTCCTCGGCCTGGGTCCAGGGCACCGACTCCGGCTTCTCGAAGTGGATCTTGATCCCGCTGCCCGCGAAGGCCTGCGCCAGGCTGTCGATCAGGTTCCTCAGGGAGACGCTGAGGTCGCCGGCCTGCGGCGCGTCGCCGAGCTCGGCCGCCCGTTCGAGCAGCGCCTGCAGCTGCTCGCGCGCCACGGGCTCTTCCCCTTCCGCCTCGCACAGCGCTCCGAGCCCGGCGCGCAGGTGCCGCAGGGCGCCGCCCGCGCGGCGGGCCGCGATCAGCTCGGGCGCCGCCTGCAGGGCCGCAGCCTGGGCTGCGGACAGGACGTGTTTCTGGGCCTCGAGGCGCCGCCCGCTCTCGCGCAGCGTCTCCTGCAGCTGCGTGTTGTAGGCGCGCCACACCGCGCGGCTGTAGTGCCGCTCGATGTAGACGCAAGCCGGGGAGCGCAGCGCCTCGACGAACTGCCGGTCCTCGACGCTGAAGCGGCCGGGCTCGTGGGTGTGGTCGAGATACAGGAGGCCGACGGGCGTGCCGCGGATGGTCAGGGGCACGGCGAGCACCGAGCGCACCGCGGTGTGGATCGCGCTCTCCTTGATCTGCAGGCGTCCGTCCTCGAGGGCGTCGGCGATCAGCAGGGTGCTGCGTGAGGTCCGGAGGACGTCGACCGCGCGGCAGAAGATCGCGTTCGAGGCCGCCTCGGCGTCGAAGCGGTGGCCGAGCTGGAGCACCAGCCGCCCGAGCTCTCGCTCCGCCGAGCCCTGCTCCTCGCGCTGCAGGAGATCCTGGACCACCCCCTCGGTGGTCGAGTCGAGCATCACGCAGCCGCGCTCCGCCCCGGTCTGATCGATCGCGACGTGGGCGAAGGCCTCGAGGACCCCTTCGAGGCTCGTCGCATCGCTCATCTGCTCGATCGCCGAGCCGAGCTTCGCGTAGTAGGGGTTGAGCGGGGTCTCGGCCGCGACCGTCGTGTCCGGCGTCGTCTCGATCCGGATGCGGGTCTCACCGATCTGGATCTCGTCGCCGATCTCCAGCGACGAGCGCATGACCGGGCTGCCGTTGAGCTGCGTGCCGTTGGTGCTCTTGAGGTCCTCGACGTAGAAAAAACCCTCTTCCTCGCGCACACGGCAGTGGGACCGGCTGAGCAGCGAGTCGTCGAGATAGACCTGGCAGTTCATGCCACGGCCCATCACCAGCGACTCGCCTTCCCCGACGACGAAGTCCTTGCCGGCGGATGGTCCGGTCTTGACTCCGAGCACAATCGCCTTGAGCGTGCGGTTCAAGCGGCGCGCCTCGCTGGAAGATGCCTACGAATGGTCCTGCCAGTCTACGCCAGCGCGCGCGCGGCAGCAAGGGAAGGCAGCGGATGCTCCCCGTCGCTCGCTGCCCTTCTGACAGCGCCGCCCGCCGGCCCCGACGCCCATCTGACAGGATGGCAGCCGACCCGCCCGCGGCCCCGCCTGGACAGGCCGTTCGGAAACGGTCCGCTGTTTGCAGCCAAGGAGGGCGTAGACGCAGGAACTGCGAAAGCGGTGACCGGACGCACAGAGACCGATCCGATCCGCGCGCTTCCTGCTTCCGGCACAGAGCCGGCTCGCAGGGCGCGGATGTCCCGCTCCCACCTCGGCGCCGGCTCGACCGGCGACAAGGTTCACTCAGGAGGAGAGCATCATGGCCTCGAAGAAAGGAAAGATCATCGGCATCGACCTCGGGACGACCAACTCGGTTGTCTCGGTGATGGAAGCGGGCGAGGCGAAGGTCATCCCGAACAAGAGCGGAGACCGTACGACCCCGTCCGTCGTCGCCTTCACCGACAAGGGCGAGCGCCTCGTCGGCAAGATCGCCCGCAACCAGGCGGCGATCAACCCGACCAACACGCTGTTCTCGATCAAGCGCTTCATGGGCCGCCGCCACAACGAGGTAGCGAGCGAAGAGAAGCTCGTGCCCTACAAGGTCGTCGGCGGCGCCGACGAGCTCGTCCAGGTCGAAGCGGGCGGCCGGCGCTACTTCCCGCCCGAGATCTCCGCGATGGTGCTGACCTCGCTGAAGGAAGCGGCGGAGGACTACCTCGGCGAGAGCGTCACCGACGCGGTCGTCACGGTTCCGGCCTACTTCAACGACTCCCAGCGTCAGGCGACGAAGGAAGCCGGCAAGATCGCCGGCCTGAACGTGCGCCGGATCATCAACGAGCCGACCGCGGCCGCCCTCGCCTACGGCCTCGACAAGAAGGAAGACCAGAAGATCGCGGTCTTCGACCTCGGTGGCGGTACCTTCGACATCTCGATCCTCGAAGTCGGCGACAGCATCGTCGAGGTCAAGTCGACCAACGGCGACACCCACCTCGGTGGCGACGACTTCGACCAGGCCCTGATCGACTACCTCGCCGACGAGTTCAAGAAGGAGAACGGGATCGACCTGCGCTCCGACCCGATGGCCCTGCAGCGTCTGCGCGAGGCGTCGGAGAAGGCGAAGTGCGAGCTGTCCTCGGTCACGCAGACCACCGTCAACCTGCCGTACATCACGATGGACGCGTCCGGGCCGAAGCACCTGAACGTCGACGTGACCCGCGTCAAGTTCGAGCGCCTGATCGGCTCGCTGGTCGACCGCTGCCGCGGCCCGGTCATCAGCGCCCTGGAAGACGCCAAGATGAGCCCCCGCGACGTCGACGAGGTGATCCTGGTCGGCGGCTCGACCCGCGTCCCGGCCGTGCAGATGCTGGTCAAGGACATCTTCGGCAAGGAGCCGAACCGCAGCGTCAACCCCGACGAGGTCGTGTCGGTCGGCGCCGCGATCCAGGGTGGCGTGCTCGCCGGTGAGGTCACCGACGTGCTGCTGCTCGACGTCACGCCCCTCAGCCTCGGCATCGAGACCCTCGGCGGCGTGATGACCGTGCTGATCCCGCGCAACACCACGATCCCGCACAGCAAGTCGGAGGTGTTCTCGACCGCGGCCGACAACCAGCCCGCCGTCGACATCCACGTGCTGCAGGGTGAGCGGCCGATGGCGTCCCAGAACCGCACCCTCGGCAAGTTCCAGCTGACCGGGATCGCCCCGGCGCCGCGCGGCATGCCGAAGATCGAGGTCGAGTTCAGCCTGAACTCCGACGGTATCCTCAACGTCCGCGCCAAGGACCAGGGCACCGGCAAGGAGCAGAACATCGAGATCAAGGCCTCCTCCGGCCTGTCCGAAGGCGAGATCGACCGCATGGTCCGCGAGGCGGAGAAGAACGCCGAAGAGGACAAGGCGCGCAAGTCGAAGATCGACGCCAAGAACGAGGCCGACAGCTTCGTCTACCACACCGAGAAGGTGCTGAAAGAGCAGGGCGACAAGCTCGACGAGGGCGAGAGGAAAGAGATCGAGGGCATGCTCGAGAAGCTCAAGGGCATGAAGGACAACGGCGATCCCGAGGAGATCCGGAAGATCATCGCCGACGTCCAGACGAAGATGCAGAAGATCGGCGAGAAGATCTACGCCAACGCCGGCGCCGCGGGCGGCCCTGGCGGCCCGGGCGGGATGCCGAACATGGAAGACCTCGCGGCCGGCATGGGCGGCGCCGCGGGCGGTGCGCCGGGCGGCGGTGGCGGCTCGGACGACAAGGAAGACATCATCGACGCGGACTTCAAGGTCAAGGAGTGATCGCGTCGTAAGCCCTTGGGACACAACACCCCGACTCCCTGAAAGGTGGAGTCGGGGTGGAGTCTTTGGGGGCTGCGCCGGGGCCTTCTGGCGCGCAGAGCCCCGATGAGTCCCGGCCTCGCGCCTCCCGGCAGCGCCGCGGCGGCTGCCTGTTGGAGGAGCCTCGGGCTCACCCCCACACCCGCCGAACGGTTGACGAGGACACCCGGGCGGAGGTCTATGGACAACGGGAGCTGGCCGTCTCCTGCAACCCTGCCCGGGCCCCGGCGGCCTTGCCTTGCCAGGCGGCCCCGCGCCCGCTACCATGGGGCATCATCCGGCCCCTCCGACAGCCTTGCGAAACCCCCTCGGAGAGGTGCCGACCGGAGGCCATCGTGCACGACAAGATCCGCATCCTCGTCAGCAAGTGTGGCCTGGACGGGCACGACCGGGGGCCGCGCGTGGTCGCGCGGGCGTTCCGGGACGCCGGCTTCGAGGTCGTCTACACCGGCATCCACCAGACCCCCGAGATGGTGGTCGCCGCGGCGGTGCAGGAGGATGTCGACGTCGTCGGCATCAGCATCCACTCCGCGGCGCACATGACGCTGTTCCCGAAGATCCTGCGGCTGCTGCGGGAGCAGGGCGCTGGCGACAAGCTGGTGATCGGCGGCGGGATCATCCCCGACGAGGACGCCGCCGCCCTGATGGAGCTCGGCGTCGGCCGGCTGTTCACCCCGGGCGCCTCCCTGCAGGAGATGGTCGACTACACCCGCGACGAGGTGCTGCGCCGGCGCGCGCAGGCCTCCTGAGCCGGAGCGCGCGATGGGTTGGGAAACGCTGGCCGCGGGCCTGTCCGACGAGCGCCGGGCCGCCTTCGAGGAGGCGCGGGCGGAAGGCGGGGCGGCGGGCTGGCGGAAGCTGCGCGCGCTCTTGCGTCCCTCCGATGATTTCGCCCTGCACCAGGACTGCTACGAGCGCTGCTTCGCCGGCTTCGAGGGGCCGCCACCGGCCTGGGAGCCGAGCGACGTCGCGGAGACCTGGCTCGGGAAGCTGATGGCGGCCCGCGGCTGCGCCTCCTACGAAGAGCTGTACGCCTGGAGCTGCGCGCACCGCGAGGACTTCTGGCAGGAGCAGATCGACGCCCTCGGCATCCCCTTCCATACGCCTCCGACCGCCTTGCTCGACCCGGCCTCGCCGGTCGAGGCGCCGCGCTGGCTGCCGGGGGCGGCGCTGAACATCGCGGAGGCGTGTTTCCTGCCGGCCCCGGCTCCCGCGATCGTCCACGCCGGCGAGGACGGCGTGCTGCACGAGGTCAGCCGCGCGGAGCTCTTGCGCCTGAGCGGATGCGTCGCCGCGGCCCTGCAGCGGGTCGGGTTCCGGCCGGGGGACGCGCTCGCCATCGACATGACGATGTCCTGGGAGTCGGTCGCGATCTACCTCGGCATCGTGATGGCCGGCTGCGCGGCGGTCTCGATCGCCGACAGCTTCGCCCCCGAGGAGATCGCCACGCGGCTGCGCATCGCGAACGCGCAGGGCATCTTCACCCAGGACGTGATCCCGCGCGGCGGCAAGCGCCTGCCGCTGTACGCGAAGGTGTGCGCGGCGGACGCGCCGCGGGCGATCGTGCTCGCGGCCGGCGCCGAGCTCGACGCCACCCTGCGGGCGGGCGACCTGCCGTGGGAGGCCTTCCTGGCCGAGGCCGAGCCCTGCGCGGCGGTCGCCTGCGCGCCGGACGCGGTCAGCAACGTGCTGTTCAGCTCCGGGACGACGGGCGAGCCGAAGGCGATCCCCTGGACCCACACCACCCCGCTGAAATGCGCGGTCGACGGCCGCCTGCACCACGACATCCGGCCCGGGGATGTCGTCGCCTGGCCGACCAGCCTCGGCTGGATGATGGGCCCCTGGCTGATCTACGCGAGCCTGGTCAACCGCGCGACGATCGCGCTGTTCGACGGCGCCCCGACGGGAGCCAGCTTCGCGCGCTTCGTCGCCGACGCGGGGGTGACGATGCTCGGCGTGGTGCCGAGCCTGGTCGCCGCCTGGCGGGCGCGGGACGTGCTGCGTGGGCACGACTGGTCGGCGATCCGCTGCTTCAGCTCGACCGGGGAGTGTTCGAGCGCCGAGGACATGCTGTTCCTGATGGCGCAGGCGGGCTACAAGCCGGTCATCGAGTACTGCGGCGGCACCGAGATCGGCGGCGGCTACATCACCGGCACCGTCGTCCAGCCCGCCTCCCCGGGCACCTTCAGCACCCCGGCCCTGGGGCTGGGCGTACATCTGCTCGACGAGGACGGCGAGCCCTCCTCCTCCGGCGAGGTCTTCCTCGAGGGGCCGTCGATCGGCCTGTCGACGCGGCTGCTGAACCGCGACCATCACCAGGTCTACTTCGCCGGCTGTCCGCGCACCGCGGCGGGGGTTCCCCTGCGCCGCCACGGCGACCGCATGGAACGGCTGCCCGGCGGCTACTACCGCGCCCACGGCCGGGTCGACGACACGATGAACCTCGGCGGCATCAAGGTCAGCTCCGCCGACATCGAGCGCGCGGTCGACGGCCAGCCCGGCGTGCGCGAGACCGCCGCGATCGCGGTCTCCCCCCCG
>JAUIEM010000223.1 GCA_030428695.1 bacterium
CGAGGAAGCCGACCGGGGACGGCGACTCGAAGGGCAGCACCCCGCTGAGCATCTCGTACAGGATCACCCCGATGCTGTACAGGTCCGAGCGGTGGTCGACCGGATCGCCGGACGCCTGCTCGGGGGACATGTACTGGGGTGTCCCGGTGACGGTGCCGGCCATGCTGACGAAGATCGGGCTGCCGTCGCCGTGGGTGTCGGCGGGCTCTTCGAGGATCTTGGCGACGCCGAAGTCCATGATCTTGATGAAGTCCTTACCGTCCTTCCCGTTCGTGATCATGATGTTGTCGGGCTTCAGGTCGCGGTGGACGATCTTCTTCTCGTGCGCGGCGTTGACCGCGTTGAGGATCTGCAGCGCGAGCTCGGTCGTCTTCTTCAGCGGAACCGGACCCCGCTCCATCAGCGCCGTCAGGGTCTCGCCGTCGAGGAACTCCATCGCCATGAAGCACGAGCCGTCGGGCAGCTCACCCGCGTCGTAGATCTCGACGGTGTGCTTGTTCTGGAACGACGACATCGCGCGGATCTCGCGCTGGAAACGCTGCAGCGTCTCCTCGTTCGTGATCAGCTCGGGGTTGATCAGCTTGATCGCGACCTCGCGCGACATCAGCTCGTGCTTGGCCTTGTACACCGAGCCCATGCCGCCCTCACCGATCTTCTCGATGATGCGGTAGTGGGCGCCGATCTTCTGCCCGATCCACGGGTCGCCTCCGCCCGGATTCGGCGGCGGGAAGGCGGCGGCCGCCGCGACCGGCTCGGGCGGCGCGATCGGGTGGCCGATGCCCGAGTCCATCGGCGAGGGCAGCACCATCGTCCCGCCGACCGGCGCACCCGGCGGCTGGTGCGGGCTGTTCCCCCAGCCGGCCTGCGGGTCGAAGCCCGGCGCACTGCCGACGGGGGGCCCGAAGGCCTTGTGTGGCAGCGGGCTCTCTTCCGGGCCCCAGGTCGAAGCGGGCGGCGGCGGCGTGAAGTCGGAGTTCCAACCCGGCGGCGCGCGCGTCTCTTCGTCCTCGTGGTAGTCCTGAAAGGCGGGGTTCTGGAAGCCCGAGCCCCCCCCGACCGCGGCCTCGAACGGCGGCGCGTTGTCGAAGGCCTGGGGCTGGAAGCCCTGCGTCGGCGCCGGCTCGGGTTGCGCGAGCCCGCCCCCGACCGGTGACGGCCCCCAGTTCTGGCTGAACGATCCGGCCGGAGGCACCGCGGGCAGATCCTGGTTCTGGTTGTAGGACGGCTGCGGGTCAAAGGCCTTGGACGGCGGAATCACCGGCAGCCCCGCGGCCGCAGGCGGCAGCCCGGGCGTGCCCGGATCGGGCCGCGCGAAGCCGCTGTCGTTCGCGAAGGCCGGAGCCGGCGGCACGTTCGGCAGATTGGCCGGGCTGACGCCGACGTACTCCGCAGAGGACGCCGGAGGCGGCGGCTCGCGGCGGCCGGTCGCGCGCGGGATCTGCGGCAGCGGCGTGCGTGTCGAGGGGAACTCCGCCTTCGACGGGGGCGCCTTGGCCTCATGGAAGTCGGGCTGCAGCCGCCCGCTCGGCCGCGGCGGAACCTGCGGCACCCGCCCGCTGGACGGCGGCACACGCCCCGAGGGCCTCGGCACCCGACGGCTCGGCGGCCCGGTGCGCGCCTCGGTCGGCAGGCCAGAGGACGACGGCGCCTTCGGCTTCTCGTCCTGGTAGAGGCTGAGATCGATCGGGATCGACGGGTGTTTCTTGACGTAGTTGCGGACGAAGCGCGCGGCGTGCCGGTTGAGGATCTTCCCCTGCTCGCCCTTGAGGTCACGGTGTTGCAGCGGCGTCAGGCAGCGCTTCTTCAACAGCAGGGAGTACAGCGGCGGGCGGTTGTCGTCGGCCTTCTGCTCCTTCAGCGTCTGCTGCAGGATGTCCTTGCTGACCAGGCCGTTCTTCAGGACCAGCTTGTAGTAGACCCGCTCGGCGTCCTTGAACTGGTAGTAGCGCTTGGCGTAGTCGATGCGGTCGGCCGCCTCCTGGGTGAGGATGCCCTCGCGCACGACGTACTGCTGCAGGCTGACATCAGCGGTCAGGTTCTGGTAGCA
The DNA here is from genome assembly GCA_030428695.1 of bacterium. The sequence goes on from JAUIEM010000223.1 coordinate 2,048, forward strand.
GTCGACGACGACGTCTTCGGGAAGAACCTTGTTGAGAACGGCTATGTTCCCAAACAGAAGATCGCCGTAGGTCGGCATAGAAACAAGGCTCCCGGTGTGAGTGACCCCATAGGGGGCAGGGTCCCGGCCAAGCCGGCTCACAACATTTCCTACAGAATAACGGGCCCGGGGCAAATTGCCAACCGTAGCCGCGAATTCCTCGCTCTGTGCCGCGCTCTCCGGAACCCCTTGCCGAGCGCGGTTTTGGCTTCCCGTGGCGGTTCGACTTCCGCCGCCCTGCGATCAGCGCGGGACGAGCCCCTGCGCGATCTTCAGGCGTCCGGCGAAAGCGTCCTTGCCGATGAACTCCAGGCTCTCCCACAGGGGCAGCGACTGGCGCGCGCCGAACACCGCGACGCGCAGGATCATGAACACGTCCTTCGTCTTCTCTCCGAGCGCCTCGCACTGCTCCTTGATGAAGCTCTCGAAGTCGGCCGCGCTGGCGGGCCGGGCCTTCTTGAGCTGCTTGACGAAGTGCTTGAGCACCTTGCGCACCTGGTCCGGGCTGCCCTTCTTGGGGACGAGCAGCTCGCCGGGGTACTTCAAATCATGGCTGAGCAGGGCCGCGACCTGGCTGAGGAAGTCCGGGGCCCGCACGGTGCGGTGCTGGATGTGCGGCAGCAGCGGCGCGAAGTACGCGCTCGCCGCGCGCAACTGGTCGCACAGGTAGTCCTCGAAGACCTGCGCCTCCAGCCCGCGCAGGTAATCGCCGTTCAGGGCATCGAGCTTGACCATGTCGAAGACCGGGCCGGTCGGCTTCAGGTCGTCGAGGGCGAAGGCCTCCCGCATCTCGTCGACGGTGAAGCGCTCCTCGTCACCGGACAGCGACCAGCCCATCAGCGCGAGGAAGTTCAGCAGCGCCGCGGGGAAGTAGCCCGCCGCCCGGAACCAGGTCAGGGAGACCGGGTTCTTGCGCTTGCTGACCTTGCTCTTGTCCTTGTTGCGCAACAGCGGCAGGTGGGCGAAGACCGGCTTCTCCCAGCCGAAGGCCTCGTACAGGACGACGTGCTTCGGGGTCGAGTTGATCCACTCTTCCCCGCGGATCACGTGGGTGATCTCCATCAGGTGGTCGTCGACGACGTTCGCGAGGTGGTAGGTCGGGAAGCCGTCGGCCTTGAGCAGGATCTGGTCATCGATGCCGGCGTTGTCGAACACGATGTCCTTCTTGCGCACCACGTCGCGGAAGCTGGTCTGCCCCTCGGGCATCTTCAGCCGCACCGTGTGGGCCTCGCCGGCCGCCAGCCGGGTCTCGACCTCGTCCGGGGCGAGGCCGAGGCACTTCCGGTCGTAGCCCTGATGCGCCTGCTTGGCCTTCTGCTGCTCGGCGCGCAGGGCGTCGAGCCGCTCCTTGGTGCAGAAGCAGCGGTAGGCGGCGCCCTTCGCGATCAGCTGCGCGCAGTGCTCGCGGTAGATCTCCGTGCGCTCGGACTGCCGGTACGGCCCGTGCGGGCCGCCCTTGTCCGGGCCCTCGTCCCAGTCGAGGCCGAGCCAACGCAGGCTGTCGAGGATCGCCCGCTCCGAGGCCGCGCTCGAGCGCGCCTGGTCGGTGTCCTCGATGCGCAGGAGGAACTTCCCGCCGTGCTTGTGCGCGAAGGTGCGGTTGAACAGCGCGACATAGGCGGTCCCGACGTGGGGATCGCCGGTCGGGCTCGGCGCGATACGGGTGCGGACGGTCATGCTCGGGGCCTCGCTCGGGGAAAAGCGCAGAGTCTATCAGCATCGGGCGGGGGCTCAAGCCTTCACCGCGGCCGCTCCCTCTTCTACGTCTACGGATCAGGAAACGGACACGGTTTTTGAGTGAGTTGAGAAGAAGCGTTCGCTCAGACGTCGAAGATCACCTGCGCCCGGAAGCCCCCCTCCTCCTCACGCACGTAGAGATCGTGGAAGGTCACCGCCTTGAGCTCGGTGTGCTGGACGTGGCGCGTGGGATCGTGGGGCTCGCCGAAGACGGTGCCCGTCGCGCGGCAGGCCGCCGCATCGACCGTCTCCAGCACGACCCGCGCGTACAGCTCCCCCTCGACGCTGTGCTGGTAGTTGACCTCGGTCAGCCACTCGACCAGCAGCGACTCGAGGTCGTCGGCCTCGACCTCGATGCGGCGCTCGAGCTCTTCCCGCACGCTCTCCGGATCGACCACCAGCCCGAGCATCGCCAGGCTGGCCTGATGGAACAGCGCGGGCAGCGTCGGACCCCAGGCGCGGATGCCGAGGTCGGCGGTGTGCTCGAAGCTCTCGTGGCCGGGGCTCAGCGGAATCCTCCCGGCCGCAGCACCAGGCGCCGCCCGGCGCGCTCGACCGTCAGCCGCTGGACGCTCGCGCTCAGGGTGGCGAGGCCGGCGACCGAGCGGGCGTCGACCTGCTCGATCACGTCGTCGGTGTGCAGGCCCCAGGCCGCGAGATGGCCGGGGGTCTCGACGTACCATCGGCCCTGCCAGACCACGACCTCCAGGCCGGGGGCGGGTTGGCTCGCCTCGACGCCGAAGGGCCGGGTCGCGACCAGAATGTCGGCTTCCTCCGTGCCGGCGGCCTCCGCCCCGCTGTCGACCGCCCGCGGCAGCACGACTCCGACCGGGGCGCCGAGGCGCCGCTCGATGCGGGCGGGGATGCCGAGACGACCTTCGATGTGCCCGCTGCCGGCGATCACGACCAGGCGGGCGCCGGGGGTCGTGCGGCAGAAGCGCGCCGCCGACTCGGCCATGAACTCATCCCACAGGGTCATCGCCTGGTACATGCGCTCGAAGCCCTCCCCGCCGTGGGCTCCGTGGGCGCCGCCGAGGTTCTCCAGGAACAGCTCGCGATGGCCCGGCAGCTCGAGGTCGATCTCGGGCAGCTCGAGGCGCTCGGCCAGGCTCAGGCCGCCCAGGCCCTTGCGCCCGACCGAGCGGACCAGGTCGCGGCGCGCGTTGAGGCCGAACAGCGCCAGGCCGTTCTGCTTGGCGTAGCGGAAGATCGGCGCGTAGAGCTCCCAGTCGTAGCCCCAGGTGGTCTGCCAGGCGACCGCCTCGAGGAAGCCCGGCTCGTCGAGCTCGCCCTGCAGGTAGCGGTCGACGATCGGCTGCTGCTCGCGCCACAGCATCTCGAGGCCGATGCCGACCGGACCTTCGCCGTGCAGAGCCTTGATGACCTCGAGCTGCACCCGGTGGTGGGCGGCGTCAGGATGGCTCTCGCCGACGCACACGACGTCCCACTGGGCGAGGCTCGCCGGCAGGCGGGTCCAGGCGAGGGTCTCGCCGCTGTGCAGGTCGTGCCAGACCTGCGCGGAGCAGGGCAGGGCGCAGAGGAAGAAGACGAGCAGGCTGCGGGACATCGGGGCTCCGGCGCTGCGGCGGAGGGTCCTCCGCCTGATCCGGGGGAAGCCTACCAGCCGGCCGGTGCCATTTCCAGCGCCGTCGCCGGGGCGGCGGCTGCCGGGCGCGCAGGCCTGACCCGCCGGAGCTCCCTGGAGGGCGCCGCGAAGCGACCCGCCGCCGGGTCCGGTTCCAGGAAAGGGGATCGACGCCATCCGACGGGTTGACCTGCCGCCGCACCCTGCTAGGCTCGGGGCAACCTCCGTGGGGGAGTCCTATGGCCGCCCGCCCGATCGCCTCGCTGGTCTTCCGTATCATCGTCGGCCTGGCCGTCCTCGCCGCCGCCGCCGGCGGCGCGCTGCTGCTCGCGAAGCTGCGCCCCGAAGCGGCGCGCGCGGCCGCGGGACCGAAGGCCCTGCGCGTCGAGCTCAGCCCCCTCGAGCGCAGCGATCTGCGCCTGCCGATCACCTCCTACGGGCTCGTCCAGCCCCTGCGCCGCATCGCCCTCGCGGCCGAGGTCGGGGGCCGCGCCGACTCGGTGCACGCCGGCCTCGAGCCCGGCCAGTGGCTCGAGCGGGGGGAGCTGATCGTCGCCCTGGACAGCTCCCGCCAGCGCTTCGCCCTCGACCGGCTGCAGGCCCGCCTGGCGGGCGTGCTCGCCTCCCTCGACCGGGCGCGGCTCGAGGCCGCGCAGAGCGAGCGCGGCGTCGCGCTCGGCGAGACGCTGCTCGCCCTCGAGCGCGACCAGCTCGCGCGGGCGGAGACCCTGTTCCTCAACGGCAAGACCTCGGACAGCGAGGTCAAACGCCTGCGCCGCACCTCCCTGCAGCAGGAGGACGCCCTGCGCCGGCTGCGCGACCAGCGCGCCCTGGTCGTCCCGCAGCTCGCGCAGCTCGCCGCCGACAGCGCCGGGCTCGCGGTCGAGATCGCCGACGCCCGCCGCGAGCTCGCGCGCTGCACCCTGCGGGCGCCCTTCTCCGGGCGCATCCGCAGCGTCGACCTCGAGCAGTTCGAGCAGGTCCAGGCGGGCACCCCGCTGGTCACGATCGATGACATGCGCGCCCTCGAGCTCGAGGTGCCGATCAAGCTCGCCGAGGCGGTGCTGCTCCTCGCTGGCGACCACGACGGGGCGGTCGCCGAGCGGCCCGACGCCGAGCTCAGCCTCGACCTCGGGGACGGCCGGGCCGAGCTGTGGCGGGGCCAGCTGGTGCGGCTGTTGCCGATCGACCCCGCCACCCAGACCCGCAAGGCGATCGTGCGCGTCGACGACCTCGGCGGCCTGCGCCTCGGGCTCGCCCTCGAGCCCGACGTGTTCTGCAAGGTCACCCTGCGGCCGCCGCCGCTGCGCGGCGTGCTCGCCATCCCCCGCCACCTTCTGCGGCCCGACGGCACGGTCGCCGTCTTCCGCGACGGCACCCTCGCGCTCGAGCCGGTCGAGGTCGCGCGCCAGGTCGGGGGCTGGAGCGTCCTGTCCGGCGGGCTCGACGAAGGCGCCCTGTTGATCACGACCCCGCTGGCGGTCGCGGTTCCCGGGATGGCGTTGGAGGCGGACGAATGAAGGGCCTCGTCGCCGGGGCCGCGCGGCGCCCGGTCTTCGCCAACCTGCTGATGGTGCTGCTGCTCGTCGGTGGGGCGCTCAGCCTGCAGACCATGCGCCGCGAGCGCTTCCCCGAGTTCACCTTCGACGAGATCACGGTCACCATCCCCTATCCAGATGCGACCCCGGCGGATGTCGAGTCCGGCATCGCGCTGCCGGTCGAAGAGGCGATCCGCGGCGTCGACGGCGTGCGCAAGGTGCTCGCGACCTGCAACGAGGGCGCCCTGAGCATGACGATCGAGGTCGACCCCTCGGGCCGCGACAAGCGCGACGTCCTCCAGGACATCAAGGATGAGATCGACCGCATCGACACCTTCCCCGCCCAGGCCGAGGATCCGACGGTCGCCCTGGTGCTGCGCCGCGACCCGGCGCTCAAGCTCGCGCTGTACGGCCCGCTCGACGAGCTCTCCCTGAAGATCGCCGCGCGCCGCCTCGAAGAGGCGCTGCTGCGGCTCGACGTCGTCGAGGAGGTCAGCGTCGAGGGGCTGCGCCTCGACGAGATCTCCGTCGAGCTGCGCACGGAGGATCTGCGCCGCTACGGGCTCAGCCTGGCCGATGTCGGGCAGGCGATCGCCGGCAGCAGCCTCGACCTGCCCGCCGGCGCCCTGAAGACCGACCGCCAGGAGCTGGTCATCCGCACCCAGGGCCTGCGCTACCGGCAGGCCGAGTACGAGGCCCTCGAGATCGTGCGCCGGGCCGACGGCACCAAGGTGCTCCTGCGGGACATCGCCGACGTGCGCGACGGCTTCGTCGACCGCGACCTGCTCAGCCGCTTCGACGGCGAGCGGGCGGCGGTGCTGACGGTGATGAAGGGCAAGTCCCAGGACATGATCGAGGTCGTGCGCAGCGTGCGCGACTTCGCCGAAGGCTGGCGGCCGACCCTGCCCGAGGGCCTCGAGCTCGCGCTGTGGAGCGACAGCTCGCGGGTCGTGACCAGCCGCCTCCAGCTGCTGGCCGAGAACGGGCTGTACGGGCTGTTCCTGGTCTTCGGCTGCCTGTTCATCTTCCTCAACACCCGGCTCTCCCTGTGGGTGGCCGCGGGCATCCCGGTCGCCTTCTTCGCCGCCCTGTGGTTCCTCGGCGCGACCGGCAACTCGATGAACATGATCACGAGCTTCGCCTTCATCATGGCGCTCGGCATCGTGGTCGATGACGCGATCGTCGTCGCCGAGAACGTGCACCGCCACCAGCAGCAGGGTGACGACCCGGTCGAAGCGGCCGTCCAGGGAACCCTCGAGGTCTTCCTGCCGGTGCTCGCCTCGACCGCGACGACCATCGCCGCCTTCGCGCCGCTGTTCTTCGTCGAGGGGCGGCTCGGGAAGTTCATGCAGATCATGCCGGTCGCGGTGATCACCTGCCTGCTCGGCTCGCTGATCGAGTGCCTGCTGATCCTGCCCGCCCACCTCGCCCACCGGCCCTCGAAGCCGCGGGCGACCTGGCGGCGGAAGCTGCGCGGCTGGCTCGAGGCGCGCATCGACTCCCTGAGCACGAAGCTCTACGCGCCCCTCGCGCGGGTCGCCCTGCGCCACCGGATGCTGTTCATGGTCGGGGTGCTCGCGGTGCTCCTGTTGACCGGCGGCATGATGGCCGGCGGCACGCCGTCGTTCGTCTTCTTCCCGCAGATCGACGGCGAGACGATGACCGCGACCATCGACCTGCCCCGCGGCACGCCGTTCGCCGCGACCCGCGAGGTCGCGCGCCAGCTCGAGGACGCGGCCCTCGCCCTCAAGGAGCACCTCGGCCCGGCCTCCGACGGCGACCCGGCCATCCGCCACATCTACACCGTGGTCGGCGCCGGGGGAGCGCACCAGGCCCGGCTGCAGATCGAGCTCGCCCCCTCGGAGCTGCGGGGGACGCCGAGCGTCGCCCTGCTCAAAGACTGGCGCGAGCGCATCGGCGCCCTCGGCGACGACCCCGCGGTCGTCTTCACCACCGGCCGGCGGCACGGCGGCCAGCCGATCGACATCCAGCTGACCGGACCGGACGGCGCGGTCCTCGAGGCGGCCGCCCAGGAGATCAAGGAGCACCTGTCCTCGTACGAGGGCGTGTACTCGATCGAGGACAACCTGCTGCCCGGCAAGCCCGAGCTGCAGCTGGTGCTCAAGCCCCTCGGCGAGGCGCTCGGGCTGCGCCTGCGCGACCTGGCCGGGCAGATGTACCGCGGGCTGAGCGGCGACAAGGCGCTGACCGTCGTGCGCGGCCGCGAGGACGTCGAGGTGCGGGTGCGGCTGGCGAAGGAGGAGCGCAGCGACTACGCCCTGCTCGAGGAGACCGTGATCCGCACCGCCGACGGCCGCGAGCTGCCGCTCAAGCAGGTCGCGGAGCTGCGGCCCGCGCGCGGCTACGGCTCGATCCAGCGGCGGGACGGGCAGCGCATCGTGTCGGTGCGGGCCGACGTCGACGAGCGCCTGGGGAACGCCGGGCTGATCCTGACCGCGACCCAGGAGCGCTGCCTGGTGCCGCTGACCGAGCGCCACGTCGGGCTGCGCTTCAGCCTCGAGGGGGAGCAGGAGGAGCGGGCCGCCTCCCTCGGCAGCATGTTCCGCGGCTTCATGATCTCGCTGCTCGCGATCTACGGCATCCTCGCCGTGCTGTTTCGCTCGTACGTGCAGCCGCTGATCGTGATGGCCGTCATCCCGATCGGCTTCGTCGGCGCGGTCCTCGGCCACGCGGCGATGGGGCTGCCGCTCACCCTGCTCAGCCTGTTCGGGCTGGTCGGCTTGTCGGGGATCGTCGTCAACGACTCCCTGGTGCTGATCGACTTCATCAACGCCGCTCGCGCCCGCGGCCTGCCCCCGGCCGAGGCGGCCTTCCGCTCCGGCATCCTGCGCTTCCGGGCGATCACCCTGACGACGGTGACGACCGTCGCCGGGCTGACGCCCCTCGTGCTCGAGACCAGCCTGCAGGCGCAGTTCCTGGTGCCGATGGCGGTGTCGATCTCGGCCGGCGTGATGTTCGCCACGCTGGTCACGCTCTTCTTCGTGCCCTGCGCCTACCTGATGATCACGGACCTCAAGGCGCTCTGGGATGGTTCCCCTGCCCAGCCGCCGCTGGTCGAAGCGGAGGCCTGATGCTGCGGACGCTGAGCGGCTGCCTGGCCCTGACCCGGCCGAAACAGTGGACCAAGAACCTGCTCGTGTTCGCCGGGGTGTTGTTCACCAACCGCCTCGACGACCTCGACCTGGTCGCGAACGCCGTGCTCGCCTTCTGCGCCTTCTGCGCCGCCTCCGGCCTGGTCTACACGATCAACGACCTGCGCGACGTCGAGCGCGACCGGGCCCATCCCCGCAAACGTCTGCGCCCTCTGGCCTCGGGGGCGGTCGGCGCGCGCGCCGCCCTCGGCCTCGGCGCCGTGCTCGGGGTCTTCGCGGGGCTCGCCGCGTGGGCCCTCGGACCCATCTTCGCCGCCTGCATCGGCGGCTACGTCGTCCTCAACCTCGCCTACACCGTCGTCACCAAGCACCTCGTGCTGCTCGACATGCTGTCGATCAGCAGCGGCTTCCTGCTGCGCGCCCTCGCCGGCATCGCCGTCGTCTGGACCCGCGACCCCTCGGCCGAGGTCACGCCCTGGTTCCTCGGCTGCGCCTTCTTCCTGTCGCTGCTGTTGATCATCGGCAAGCGCCGCCACGAGACCGTCAGCCTCGGCGAGACCCGCGCGACCCACCGCCCGGTGCTCGCCCACTACTCCGAGCGGCTGCTCGACCAGCTGCTCGCGGTGACGACGACCCTGACCATCGGCAGCTACACGATGTGGACGACCCTCGGCCGCTTCCGCGACCAGTACCTGATCGCGACCGTGCCCTTCGTCGTGTACGGCGTCTTCCGCTACCTCTACCTCGTCTATCACAGGGATGGCGGCGGCGCGCCCGAAGAGCTGCTGCTCGGTGACCGCGCGCTGCTGGTCGACATCGCGCTGTGGGGCGCGACCGTCGTCGTGCTCCTGAACCTCGAGTGGTGAGCCCGTGGACGAGACGCAACTGAGCGGCTGGGGACGGCTGGCGGCGCCCGGCCGCGAGCGCTGCTCCGAGGATCTGGTCGGGCTCAGCCGCCAGGTGCCGCTGTTCCGGGGCCTCGGCCGCGCCTACGGGGACGCCGCCCTGCCCCCGTACAGCGTCGGGCTGGTCGGTGGAACCCACCGCGCGGACCGGCTGCTCGATTTCGACCCCGGGACGGGCGTGCTGCGGGCCGAGGCCGGGCTCAGCCTCGCCGCGCTCAAGCGGGTGTTCCTGCCCCGGGGCTGGTTCGTGCCGGTCAGCCCCGGCACCCAGTACGTCACCCTCGGCGGCATGGTCGCGGCCGACATCCACGGCAAGAACCACCACGTCGCCGGCACCATCGGCAACTTCGTCGAGTCCCTGCGCATGCGCCTCGGCGACGGCCGGCTGCTGACGACCAGCCGCGACCAGGAGCCCGCGCTGTTCGCCGCCACCCTCGGCGGCATGGGCCTGACCGGCCACATCCTCGAGGTCCGGCTGCGGCTCGAGCGGGTGCCGAGCCCCTGGCTGGTCGTCGAGAGCAGCCGCCGCCCCGACCTGGCGAGCCTGGTGCGGGGCCTGAACGAGGCGCGCAGCCGCTGGCCCTTCAGCGTCGGCTGGATCGACTGCCTGACCCGTGGGCGCGGCCTCGGCCGGGGCATCCTGATGTGCGGGCGCTGGGCGGAACCGGGCGAGGCGCCGCGCCGGAAGCCCCCGGTCAAGCGCCGCCTCGAGGTGCCGGACATCTTCCCGAGCTGGGTGCTCGACCGCTGGTCGATCCGGCTGTTCAACCTCCTGTACTACCACAAACATCTGCGCCGGAAGCGGCGGGGCCTCGCCGACCCGGACAGCTTCTTCTACCCCCTCGACGCCCTGCGCTGCTGGAACCGGATGTACGGGCCGCGGGGCTTCATCCAGTACCAGTGCGTGCTGCCCGACCGCGCGCCGGACGGGGCGATGCGGCGCTTCCTCGAGCGCCTGACCGGCCTCGGGGCGCCCTGTTTCCTGGCGGTGATCAAGGACTGCGGGCCCGAGGGCGAGGGGCTGTTGTCCTTCCCGCGGCCGGGCCTGTCGATCGCGGTCGACATCGCGGTGCGGGACGACACCCAGCGGGTGGTCGACCGGCTCAACGAGCTCGTCATCGCCGAAGGGGGGCGGATCTACCTCGCCAAGGACGCCCTGACCCGCCCGGAGCACTTCGCGGCGATGGAGCCGCGCCTGGCGCGCTTCCAGGCCCTGCGGCGCCGCTACGATCCAGAGGGAAACCTGCGCAGCGCCCTGTCGGTGCGCCTGTTGGGGGATGCGCCGTGAAGGTCGTGATGCTCGGAGCCAGCCGCGGCATGGGCCGCGCCCTCGCCCGCCACCTCGCCGGCGCGGGGCACGCCCTGTTCCTGCTCGGGCGCGATCCGGAGGCCCTCGACAAGAGCGCCGCCGACCTCCGCCTGCGCGGCGCCCCCCTGGTCGGTCACGCACCCTGCGAGCTCGGCGAGACCGCCGGCTTCGACGCCGCCCTCGACGCCGCGGACGCCGCCCTCGACGGCTTCGACACCGTCGTGCTCAGCGCCGCCGGCTTCGGCACCCAGGAAGAGCTCGAGGCCGACCCCGCCCGGGCCGAGCGGGTGCTCTTCCTCAACTTCACCGCCAGCGTGATGTTCTGCGAGGCCGCCCGTAAGCGGCTGCTCGCTCGCGGCGGGGGCACGCTGTGCGTGTTCAGCTCGGTCGCCGGTGACCGGGGCCGCAAGCCGGTCGTCCTCTACGGCGCGAGCAAGGCCGGGCTGTCCGCCTACCTCGAGGGCCTCGACCACCGCTACCGCGCGGCGGGCCTGGTCACGGTCTGCGTCAAGCCGGGCTTCGTCCGCACCGGCATGACCGAGGGCCTGAAGCCCCCGCCGTTCGCCGGCGCGCCCGAGCAGGTCGCGGCGATCGTCGCGCGGGCATTGGCGAAAGGGACGCCGGTCGTGTACGCTCCCCGTATCTGGGGACTGATCATGGCGGTCATCCGACGCCTGCCGCGGTGGGTGATGCGCCGCGTCCGGTTCTGAATCCCGGTACGCTGATTCCCGGAACGCAGTCGGGGCCGACGACGTTGCAGGGGGGACCGCGCAATCCGCCGCAGGCGCTGGGGCGTAGTCTTCCAGGACCGCGGTCCGGCTGGTGCGGACGGCCGACGGTCGCGCAGGCTCTCGCACCGGTAGAGGACCCACCATGGGCATTGAACGGCGCGACTTCCACAAGCTCCTGCTCGCCGCGGTCGGCGGCCTGCTGACCGGCGCGACCGGCTGCGCGGGCGGCCCCGAAAAGAACCCGGCGATGGAGATCGCCGAGAAGCACGCCTGCGCCGGGCTGAACAGCTGCGCCGGCAACGGCGGCTGCGCCTCCGGCGACAACGGCTGCCCCGGCAAGAACAGCTGCGAGGGCAAGGGCGGCTGCGCGACGGTCGCCCACCACAGCTGCGCGGGCAAGAACGAGTGCCGCGGCCAGGGTGGCTGCCGCAACAGCGACCAGGGCTGCATCGCGAAGAACACCTGCAGGGGCCTCGGCGGCTGCGCCGTGCCGGTCAAGGAGTAGGCGTGCAGAACCGCTTCGCCCTGCCCGATCTCGGCCTCGGGATCGGGCTGCGCACGCGGCACTTCGGCAACATCCTCGAGACCTGGCCCGCGATCGACTGGTTCGAGATCATCTCCGAGAACTTCATCGACACCGACGGCCGGCCCCTGGCGGTGCTCGAGCGTGTGGCGGAGCGCTACCCGATCGCGATGCACGGGGTGTCGCTGTCGATCGGCAGCAGCGACCCGGTCGACTACGCCTTCCTCGCGAAGCTGCGCGCCCTCGCCGAGCGCGTCGACGCGGCCTGGCTCGGCGACCACATCTGCTGGACCGGGGTGCAGGGGAAGAACACCCACGAGCTGCTTCCCCTGCCGCTGACCGAGGCCTGCCTGCGCCACGTGACCGCCAAGGTGCGCGCGGTGCAGGACTTCCTCGGCCGGCCCCTGGTGCTCGAGAACCCGTCGACCTACATCGAGTTCGCCCGCTCGACGATGCCGGAGGCGGAGTTCATCGGCCGCCTGGCGGAGGACGCCGACTGCGCGCTGTTGCTCGACGTCAACAACATCCATGTCAGCGCCCGCAACCACGGCTTCGACCCCGGCGGCTACCTCGACCTCGTGCCCTACGACCGGGTCGTGCAGATCCACCTCGCCGGGCACACCGACAAGGGCAGCCACTGCATCGACACCCACGACGGGCCGGTCATCCCGGCGGTCTGGGAGCTCTACGCCGAGGTCCAGCGGCGGGCCGGCGACACGGCCACCCTGCTCGAGTGGGACGCGGACATCCCGCCGCTCGAGGAGGTCCACGCCGAGGTGCTCAAGGCGCGGGCCTACCGGACGCGGCTGTCGGAGGCGGTCGATGGCTGAGCTGACCGCACTGTTCGAGTGGATGCAGGACCAGCTGCTCGGGGCGGTGGACGACCCGGAGGCGGTCGCCGCGACCTTCCGCTCGACCCCCGGCTGGTCGGCGGCCGCGCGCCTCGGCCAGTACCGGAGCATGATCCGCTACCGGCTGATCGAGGTCCTGGTCGAAGACTTCCCCGCGCTGCACGCGGTGCTCGGCGGCGAGGCCTTCTGGACCCTGGCCCGGGCCTACCTGCGCGCCTTCCCTCCCGTCGACCACAGCCTCGCCGCCCTCGGCGCACAGCTGCCGCGCTTCCTCGCCGACACCGAGCCCGGGCGCCCCGCGCTGTTCGAGCTCGCCCGCCTCGAGCGCGCGCTGATCGACGTCTTCCACGCTCCCCGCGAGCCGGGCCTGGCGCCCGAGGGCATCGCGGCGCTCGCGCCCGAGCAGTGGGCGGTGCGGCGCCTGGGCTTCCGCGCCTGCGTGCGGCTGTTCGCCTTCGACCACCGCCTCGAGCCCTGGCTCTCGGCCGCCCGCTCCGGGGGACCGCTGCCGCCCCTGGAGGCGGGCCGCAGCTACATGCTGGTCTACCGGCCCGGGCTGACGGTCAAGCGCTGCGACCTGGCCCGCGCGCAGTACACGCTGCTCGAGGCGCTCGCGGCGGGCTTCCCGCTCGGGGCGGCGCTGATGCGCTGCGCCGCGCTGCCGGGCACCGACCCTGCCCGCCTGCTCGCGGAGGTCGGCGGCTGGTTCCAGCGCTGGGCGAAGGTCGGCGTCTTCCGGGGCGAGGACTGAGCGGTGGGGGAACCGGTGTCCGACCGCCAGCGCCGCTCCCGCACCGTGTGGATCGCCATCGGCATCGCCGTCGCGCTCAGCCTGCTCGTGCTGGCGGCGCTCGTGCCGGGCATCCTCGCCAAGCAGCGGGAGGAAGAGCGGGCCGCCCGGCTGCGCAGGATCATCGGCGGCGCGACGCCGACTGATGCGGAGCTGCGCGACCTGGCCCCGGAGCTGATCCCTCGCGCCCTCGACCGGCTCGCGGATCCGGAGCTGCACGTCGCCGGGGCGAACGCCATGCACGCGCTGGTGCAGCAGGCCTGGGCGCTGGAGCTGTTGACGGTGCAAGAGCAGGGACGCTACCTCGGCCTCGGCGCCGCGCTGGAGATCTCCGCGCAGCGGGTCCGGTTCCCGGTCGAGGAGCGCCGCTGGGTATACCTGAACAGCCAGGGCCCGTGGCTCGGGGAGCTCGCGCTCGACACGGAGGGCGAGCTGATCGTCACCGTCGACGACCGCGAGGTCGCCCGCCACCGCTACGTCGGCGAGCCCGACCGCGGCGGCTCGTGGTGGAAGCAGGCCTCGATCGACCTCCAGAGCACCTGCCCGGACACCGGCAGCTACACCCTCCGGGCGGTCCTCCGCCTGACCTGTGGCGACGCGCGTGGGGAGCGGGTCGAGACGCTGCCGATCGAGGTGGTCCCCGGTGACTGGCGCGCGGTCGTCACGCGGGTCGACGATGCGGAGGCCCGCGCGCTGGTCTCCCGGGCGGTCGATATCGCGTTCGGGAATGCGTGGCAGGACATCGGGCCGGATCTGCACCTCACGCCGGATGCCGACCACCTCACCCACTGGTCGGCGACGACCGAGCCGCTGCCCTTCTGGATCTGGCACGACCTCCGGGTCGAGCTCGACGGCGAGACCTTGCCGATCACCGGCCTCAGCGTGATCCGCCCGGGGACGATCAAGCCCTACCCGAACGAGTCGCGGCCGACCCGGCATGCGCTCACGGTGCGCCCGCCCCTGCCCGCCGGCACCCACACCGTCACCGTCCGCCTGACCCCGAACCCGCGCTGGCTGCTCCGCGAGGTCGACGGCGACGAGGTCCCGATGTACGGCGCCGAGCTGGTGTTCGAGCGCACGCTGGTCGTCGAGTAGGGGCCCGGAAAAGAACAAGTCGAGCACCGAGGGTGCGGATGCGGCAGGAATTGTGGTGCTTGGCGAGTGACGCAT
>JAUIEM010000224.1 GCA_030428695.1 bacterium
CCATGCACGACATCACGAGCATCGAGCCCCTGATCGAGGTCGTCCGGGCCGCCGGCGAGGTCGCCCTGAAGGACTACCGCTGCCCGGACCTGGTGCGCGAGGGCAAGCCCGACGGTTCCCTCGTCACCAAGGCCGACCGCGCGGTCCAGGCGCTCCTGACCCGGGAGCTGCGCGCCCGCCACCCCGAGGCCGGGATCCTCGGGGAAGAGGGACCGCGCCGGCCCTTCGATGCCTCGCGTCCCTGCACCTTCGTCATCGACCCGATCGACGGCACGACCAGCTTCGCGGCGGGCGTGCCGGGCTGGTGCGTGTGCCTGGGCATGCTCGACGCGGCGCTGCGACCGGTCGCCGGCATCGTCTGGGCGCCCGCCTGGGACAGCCTGTTCTTCGCCGACGTCGACCCCGCCACGCCGGCGCTCTGGAACGGGCAGCGCCTGCCGCGCCTCGCGCCCTATCCCGACGAGCGGGGCACGCCGATGCTGCTCGTCGGCTCCCGCACGCACCGGGTGTGCGACATCGGCAAGTTCCCCGGCAAGATCCGCAGCCTCGGCAGCTCGGCGCTGCACCTGTGCCTGGTCGCCCGCGCCGGCGGCTTCGTCGCCACCCACATCCCGCGCAGCTCCGCCTGGGACCTGGTCGCCGCCCACGCGATCGGCGCGCGGGTGGGCCTGCGCGTCGAGCACGCCTCCGGCGGCGCGGTCGCCTACGACGGCCTCGCCCCGTCCTGGAAGCTGCCCGGGGCGGTGCTGGCGGGGGAAGAGCGCGCGCTCGAGCGGCTGCGCGCGGTCTGGGGCTGAGTCGCTCAGGCCGCGGCGGCGGGGGCGTAGGAGCGCAGGAAGGGCACGCGCGTGCCGCTCCCGTAGTCGATCCAGACGTCGACCGGGCCCCGGGTGCGCAGCTTGAAGCGGAACACGAGCTCGGTGCCGTCGCGCTCGGCCTCGGCGAAGGCGCGCGACTGCTCGGTACCGGCTACGCGGAACACGCAGCGCGCGTCGGCGGGCGGGTCGAGGGCCTTGAGCCGCAGGATCGCGTCGCCGCACTGGACGGTGATCACGTGGCGGCGGCCGGCGCGCAGGCGGATGCCCTCGCTGAGCGTGTCGATGTCGGTCCGGTGGCTCTCTTCTCGCACGGTCGCGGGCATCGGTGGTCCTCCTTGTGGGCCCTCGACGCACCCTCAAGGAAATGACGTGCCAGGCCGGCGGGCCGCCATCCTCCGTCTGCGCCTGCCGTGGTCGGCGCGTCCTTCGGTGCACGCGCCTGCACAGTGTTGCACACCGGTCGGTGGTGGCGCTCCTCACAAGGACCGACGAGCTCCGTACACATCGGTAACCCCCCACCCTCTGGAGGAACCCGTGTCCAGACTGCTGATCCTACCCCTGCTCGCGAGCGCCCTGCTCGCCTCGTCCCCGACCTTCGAGCACGAGCTCGACTGGAGCCGCGCGCCGGAGGGCGCCCTGCAGGTCACGCTGCACGTCGGCGGCTGCGACACCTTCGGCAGCGCGTTCATCGTCCGCATGCCGAACTGGACCCCCGGCGCCTACCGCTTCCGCGGCTTCGGTGAGCGCGTGACCGACCTGCGCGCGCGGGCCGGCAGCGTCGACGGCGCGGAGCTGACTGTCACCCGCGACGGCACGGACACCTGGCTCGTCGACCACGAGGGCGCGGCGACCGTCGTCTTCCAGTACACCGTCCCCCTCGGCGGCCGGCGCAGCAACCTCGCCCAGGGCGTGCACATCACCGGACCGGAGACCTACCTGTACCTGCCCGGCTACGAGCGGGTGGGGGCCCACCGCGTGCACATGGTCGGCATCCCCGAGGGCTGGCAGCTGACGACCGGGCTGGTGCGCCACGACGACGGCAGCTACTCGGCGGTCGACTACGACCAGCTGATCGACTGCCCGGTGACCGTCGGCCCGCTGCTCCTCGACGAGATCGTCGTCAAGGGTTGCCCGATCGAGCTGAGCTACCAGGGCGACCGCGCGCTGGCCGAGCGGATGAACGCCGAGCTCAAGGAGGAGATCGGGAAGATCTGCGCCTGGCAGTTCGACTTCTTCGGCGAGATCCCCTTCGACCGCTACGTGTTCCAGTTCACCGTCGGCGGCGGCCGCGGCGCGAGCGGCCTCGAGCACCACAACTCGACCGAGATCTACCTGTCCGAGGGCTCGGTCTTCAGCAGCACCAGCGGCCTGAGCGTGATCGCCCACGAGTTCTTCCATCTGTGGAACGTCAAGCGCATCCGCTCCGAGACGATCAACCCCTTCGACTACACCGAGGTCCCGCGCATGGACTCGCTGTGGTTCCTCGAGGGAGTGACCGACTACTACACCGCCGTCTGCCTGCTGCACACCGGCGTCTACACGCCCGAGCAGTACCTCAACGTGCTCGGCCGGGCCTGGTCGCAGTGCAACCAGACCGACGACTACTACACCCGGGGCCGCGCCTGGGGCTTCGCCCTCGACCTCGAGATCCGGGCGGCGACCGGCAACCGCCGCTCCCTCGACGACGTGATGCGCTACATGAACTGGCAGTTCGCGCGGCCCGACCGGGGCTTCGAGCGCTCCGAGGGCATCTTCCACATCATCGACGCGGTCGCCCAGGCCGACCTGTCGAGTCGCTGGCTGCCGATCGTGCTCGGCGAGGCGGACGCGGACTTCAGCGCCATCGCGCCGGTCGGCGGGCTGAGCTTCAAGCTGCGCGAGATCTCCCGCTCGGCCTTCTTCGGCGTGCAGGCCGAGCCGAGCGCCGCGGGCGGCATCGTGCTGGGCAACGTCGTCCCCGGCAGCTCCGCCGCGGACGCCGGCTTCGCGGTCGGTGACCGGCTGCTCAGCCTGAACGGGACCGCCTTCACCGAGGCGAACTGGGGCGACCTGATCCGCGGCACCGAGCCGGGCGCCGAGGTCGTGATCGTGCGGGTGCGCGGCGACGAGGAGCGCGAGGTGCGCTTCGCGATGGGCTACCGCGCCCAGACCGAGGGCCGCCTGGCCCGGGATCCCGAGGCGAGCGCCGAGGCGCGGGCGGTGTTCGAGGGCTTCCTCGCCGCAGAGCCCTTCCGGGCCGTGCCGGATCCGGGGGAACCGGCCGCGCCGGTGGTCGAGGACTACTTCTAAGCGGTTTCGGCGGCCGCCGCCCGGGAATCTGGACGGCGGCCTGCTCGCGACCTATAACCAAGAGATCACGCAGGTCCCCCCCTGCCTTCCCCGAGGACGTCATGCCGACCACCGCCACCCCCGTCGACTCCATCCCCGCCCTGGTCTCCGAGCTGCGCGCGACCTTCCACAGCGGTCGCACCCGGCCCTATGCCTGGCGCGACGCCCAGCTCGCGGCCCTGCTGCGGATGATGAAGGAGCACGAGACGACGATCTGCGAGGCTCTGCGCAAGGACGTCGGCAAGCCCGAGCTCGAGGCCTTCATGTCCGAGGTCGCCTACAGCGTCGGCGAGGTCGAGCGCACTCGGAAGAAGCTGAAGAGCTGGATGCAGCCGCAGCGCGTCGGCAGTCCCCTGGTGCTGCAGCCGGGCAGCAGCCACATCCACAGCGATCCTCTCGGGGTGGTGCTGGTCATCGCGCCGTGGAACTACCCGTTCGGGCTGGTGCTCGGTCCCCTGCTCGGTGCCCTGGCGGCGGGCAACTGCGTGGTGGTCAAGCCCTCCGAGGTCGCGCCGGCGACCTCCGCGATGCTCGCCGAGCTGCTGCCGCGCTACCTCGACACCGGCGCCGTGCGGGTGGTCGAGGGGGCGGTCGAGGAGACGACCGCGCTCCTCGCCCAGCGCTTCGACCACATTTTCTACACCGGCAACGGCCAGGTCGGTCGCATCGTGATGCGCGCCGCCGCCGAGAACCTGACGCCGGTCACCCTCGAGCTGGGCGGCAAGAGCCCCTGCCTGGTCGATGAGAACGTCGACTTCGACGTCACCCTCAAGCGCATCTGCTGGGGGAAGTTCTCGAACGCCGGGCAGACCTGCGTCGCCCCGGACTACATCCTCGCCCACCGCAAGATCCACGACCGCCTGCTCGAGGGGCTGCGCGCGACCGTCGAGAGCTTCTACGGCGCCGATCCGCAGCAGAGCCCCGACTACGGGCGCATCGTCAACCGCCGCCACCACCAGCGGCTGGTCGCGCTGCTCGACAGCGGCGAGCCGGTCGTCGGCGGGGGCCATGACGAGGACGACCGTTACCTCGCGCCGACCGTGCTCAAGAACGTCGCGCCGGACTCGAAGGTGATGGAGTCCGAGATCTTCGGCCCGATCCTGCCGGTGCTCGAGGTCGCGAACATGCAGGAGGCGATCGACTTCGTCAACGCGCGGCCGAAGCCCCTGGCGCTGTACGTCTTCTCGAAGAACAAGGCGGTGCAGGACCGGGTGCTGTCGCTGACCAGCTCGGGGGGCGCGACCGTCAACCATTGCTGGATGCACCTCGCCAACCCCGAGCTGCCCTTCGGCGGCGTCGGCGAGAGCGGTATGGGGGCGTACCACGGCAAGGCGAGCTTCGACGTCTTCTCCCACAAGAAGTCGGTGCTGCGCAAGTCGACCTACCTCGACGTCGAGCTGACCTACCCGCCGTTCACCGACGGCAAGAAGAAGTGGATCCGGCGCCTGATCTGAGCCTCAACGTAGGTCCTGCTGCCAGCGAGGGAGGTCGGTTCCCGAAGTACGGCCCCCTGCAGGTCTGAGCCCGTTCGATTCACCGGGATAGGCTCCTCGCCCCGGGGCCGCCCGCGTTGGTGCGCGGCATCGCGGTCGTGATGACGGCTCGACGAAGCGCGGCTCCGCCGGCCCGCGCTTCCACAACGCGAGCAGCGCGACGAGGGCGAGCGCTGCCAGCCCGAGGACGATCGCGATCCGGCGCATCCTGCCTCCACGCTGCGGACGGCCCGCTGGACGTTGGAACCGTTCGCGCGGGAAAATGCAACACGTCGGCGCTACAATGCGCGCGTGGAGGTTCCTCATGCCGCCTGCCTATGGGCCCCCCGGCCAGAAGATCGTCGTTACCGGTCTGGCGGAGACGCCGCTCGAAGCGCTCGAGAGCTGTCTCGAGCTGCGCGAGCAGCTTCCGCCCGAGCCGGCGACGCTCGCCCCGACCGACGTCGTGATCGCCGTGCGGGCGGCCGCGGTCGGCTGGGTGGACCTGCTGATGACCAGCGGCCAGTACCAGCATCTCGTCCGCCCACCCTACACGCCCGGCCTCGAGTACGCCGGCGAGATCGTGTGGTGCGGGGCGGAGGTCGATCCCGCCCGGCTCGGCACCCGGGTGCTCGCCGACGGCTTCAGCACGGGACCGCGCTCCGGCGGCGAGCACCGCCGCCACGGTGGCTTCGCGAGCTACGCGGTCGCGCCGGACAAGGCCGCGCTGGCGCTGCCCGAGCCCCTGAGCTTCGCCGAGGGCTGCGCCCTGCTCGGCAGCTACGAGACCGCCTACCACTGCCTGATCGCGTGCGGCGAGCTGCGCGCCGAGGACACGGTGCTGATCCACGGCGCCTCGGGGGCGACCGGTCTCGCCGCCGTGCACGTCGCCAAACGCGTCGGGGCGACGGTGATCGCGACCGGCCGCTCGCCGGAGAAGCTCGCCGCTGTCCGCGCAGAGGGCGCCGACCACGTCTTGTGCACCGCGACCGAAGACGGCGAGCCGCGCTTCCGGGACGAGGTCAAGGCGCTGACCGGCGGCCGCGGGGTCGACGTGGTGTACGACGGGGTCGGCGGCGCCGTCTCGCTCGAGAGCCTGCGCTGCGTGCGCTTCGGCGCGCGCTTCCTGATCGTCGGCTGGGCCTCGACGCCCTTCGTCGCCCGGGGCAAGGGCCAACGTGGCGCGCCGCGGGCGAACCAGCTGCCGACCAACCTGCTCATGATGAAGGGCCTGCGGGTGCTCGGCTGCCCGACGGTGATCGCCACCCAGCACGACCCCGGCCTGCGCCCGGCGCGGCTGCGCTGGATCTTCGACCAGGTGCGCGCGGGGCTGCGGCCCTGCGTGGGGCGCCGCTTCCCGCTCGCGCGCTACGACGAGGCCCTGCGCGCGAAGTGGAACAGCGCCTTCGTCGGAGGCTGCGTGCTCGAGCCGTAGGGCTCAGCGCCCGAGCGCCTGCAGACGTTCCTCCAGCCGGGCCGCGTGCTCCCACAGCCCCGCCCCGTCGGTCGGCGCCTCGAGCCCGGCCAGGGCCTGCGCATCCGCCGCGAGGGCCGCCGCGACGCGCGCCTGCAGGGCCTGCTGGCGCGGGCTGAGCCAGGCCTCGCCGGAGGCGCCCGCGGCGAGGGCGGCGTTGCACTTCGTCGCCTGGAAGCCGGTCAGGGGCAGGAAGCGCAGGGAGCCGCGCCGCAGGTGGTACTTGTCGTCGTCGTCCGCGCGGCGGCCGCGTTCGTCGCTGCGCCGGGCGGCGTCACCGAGCAGCTTCGCCGCGCTGCGCTGCTGGGCGTCGCTGCGGGTGAAGGCGCCGGTCAGGCAGTCGAGGCGCCGGGCCTCGGCGAGCAGGGTGCCGTAGTCGATCACCGAGGGGTCGAACTCCAGCTCGACGACCTCCCGGCCGTCGAGCCAGGCCGCCTCGGTGGAGAGCACGCCGTCGAGGGCGCCGAGGCGGGCCTCTCCGACCCAGAAGCAGTGCATCGCGAAGGTCGCGCGCTCGCGCTCGGCGAGGGCGGCGGTCGCCCAGCGCAGCGCCGGGGGAACCTCGCGCTCGGCGGCTTCCAGCGCTGCGACGAGCCGGGCCGAGAAGCCCCGCGCGGTCCAGATGCGGTCCTTGCGCGGGATGATCTCGGCGCCGTCGGGGGCGAGGAAGCGCGCGACCGGGTAGTTCCAGGCGGGCTCCTCGAAGCGCCGCCGGACGACGTCATCGGCGCCGCCCTTGTTGTTGAAGATGGCGACCGACACGAAGGCGGTCTCGATCACCTCGACGAGCAGGGGGTGGCTGAGCGACTCCGTCCCGAAGTCGACGCAGCCCGCTCAGCCGGGCACTTCCTGGAACAGCAGCAGCATCGGCTTGTCGACCTCGGCCGCCCGCGCCAGCCCGGCGTCGAAGTCGCGGATCCAGCCCACGCGGCCGAGCTCGCGCGGGTTCCCGGCGTCAGACTGGGCCCACACGGTGCCCCCGAGCAGGCAGAGACAGAGCATCGCTCGCATCGCGCTTCCTCCCCGTCCGGAACGCCGGCGCGCCGCCCGCGGGTTCCGTCAACACCCGGCCGACTCGATCGCCGCCCGCTCCTCGTCGCTCAGCGCGAGGGCGTCGTAGACCGCGAGGTCCTGCCGCATGTGCACGGGGTCGCTGGTGCCGGTCAGGGGCACCATGCCGACCTCGAGGGCGAAGCGGAAGACGACCTGGGCCGGCGTGCAGCCCGTGCGCTCGACCACGCTCTGGACCGCCGGCGCGCGCAGCACGCCGCGGTTGGCGGTCAGCAGCGAGAAGCCCTGGTAGCGCACGCCGTGGGCGGTGCAGAAGCCGCGCACGGCGCTGTCCCAGCCATCGCTGGCGTAGCAGCGGTTCTGGACGAAGGAGGGCTTGACGGCGGCGAAGTCCCACAGCTGCTCGAGCTGTTCGAGGGAGACGTTGCTGACCCCGAGCAGGCGCGTCTTCCCGGCCCCGTGCAGCTCCTCCATCGCCCGCCACACCTCGCGGTCGGCCTTCGCGATGCCGTAGCCGCCGTAGGGTCCGTGCAGCACGTAGGAGTCGAGGCGGTCGGTGCCGAGGTGGGCGAGGGAGCTCTCGAACGACTGCGCGACCTGCGTCGCGAAGGGGGCCTGCGGGTCGTAGGGCAGGCGGTGGTCCTGGCCGCGGCGGTAGGTGAACTTGGTCTGCAGGAACAGGCTGTCGCGGTCGAGTCCGGCGGCGAAGGCGGCCTTCAGGGTCTCGCCCACGCCCGCTTCGTGGTAGTGCTTGCGCTGGTTGGCGGTGTCGATGCCGAGGAAGCCGGCGTCGAGGGCGAGGCGCACGAGGTGGGCGGTGCGCTCCTCCTTCCAGGCGGTGCCGTACAGGAAGCTCGGGACCTGGTGACCGGAGAGGCTGACGCTGCGCAGGTCCATGCTCACTCCCCGGCGCTCAGCCGCGGCAGGGCTGGTTGCGCCGCTCCTGGAAGTCCATCAGCTCTTCGGCGCAGGACAGGAGGTTGTCGATGATGAAGTGGAAGACTTCGTAGTTGAAGCCGCAGAGGTAGACGCGGTAGTTGATGTCGAAGCGCCAGTCGCCGGGGTCCATCTCGTCGTCGACCTCGACGCCGAGCCCGTAGGAGGAGATGATCTCGATCACCTCTCGGGCGTTGTCGCGGAAGAAGACCGGCTCCATCCCGATCGAGATCGAGAAGTTCATCCAGTCGCCTTCCTCGGTGTAGACGCAGATCTCGTTGAAGTCGCTCTCTTCCTCGCCCTCCGGAGAGGGAGGCGGCTCGCCGCCTTCGCCGGGCTCTTCGGCCGTGAAGGGGATCTGGAACGCGCCGAACCAGAACGGGTCGTCGACGCTCTCCTCTTCGCTCGAGGCCTTCTGCACGACGAGATTCCACGAGGCCTCCTCGGCGTATTCGAGGACCTTCAGTCGCGCGTACTCGGTCTTGGTGCCCAAGGAGCCTCCCGCGTGGGCGTTCCGCCAGCTGGTTGGGATGGACGACATTAAACGAAGCCCTGGGCGGACGCAACAGAAACCGGCTCCGTCACGCGCCCCCCTGTGCGGCCGTCCCGCCCGTGCAGGGACGGGCTCCGGGCGCGGAGGCGAGCTCGCGTGGACGGGGGCCGGCCGCGGACGCCAAGCCCAGCTCCCGCTTGCAAAGATCGCCGCGGAAGGGTAGTTTTTTCAGCGAAAGACACTGAACAGGGCGGGCCATGACGGAAGCGAAACTCCAGGTCGGGGATCAGAGCATCGATCTCCCCATCATCGTCGGAACCGAGAACGACCGCGCGATCGATATCGGCAAGCTTCGTGCGCAGACGGGCATGACGACCCTCGATCCAGGATTCGTGAACACCGGGTCGTGCAGCAGCGCGATCACCTTCATCAACGGCGAGAAGGGCATTCTGCGCTACCGCGGCTACCCGATCGAGCAGCTCGCCGAGAAGTCCTCCTTCATCGAGGTCTGCTACCTGCTGATCTACGGCGAGCTGCCCGACAAGGACACGCTCGCGGCCTGGAAGAAGCGGATCACCAACCACACCCTCATCCACGAGGACATGAAGCACTTCTTCCAGGGCTTCCCTCGTGACGCGCACCCGATGGCGATCCTGTCGGCGATGGTCGCGGCGCTGTCGACCTTCTACCAGGACTCGATCGACACCGACCCGACCAACCTCGACATGTCGACCGTGCGGCTGCTCGCCAAGCTGCCGACGCTCGCGGCCTTCTCGTACAAGAAGTCGATCGGCCAGCCGCTGGTCTACCCGAGCAACGAGCTCGGCTACGGCGGGAACTTCCTGCGCATGATGTTCGCGGTGCCGACCTTCGACTTCCAGGTCGACGAAGAGAACGCCGAGGTCATCGACAAGCTGTTGATCCTGCACGCCGACCACGAGCAGAACTGCAGCGCGTCGACCGTGCGCCTGGTCGGCAGCAGCCGCGCCAACCTGTTCGCGGCGATCTCCGCGGGCATCTGCGCGCTGTGGGGGCCGCTGCACGGCGGGGCGAACCAGCGCGTGCTCGAGATGCTCGACCAGATCCTCAAGAACGGCGGCGATGTCAACAAGTTCGTCGCGCTGGCGAAGGACAAGACGAGCAGCTTCCGGCTGATGGGCTTCGGCCACCGCGTGTACAAGAACTTCGACCCGCGGGCGAAGATCATCAAGAAGCTGTGCGACAACGTGCTCGCCAAGCAGCACCGCAAGGACCCGCTGCTCGAGATCGCCAAGCGCCTCGAAGAGGTCGCGCTGGCCGATCCCTACTTCGTCGAGCGGCGCCTCTATCCCAACGTCGACTTCTACAGCGGGATCATCTACAAGGCGCTCGGCGTGCCGACCAACATGTTCACCGTGCTGTTCGCGATGGGCCGGCTGCCTGGCTGGATCGCCCAGTACAAGGAGATGCTCGAGGCCAACTCGCGCATCGGTCGGCCCCGCCAGGTCTACACCGGCGTGACCCAGCGCGACTACGTGCCCGCGGACGAGCGCTGAGCGACCGGGGAGGACGGCGATGAGCGCCTACGGCGCGCTCCGTGAGGGGGCCGGGCTGGCCGTGGCCGCGGTCGCCGACGCGGTCTTCGCGCGGGGCAGCGAGGCCGCTTCCTTCTGCCAGGGCTTCGTGACCAACGACCTGCTGGTCCCCGTGGGGTCGGGTAGCTACGGCCTGGCGGTCGCGCTCAAGGGGCGCATCATCACCGACCTCGTCGCCAGCCGGCTCGCGGAGGACGCGCTGCTCTTCCTCACTCCGCCCGGCCGGGCCGATGCGCTCGCCACCCACCTCGACCGCTACCTGATCTCCGAGGACGCCGAGCTCACCCGCGCCGAGGGCTTCACCCGCCTGAGCCTGGCGGGTCCACGGGCCGGCGCGCTGCTCGCTGGGCGGATCGAGACGCTGCCCGCGCGCGAGGGGGACAGCGTCGCGGTCGACGGCGGCTGGTGCGTGCGCAGCGCCTGGACCGAGGCGGGCGGAAGCGACGACGCGGCGCCCTGCTTCGACCTCCTCTTGCCCGACGCCGCGGCGGAGCGCTGGCGGGAGGGGCTGGAAGCGGACGGAGCCGTGGCCGTCGGCGACGAGCTCGCCCTGGTCGCGCTCGAGAACGGGCGCCCCGGACCGGCCGTGCTCGCCGATCTGCTGCCGCAGGAGGCCGACCTCGAGCGGGCCGTGTGCTACACGAAGGGCTGCTACCTCGGCCAGGAGACCGTCGCCCGCGTGCACTACAAGGGCGGGGTCAAGAAGATGCTGAGCGGCCTGGTCAGCGCGTCTCCCCTCGCGGTCGAGACCGCGCTGCACGACGCGGAGCGCGCGGTCGGCACGGTGCGGGCGAGCGCGGTCTCGCCGCGGCTCGGCAAGGCGCTGCACATCGCGCTCCTGCGCCTCGAGAGCCGCGCGCCGGGCACGGTGTTGCAGACCGTCGACGGAACGGAAGTCGAGGTGGTTGCCTGGCCGCTGGCCTGAGCCACGATCCCCGCGGGGAAAGGAGCGAGAGCGTGTCGAGAGTACTCGTGACCGGGGGGGCCGGCTTCATCGGCTCCCACCTCTGCGACCTCTTCCTCAGCCGTGGGCACAAGGTCGTCTGCATGGACAACCTGTTGACCGGCTCGACCGACAACATCGCCCACCTCGCCGGCAACGACAGCTTCCAGTTCATCCACCACGACGTGACGAACTACCTCTACCTCGCCGGCGAGCTCGATGCGATCCTGCACTTCGCCTCGCCCGCGAGCCCGGTCGACTACCTCGAGCTGCCGATCCAGACCCTGAAGGTCGGCAGCCTGGGCACCCACAACGCCCTCGGCCTCGCCAAGCAGAAGCAGGCCCGCTTCCTGCTCGCGTCGACCTCCGAGGTCTACGGCGACCCGCTGATCCACCCGCAGACCGAGGACTACTGGGGCAACGTCAACCCGATCGGCGTGCGGGGGGTGTACGACGAGGCCAAGCGCTTCAGCGAGGCGATGGCGATGGCCTACCATCGCGTGCACGGCGTCCAGACCCGCATCGTCCGCATTTTCAACACCTATGGCCCGCGCATGCGGCTGAACGACGGGCGCGTGCTGCCGAACTTCATGCGCCAGGCGCTCAGCGGCGACCCGCTGACGATCTACGGCGACGGCTCCCAGACCCGCAGCTTCTGCTACGTCAGCGACCTGATCGAGGGGATCTACCGGCTGCTGTTCTCCGAGGAGTCGATGCCGGTCAACATCGGCAACCCGGACGAGGTGACGATCAAGGAGTTCGCGACGGAGATCAACGACGTCTGCGGCGCGACCAGCCCGCTGATCTTCGAGCCGCTGCCGACCGACGATCCGAAGACGCGCCAGCCCGACATCACCCGGGCGCGCTCGATCCTCGGGTGGGAGCCGAAGATCGCGCGCCGCGAGGGACTGGAAGCGACCGTCGGCTACTTCCGCGCCCTCCTCGCCCGGCAGACCGCTGACTGAGCCCCTTTCATCCCACCGGGTTTCTTGCTCCGTCCGGTGGGTGTGGTAAGCTGTGCCAACCCGTCTCGGAGACGCGACTCGGCGGAAGGACCCTCGGATGGTCAAGAAGTCCTTTCTGTACCGCGTCTTCCTCAAGAAGCTGCTGCAGCTCGAAGACACGCCCGAGAGCATCGCCTGGGGCGCGAGCCTCGGCATGTTCGTCGCGTGGACGCCGACCGTCGGCATCCAGATGATCATCATCGGCGTCATCAACACGTTGTTCCGGGTCAACCGGCTCGCGGGCATCGTGATGGTCTACATCTCGAACCCCTTGACCCTGTTGCCGATCTACTACCTCGACTACGTGGTCGGCGCCTTCCTGATCGGCAAGGGGGACACGATCAGCCGCGAGCAGTTCTCGCAGATCATCCCGGCGACGTCCGACGGGGTGTTCGACTACTTCGTGCGGTTCTTCACGGGGCTGCTCGAGCTCGGCTGGGATGTCGCGCTGCCGACCTTGCTCGGAGGGGCGGTGATCGGCCTGGTGCTCGCGATCCCGACCTATCCGCTGACCAAGCGCTTTATCGAGCGCGAGCGGGCGTTCGTCGCCAAGCTGCGCGCGCGGCGAGCGAAGAAGAAGGCCGAAGGCGGTGGCGCCGAAGGAGACGCGTCCGCTGTCGAGGCGTCCTCTGCCGACGAAGGGTCTTCTACCGACGAGGCGTCCTCCTCCAGCGACGAGGCCCCGAGCGACGATTCGACCGCCAGCACGGCGAGGGAGCGGTGATGGAGCTGATCCTGGCCTCGGCGTCCCCGCGACGCCACCAACTGCTCGGCGCCGCCGGCATCACCTTCCGCGTCGTCGTCCCCGACTGCGACGAGAGCGTCGAGACCCTCGAGTCCCCCCACGCCCTCGCGTCGCGGCTGGCCCTGCTCAAGGTCCTGACCGTCGCCGTCCGCGAGCCCGACGCCTGCGTGCTCGCCGCCGACACGGTGGTCGTCGCCGCGGACGGCTCCCTGCTCGCCAAGGCGGCGGACCGGGCCGAGGCGGCGCGGATGCTCGCGCGGCTCGGCACCCGCAGCCACTTCGTCACCACGGGCGTCGCGGTCCGCCACCCCGATGGGCGCACCTGGGCCGACTCGGACACCAGCCGCCTGACCCTGGTGCCCGGCCCCTACGACGCCTACCTCGACAGCGAGCAGTGGCGGGGTAAAGCCGGCGCGTACGGGATCCAGGACCGCGGCACTCCCGCCCGCCTCGAGGCCGGGCGCCTCGATACGGTGGTCGGCCTGCCGGTCGACCTGGCGACGGGCCTGCTCGCCTGCGCGGGGGTCGTGTGATGGCGGAGACCGTGGCGCTGGTGCTCGTCGGCAATGAGCTGCTGAGCGGGAAGGTCCAGGATCTGAACTGCGTCCACGCGATGGACGACCTGCGGCGCATCGGGGGAACCCTCGGCGAGGTCGTGATCATCCCGGACATCGTCGAGACCATCGCCGCGACCGTCCGGCGCTGCAGCGAGAGCCACCGCTGGGTGGTCACCTCCGGCGGCATCGGCCCGACCCATGACGACATGACCGCCGACGGCATCGCCGCCGCCTTCGGCGTTCCCCTCGAAGAGCACCCCGGGCTGCGCGCGATGATCGAGAGCTACTACCGCGCGCAGGACAAAGAGGTCAACGAGTGGGTGCTCAAGATGGCGCGCCTCCCCGCCGGCGCCGAGGTCGTGCCCGACCCGCTGTTCCCGATCCCGATCGTGCGGGTCGAGAACGTGTTCTGCCTGCCCGGGGAGCCGACCCTGTTCAAGCGCAAGTGGGCGGCGATCCGTGAGCGCTTCCAATCGACGCCGCTGATCCAGGCGCGCCTGTACCTCGACCTCGAGGAGACGCCGATCGCCCACCTGCTCGCCGACGTCGAGCGCGAGGAGCAGGTCGCGATCGGCTCCTATCCGCTCTACCACAAGGCGGACTACAAGGTGATGGTCACGATCGAGAGTCCCGAAAGCGGCCGGGTCGAGGCCGCCTTCCGCCGCCTGCGCGGGGCCTTCGCTCCGGAGGCGATCGTCCGGGTCGCCGAGCCGCGTAGCAACGCGGAAGGCTGACGCGCGGGCGCGCTTCTACACCCGCTGCAGCACGTACTCGGCGAGCAGGCTCGGGGCGTGCACGTCGCAGGCTTCCTTCAGCCCGACGAAGCCGGCGAAGGGGTTGACGTCGAACACCAGCATGCCGTCCGGCGTCGGCGCGAGCTCGACGGTCGCGAAGGCGATCTTGCACGCCTCGACCGCCTGCTGGGCGAGGTGGCTGATCTCGGGCGTCATCGGGCAGGCCGCGTGCCGGCCACCGGCCTTCGGCGAGGTCTGCCAGCGGCCGG
Organism: bacterium; assembly: GCA_030428695.1. The sequence goes on from JAUIEM010000224.1 coordinate 14,359, forward strand.
GCTGGGCGATGCGGGCGTAGCCGCCGAGCACCTCGCCGCCGATCACGACGATCCGCAGGTCGTGGTCGAGACCGGAGATGAACTGCTGCAGGTAGCAGGGGAAGCCCTCCTGGCGGGCGATGAGCTGGAGGTTCGCCTTCAGGGTGGGGTCTTCGGCCTTGAGCAGGGACAGGCCCTCGCCGGGCACGCTGTGGCGCGGCTTGTAGACCGCGGTACCGACGTACTGGACGAACTCGACGGCGTCCTGGATCGAGCCGGCGAAGCGGGTCTCGATGATCGGCAGCCCCGCGCGGCCGAGCGCCAGCGTGCGCCGGTAGCGGTCGACCGCCGCCTCGACGGCGCCGATGCGGGGGAAGACCTTGGCGCCGCGCTTCTGGAAGCTGCGCAGCATCTCGAGCATGATCGCGACGCCAGCGGTGCGCCCGTAGCCGAGATCCTTGATCAGCCAGGCGTCGACCTCCGGCGGAGCCATGCCCGCCATCGTCGCGCGGTCGCCCGGGAAGGTCAGCGACCAGTTGACCGGCGGGATCAGCGTGACCTCCGCGCCCTTGCTGCGAAGCGATTGGACCAGCTCTTCGGTCGACCAGTCGTTGGTGTAGCCGACCACTGCGATGCGGGCCATCCCATACTCCTTAGACGATATCGCTCCGGAATGATGCGCGACCCGGCCTCCGAAGTCAAATCGCCGCTGCGTCGGCCGGGCGCCCTTCCTCCTGGTGTTGCGCCGATCCGGAGCGGAACATACCCTGGAGGGAACGAGGAGCTGCCATGACCCGACCCCCACGACTGTTCACGCCGCACGAAGCGACGCGGACGCTGCCCCTGGTGCGGTCGATCGTCGCCGATATCCTCGTCAAGCAGCGCCAGCTCAGCGATCTGGTCGTGTTGAAGAACCCGGACGACGAGCAGAAAGAGCTGGTCGCCGCGCTGTCCGACGAGATCCGCGCCTGCACCGCCGAGCTGACCGCGCTCGGCTGCGAGTACAAGGGGCTCGGCTTCGAGGAGGGGCGTGTCGACTTCCCCGGGGAGATCGACGGCCAGGAAGTGTTTCTGTGCTGGAAGACCGGGGAAGCCCGGCTCGAATGGTACCATAGCTACGATGAGGGCTTCGCCGGGCGGAAGCGCATCCCCAGCGCCTCCTGCCACCCCGATCCCGCAGCCAGGACCCGTGATGCCTGAAGAAGAAGAGACGACCCCGCCCACCGACGACGAGACCATCGCGCTGACCCAGGACGAGCTCGACGCCGGGCAGCTCGAGGGGGACGAGGAGCCGGCCCCGATCTATCCGCTCGGGCTGCCCAAGGGCAGCGTCCGGGCGATGACCGCGCTGCTGATCTTCCTGGTCGCATGCGTGTTGATCCTGACCGGCCGCACCGTGCCCGTCGAGCTGCGGATGACCCTGATCCTCACCTTGAGCTACTACTTCGCGGCGCGGCCGAAGATGGTCGGTGGGAAGCCGCCGCCGGCCCACAAGAAACAGGCGAACCCGCTGTGGCTCCCGCGGGGGTCGATGCGCCTGATCTTCGTCGCGGGCTTCGGGCTCCTGGTCTTCCTGGTCTTCCGCAAGGCGGGCACCGACTTCACGGACGACGTGTGGTCCGACAACCTCGGCACCATCGCCCTGATCGGGGCCTTCTTGTTCGGCAACCTGCTGCGGCCGCTGCTCGACCGCATGCTGTCGATGTTCGGCGAGCGCGCGACGGTGCTCGTGCTCGGTGGACACCTGCGCGGCATGGTCGCCCTCGGCGCGACCGTCCTCTATTCGCTCGCGATCCTGTTCAACCAGATCGGCGAGCTGCCCGACGCGGCCGACAAGATCTTCCTCTTCGTCGTCGGCTTCTACTTCGG
>JAUIEM010000637.1 GCA_030428695.1 bacterium
GCCGCGCAGGATGTCGTTGTCGCGCACATGGCGCCAGAGGAACTCCCGGCCGCGGATGATCGCCTCGTTGAGGTCGGCGGGATCGATGCCGTGGCCGAGCAGGCCCAGGGGCTCGCGCTCGGGCTGCATCAGCGAGTGCGTGAACTCGAGCGGCTCGACCAGGGTCGGGCTGTCGAACAGCTCGCTGTCGAGGGGCGGCGGAACCACCGGCGGCGGCGGCGCGGGATCGCCCGTCGGCTTCCAGCTCGGCAGCGGCCGCTCGAGGGAGCCGAGCAGGTCGGCCAGGAAGGGATCTTCGGGAAGCTCCTCGGTCACCAGCTCGGACAGGTGGGCGATGCGCCCCCCCGCGAAGGCCGGCGGCAGGACGACGAGGTGCTGGCCGCCCGGGGGCGCCCGGAAGACGCGCGCCCCCGCTTCCGGCGCGAGGTCTCCGCCGCCGCGCCCGCTGACGATCCAGGCCCGCACCCGGGGAAAGCGCTCCGCCCAGGCCGCGACGGTCGACTCCGGCGCGTCGGCGAGCACCAGCACCGGACGCTCGGCGTCGAGCCTCTCGAACACCCACTCGAGCGACTCCTCCGGAGGATGCACGACCAGCCCGGGATCGACCCCGCTGCCGGGCAGCGCGACCGCCGCGGAGGGCACGGTCAGCCCGACCACCGCCCAGCTCTCGCCGCCGAGCTCGACCTCGACATACGGCTCCCAGGGCGCGATCCGCCCGGTCAGGCTGAGGTTGGCCGAGACCAGCGGCGGCAGCCCGCCGGGCAGCCCACCGAGCGAGAACGCGGCCTCGCGCAGGTCGCGATGGGCGAGGTTGACCGCCCGCACGCCGCAGCGCTCGAGGTAGCGCAGGCTGGTCGGCCGGTCGAGCAGCGCGCTGAAGGCTCCGCCGCTGACCAGCACGACGGGGGCGTCGCCCTGGCCGAGGGTCGGCTCCTCGGCGAGCGCGTCGGCGAGATCCTGGTGGTAGGGGTCGCACAGGGCGACCACGGTCTCGTCGGCGCCCGCCAGCGCGGCGAGCAGGAGGCCGAGAGCCAGCGTCCGCATCATTCCTCCGTCGCCTGTTTCCACAGGCCGATCAGGCCGAACACGATCTTGAGCACCCCCGCGTAGCGGCCGGCGGCGGGGTTCTCGCTGAGGGCGGCCCAGGTGTCGCTGACCAGGGTCGGGTCGTCGAAGCCGGCGACGCACACGATCCAGTCGTGGATCAGGGCGTCGCGGTCGGCGGTGCCGAAGATGATGCCCTGGGCGAAGGCCTTGAAGCAGACGAGGTTCTTGACCTGCGCCTGATGCACGTCGAGGTACTCGGTCATGCCCTGGCCCTCGCCGCCGTCGCCGCGGCCGATGGTCGCGCCGGTGCGCGGGTCGACGCTCCACCAGTGCACCCCGTCCCGGGCGTAGACCAGCAGCCGGCCGCCCTCCTGGTGCAGGGCGTGGCGGGCGAGCGGGGGAAGGGCCTGGCCGGCGGCCTGTGCCGCCGTCACGCAGGTGTGCGTGGCGCCCGCGGCGCGGTCATCCTCGAAGGCGTCGTGGGTGCCGCGGGCGTAGAGGTGGAAGCCGAACTCCCGCACCAGCAGCGACTCGAGCACCGTCGCGCCGATGCCGAGGTGCATGTTCGCGCGGGCGGCGTTCTCGGCGGCGGCCTCCCCGATCGGCACACACAGGAGGCCGTCGTAGACGACGTCGATCGCCGAGCGCTTGCCGACTTCCTTGGTCTCCGGGTCGGGCAGCATCCAGTGCGAGCGCAGGGCGATCGCCGGCCCCCCGCGCAGGGCGACGGCCGGATACTCCGCGCACAGCCGGGCGATCAGCTCGCGCCGGCCGGTCAGCCAGCGGTAGAGCAGCTGCGGCATCGGCTTGAGGCGGTCGGCGCCGCGCATCAAGGCGAGCGGATCCTTCGCGCCGACCAGCTTGGGCAGCGCCTGCGCCGCGCGCACGGCGCCCTCCATGCTCAGCCAGCTCAGGGTCGCATCGCCGATCGGCCCGGGGGCGAGCACGATGTCGGTCTTGAAGATCGGCGACACCCCGGGCCGCAGCGCCCCGCACAGCAGGCGTTCGAAGACCTGCGGATCCGCCCCGGGCAGGGCGAGCTCCATGCGCAGCACGACGGCCCGCAGGCCGGTCGGCTGCGGTCCCTCGTTGCCCTCGCCCATCAGCGGGCCGGCGAGGTCGATGCCGCCCATGCCCATGCCGAGCTCGGAGCCCGTCGCCCCGCGCCCGTTCCCGAACACGCGCCCGTCGCGGTCGAAGGCGACCGGCGAGGCGCGGCTCGTGCGGCCGGCGCGCAGGACGACCTGGAAGGAGTCGAAGCCGGTGACGATCGGGTACCACTCCTCGGGCTTCCACTGATCCGGCGGCGCGGGGATGCGCCCCGCGGAAGGGATGACCTGCAGCCGCAGGCCGCTGCCGAAGACGTCCTCCGGGGCGCAGTCGAAGGTGAAGATCACCGTGCTCTCCGGCCCGGTCTCGTAGTCGGAGACGACCTCGACCGCGAGGGAGAAGCGCGCGCGCTGCTCGGCCGACGGCCCGGCGACGCGCTCCGCCGTGCTGAGGAGGTCTCTGTGGGGCGCCTTCTCCGGCCCGAGGTCGACGACCGTGCCGTCGGCGAGCTCGACGAACACGCGCTCGGTCGCGGCCTCCGCCAGGTGCTCCCGCCAGTCGAAGGTGTCCCAGGCGGCCTGCTCGG
>JAUIEM010000225.1 GCA_030428695.1 bacterium
ACCGAAGCGATCAGCCCCGGGAACAGCGTGTCGGTCTCGTAATCGGTCGGCTCGGTGAAGATCGGCTCGGTCGAAGCCTCGAGGTCGATCTTGCCGCCGGTGATGCCGATCACGCCGAAGCCGACGCGGAACGCGCTGCCGTACCGTCCCTCGTTGTACTGCTCGGCGACCATCGCCTCCTGCAGCCCCGGCTCGGCGGGGGCGTCGACGAACCAGGTGTCGTACGTGCTCGCGTCGAAGGCCTCGCCGAAGTAGAAGGGGTCGCCCGGGGCGAAGACCAGGGCGAGATCGGCGGCGGGGATGAACTCCGCCGAGGTGTCGTCGTCGAGGCTGGTGTCGAACATCACCTCGAGCAGGTTGACCCCGAGCGCCCCGTCGTAGCGATGGCCGGGGACGAAGGCCATGCCCGCGGGGTTCGAGTGGATCGCGTAGGCGTCGTCCGAGACCGCCGTGTCGGCGCCACCGCGGCCGACGGAGCGCGGACCTATGCCGATGCGGAACAGGCCGTTGGTCGCGTGGGCGGAAGCGCCGGTCAGGAAGAGGATGGCGATCGCCGTGAGGCTGCGGCGCATGGCGTGCTCCCGAGCAAAAACCGCGATTATGCTCGCTGTGCACGGGGTGTCAATCGATGCTTCGGAGGCCACGCGAATTCGAAATTCCCGTTTGCACGACAGAATGGTGACCACTACAATGCGGCGACCTGGACGAATACTGGCCCCCAGTCGGGCCGGGGGAAGCTGGAGGGGCGCAGCGGTCTACGGGTTGGGGCACTCCCCACTCGGCCAGCAGACTCGCTCCCCGCAAAGAGAAAAACCGAACACTGTTCCGCGCAGACTGCACCTGGTCTCGGCGCGGAACGGATCGATTGAGTGAGGAGTCGAGATCGATGGCAGTTGAAAACAAGTACGGCGATTGGATCAAGGCCGGCTGGGAGCACACCAAGGCCGACCTCGTGCCCTGGGCGCTGGCGACGCTGGTTGCCAGCCTGGCGGGCATCTGCTTCATCATCGCTCCGCAGGTCGGCGCGAACTACCTCAAGATGGTCCGCGAGTACAAGAACAACGGCACCAAGCCGGAGATCGGCAAGCTGTTCGTGTTCGACAACCTCGTGCAGTACCTGATCGCCGTGATCATCGTCGCGGTCGCCCAGATGCTCTGCATCATCCCCGTCTTCCTGGTCTTCTGGACCCTTCCCCTGATGGCCTTCAAGGGCATGGGCGCGGTCGACGCGGCCAAGGCCTCCTTCAACTACGTCAAGGGCAACTTCGTCGGCACCCTGATCCTCGCGATCGTGATCGGCTTCGTCGCCCAGATCGGGAACCTCGCCTGCGGCCTCGGCGGCTTCGTGACCATTCCGATCGCCATGTTCGCCCTCGTCTACGCCTACGAGGCCCACGAGTCGGCGATCGACGCGGCCCAGCCGGCTGCCTGATCCCCGGACCGACCGTCTTCTACGCCAAAGGCCTCCCCCGCGGGAGGCCTTGTGCATCGGAGGCTGCCATCTTGACCAGGCGGCAGCGACCGTGCCGTATTGGCAGGAGCGGAAACGCGCGCGGCGGCGGCTTCCGGCTGGCACTGAAATTGTATGGGGACGGAAAAATGCTGAGGACCCCCCGATGCCGACCTACGACTACCGCTGCCTCGAATGCGAGCACGTCTTCGAGGCGTTCCAGGGAATCAACGATCCGCATCTGACCGAATGCCCGGAGTGCAACGGGAAGCTCAAGCGGTTGATCGGCGCCGGAGCCGGCCTGATCTTCAAGGGCTCGGGCTTCTACATCACCGACTACCGCAGCAAAGAGTACAAGCAGAAGCAGAAATCCGAGAAGGAAGCCGGCAAGGCGAAGAGCGACAGCAAGAAGAGCGACAGCAAGCCCTCCGGCAAGAGCGACAAGACGTCGAGCCCATCTTCCTGAACGTCATCACCGATCCCGCGCCATCCGGCGGCGGGCCGATAAGGAGCCCCATCCATGAACGCCAAGATCATCGCCTTCAACCACGAAGCCCGCGAAGCGACCCGTCGCGGCGTCCGCCAGCTGGCCCGCGCGGTCAAGGTGACGCTCGGGCCGCGTGGCCGCAACGTCGTGATCGAGAAGAAGTTCGGGTCGCCGATCATCACCAAGGACGGCGTGACGGTCGCCAAAGAGGTCGAGCTGGTCGACAAGTACGAGAACATGGGCGCGCAGATGGTGCGCGAGGTCGCCTCGAAGACCTCCGATGTCGCCGGTGACGGCACCACCACCGCGACCGTGCTCGCCGAGGCCATCTACGAGGACGGCCTGCGGATGGTCGCCGCCGGCGCCGACCCGATGACGCTCAAGCGCGGCATCGACAAGGCTGTCAAGGTCGTCACCGAAGAGCTGAAGAACATGTCGATCGAGGTCACCGACTCGACCGCGATCGCCAACGTCGGCGCGATCGCGTCGAACAACGACGAGCTGATCGGCAAGATGATCGCCGAGGCGATGGACAAGGTCGGCAAAGACGGCGTGATCACGATCGAAGAAGGCAAGGGCATGCAGACCGAGGTCGAGCTGGTCGAAGGCATGCAGTTCGATCGCGGCTACCTGTCGCCGTACTTCGTCACCGACGCTGAGTCGATGGAGTGCGTGCTCGAGGATCCGTTCATTCTGATCTACGAGAAGAAGATCTCGAGCCTGAAGGAGATCCTGCCGGTGCTCGAGCAGGTCGCCAAGTCGGGCCGTCCGCTGCTGATCGTCGCCGAAGACGTCGACGGCAAGGCCCTCGCGACCCTCGTGATCAACAAGATCCGCGGCACCCTGAAGATCTGCGCCGTCAAGGCCCCGGGCTTCGGTGACCGGCGCAAGGCGATGCTCGAGGATCTCGCGGTGCTGACCGGCGGCGAGACGATCTTCGCCGACCTCGGCCGCGACCTCGAGAAGACCGAGCTGTCCTCCCTCGGCCGCGCCCGCAAGGTCGTGATCAGCAAGGACAAGACCACCGTGATCGAAGGTGCGGGCACCACCGAGCAGATCCAGGACCGCATCGCCAAGATCCGCAGCGAGATCGAGCGCGCGACCAGCGACTACGACCGCGAGAAGCTCAACGAGCGCCTCGCCAAGCTCGCCGGTGGTGTCGCCCAGATCAACGTCGGCGCGGTCACCGAGCTCGAGATGAAGGAGAAGAAGGCGCGCATCGAGGACGCCCTGCACGCGACCCGGGCCGCGGTCGAAGAGGGCATCGTCCCCGGCGGCGGCGTCGCCCTGATCCGCGCCCAGAAGGCCCTCGACCAGCTCGGCGACGAGCACAAGGTCGCGGCGCAGATCGTGCGCAAGGCCCTCGAGCGGCCGCTGCGCCAGATCACCGAGAACGCCGGCCTCGACGGCGCCGTCGTCGCCGAGAAGGTGCGCAGCAGCGACGACGTCAACTTCGGCTTCAACGCCCGCAGCGGGGAGTACGGTGACCTGCTCGAGCAGGGCGTCGTCGATCCGACCAAGGTGACCCGCAGCGCGCTGCAGAACGCCGCCTCGATCGCGACCCTGCTGCTGACCACCGACTGCGTGGTCGCCGAGCTGCCGAAGGACAAGAAGGACGACGACGGCGAGGACGACTACGACTACGACTATTAAGCAGTCGTTGCACGAGCGGGTCAGCCGTCCGTCCCACCCGTTCGCAGTCCGCGAGACCCGAGGCCCGCGCCTACCCGCGCGGGCCTCTCTCTACCTTCCGAGGTGACCAGGTGAAAGCCGCCCGCATCCATGAGTACGGCCCGCCCTCGGTGTTCCGCATCGAGGACGTCCCCGATCCTGAGCCCGGCCGCGACGACGTGTTGATCGAGGTCCACGCGAGCTCGGTCAACCCGGTCGACTGCAAGATCCGGCGCGGCGGCCAGCGCGGGGCGATCCGCTACCGCCTGCCCTGGATCCTCGGGCTCGACCTGTCCGGAGAGGTGCTCGCCGTCGGCGATCGCGTCACGCGCTTCGCCGTCGGCGACCAGGTCTGGGCGAGCCCGACCCACCGCCGCCCAGGTTGTTATGCCGAGCGCATCGTCGTCAAGGAGAAGGAGCTCGGGAAGAAGCCGGAGAGCCTCTCCCACACCGAGGCGGCGAGCCTGCCGCTGGTCGCGCTCACCGCCCATCAGTGCCTCGAGGCCGCCGGCGTGGCCGAGGGCCATCGGGTGCTGATCCAGGCGGGCTCCGGAGGCGTCGGCAGCGTCGCCATCCAGCTCGCCAAGAGGCGCGGCGCCCACGTGATCACGACCTGCAGCGCGCGCAACGCCGACTACGTGCGCGAGCTCGGCGCCGACGAGGTCATCGACTACCGCGAGGTCGACTGGCGCGAGGCGGTCGCCGACCTCGACATGGTGCTCGACGCCCTCGGCGTGGCCGAGCGGCGCCAAGCCCTGAGCGTCGTCAAGAAGGGCGGCGCCGTCGTCAGCATCACCGCCGGACTGCCGGGCTACACCAAGCGCTACGGACCCCTCGGCGGCCTGGTCGCCACCGGCTGGGCGATGCTCGGCTACAAGCTGGCGGGGCTGTTCCGGGGCAAGCGGGCCCTGGCCGTGCTCAAACGCTGCCGGGGCGACCAGCTCGACGAGCTCGCCGCGCTGGTCGACGACGGGGCCCTGCGCCCCCACGTGTCGGAGATCTTTCCCCTCGAGGCGATCGCCGACGCCCACACGAAGAGCGAGACCGGCCGGGTGCGCGGCAAGCTCGCGATCGCGATCGCGGGGCGCTGAGCGCGACAGGGCGTTGCGGGGCTCCTGTGATCGCGACGGGAGTGAACGCGAGAGCGGAAGGCACCAGGCCGCGTCGGACGGGGAGGGTTCTGCCCTGGTAGACTGACTCCCGGCAACCCTCAGCGGGGCGCGTGCTCCCCGCGCGGGGCGGCCTCGGCGAGCTTGGAGTTGTCGCCGGACGGCTCGAGCGCGGCGACCTCGAAGCCATCGAGGATCGTGCAGCAGGCATGGAAGGCCGCGCGCCGTGTCGCCCGCTCGGAGTCGGTGGCGATCGCCCGGATGAAGTAGGACGACAGCCAGGTCTCGAGCTCGTAGCGGCCTTGTTTCCCGACGCGCGTGCGGCCGAGGCTGCCGAAGCCGGGGATCGGCGTCGGCTCACCGACCTGCTGGGCATCGTAGAAGAGCCGCGCCCGCTCGCGGCTGCTCAGCTCGAAGACGAAGAACTCGAAGGTCTGCGCGCCGCGGGTGTAGCTGCGGGTCGCGCCGGCGACCGCGCCCTCGGCGTCCTCGAGCCCGGCACGCTCCGCGAGCTCTTCGAGGGCGTCCTCTGCGAGCGCGAGCTCGAGACGCCCGGGGGCGAAGTCGTCGAGCTGCTCGGGGAGCATCTGCGCGAGATGCGGCGCCGCCGCGGGATCGTGGACCATCGTCTGGGAGCAGCCAAAGACCACGACACAGCCGACGAGCGCAAGGGGCATGCAGTGTTTCATTCTCGCAACCTCACAGCTTGTTCTTCCGTCGTGATAAACAGTGTCTTGCCGACGACGACCACGGTCCAGCCCCGCTCGAACAGGAGCGCGCGGAACACCGCACGCAGCGGCCGGTTGCGGGCCGTGTAGGAGATCTGCGCGGCGATCGCCTCGTCGAACAGGTTGCCGTCGAGCACGATCGGCAGGTCGAAGGTCTCCTCGAGCTCGTCGAGGGCCCGCTGCAGCGAGATGCCGCGGAAGCGCGCGTCGATGCGCTGCTCGTCGAGGGCCCGCTGCAGGCTCTCGTAGCTCCACTCCTTGCCGGTCGGCAGGCCGAGGTCACGGCGCAACTTCGTCGCCTCGGACGCGAGGCCGAGGAACACGCGCTCGGCGCTGAAATCGTAGACGACCTCGAGCCCGGTCGCCGCCGCGAGGTCGGTGATGACCTGGGGCAGGCTGTGGCCGGCGATCCGGTAGCTGTAGCGCTTGTCCGCGAGCTTCTCCCGCGCCTTCTCGCCGACCTCGACGGGGATGCCCGCGGCCTCGCCGAGCGCGGCGCACACCTGCTGCAGGGAGCGGTCAACGAAGTCGACGTGGACGCGGTGGCCGTCGCAGACCGCCTGGAAGCGCGCGTGGCGTGTCGCCGCCTCCTCGCGCCACAGCTCTTCGGCGAGCACCCAGACGCCCTGGTCGTCGCGCACGTAGCCGAGCCGACGCCGCGCCTCCTCGTGGTCGGGGGCCTCCGCGAGGATGAAGCGCAGCTGCTCCTCCTCCCCCGATGAGAGACGCTCGCGACGGCACCAGTCGGCCAGGGACAGCCGGGCCTCGTGGTCGCCCTCCGCGATCTCTCCGGCGCGCCGGGCGTACTCTTCCTCCGGGGTCAGGCTCGCGATCCACTCGAGGATCTCATCCCGCTCGACGCGGACCTTCGCGATGCCGACCTCGATGACCAGCTGGGTCCCCTCTTCGCCGACCACCGTCCCGACCAGGCGCCGCCCGTCCTTGAGCAGGAACTCGTCCGCACCGAGCAGGGCGGTCAGGGCGAGGAGCAGCGTGGGGATGCGCATCTCACTCGGCCTCCACGGTCGCGAGCTGCTCGGCGGCGTGGGCGACGCGCGCGCGGTTCCCGCCGAGCCGCAGGAACTCGCGGTAGTGCGAGCACATGCGCTCGATCTGATGGCGCCGCTCGAAGATTGTGCCGAGGAGGAAGTGGGCCTCCCGGTAGTCCCGGTTGCTCCAATAGCCGTCCGCCGTCTTCGGCCGCACCGCGAGCAGCTTCTGCAGCGTCGTCTCGGCCTCGTCGAGCCGCCCCTCGGCCGCCAGGCTGCGCCCGAGCCGCAACCAGGGCTGGGTGTCCACGCAGGGCCGGAGGATCTCGACGACCCGGCGGTAGTGGTGGACGGCGAGGCCCGACTGGCCGAGCTGCTCGTAGACTTCGCCGAGTGCCATCGCCGAGAGCACGTCCGACGGGTTCTCGGCGACGCGCTTCTCGAGCTCGACGCGCAGGGCCTCGCGCTCGTCGATCGGGCGCGTCGAGTCGGCGCGCGGCGAGCCCGCGCAGCCGAACACGGCGAGCAGCAGCCCGAGGATGCCAGCCCGCACACAGCTCATGGGGTCGCCTCGGAGAGGAAGGGCCGCACGCGGAGGTCTCCGCGCGCGACATCGGTCTCCAGCTCGAGGTACTGCCGGAAGTGGACCGCCATGTTCAGCTGGTCCCCCTGCGCATGGAACAGCTTGCCGAGGAGGAAGTGGGCCTCGCGGTAGTCGGAGTTCTCCGCGTAGGCCTCGAGGCTGTCCTGCTCGACGGCGACGCAGCGCTTGAGGGCATCGATCGCCTCGGCGGTCTTGCCGGCGAGGGCGAGCGCCTTGCCGAGCAGCCAGTAGGGGCCGGTGTGCTCATCGGGGGTCACCTTCGCGCACAGCTTGCGGTAGGCGAGCACCGCCATGTCGTAGCGCCCCAGCCCTTCGTAGGTCGTGCCGAGGTCGTAGTAGTGCTGGGGGTTGTCCGGCTCGCTGGCGATCTTCGACTGCAGCTGGCGGATGACCTCCTGCGGCGTGCGCCCGACGGCGCGCACGTCGGTGGTCCGCGGACCGGTCTCCGGTTCCTCGGTGCTCGCACAGCCCACGAGCAGAACGCCGAGCAGCAGCAGGGTGATCGGTCTCATGCCGCCGCCTTCGCTCCTCTCGCGCCTCGAGTCGTCCGGCCGCTCTGGGCTCGTCCCTTCCCAGGCTGACCGCCTCGCTGCGGGTCCGCGATCACGGCGACTGTTTCTCCAGCAGCAGGGCGAGGAAGCGGCTGATCCGGCGTTCCTCCCCTCCGCGCTTCTTGAACATCGAGAAGTGGTAGCGCATCTCGTCCGTGTTGTTGCGCATGTAGTGGATCTGACCGAGGAGGAAGTGGGCCTCCCGGTAGTCCTTGTTCATCACGTACACGTCGGGGGTCTGCTGTTGGACCGCGATGCAGCGCTCGAGCTCGACGATCGCCGCGTCGAGCTGGTTGTCGAGCGCGAGCACGAAGCCGAGCCGGTAGTACGGGCCCGTCCAACGGTTCGGCGTGATCTTGCGCGTCAGCTCGCGGTAGTAGTGGATCGCGAGGTCGTACTGGCCCAGGCCTTCATAGACCATGCCGAGCTCGAAGTAGTGCCGCGGGTTGTCCGGCTCGGCGACGATGTAGGCCTGCAGCTCGATGATCGCCTCTTCGGGGTCGAGCGGGGCCTGGTTCACGCCGACGCGGTCACGCTGCTGGAAGGTGTACTCGGTGTTCACTTTGGTCGTGGTCTTCGCACATCCCAACGGCAGGACGACCGATACCAGGAGCAGCCATTTCAGGGGGTGGTGCATGCCTTCTCCGCTTCGAATGCCGCGATCAGGCCACCGCGTCGGTAGCCATCGAGGTCGAGTGTGACGTGGAAGTAGCCGGCCGCGCGCACCTCCCGGACCAGCGTGGCACGCTCGGCGAATGCGCGCGGCAGCTCGTCGGGCGCGAGCTCGAGCCGGGCGACCCGGCCGTGGTGGCGGACCCGGAGCTCGCGGAAGCCGAGCGCGCGCAGCGCCGCCTCGGCGCGCCCGACCCGGGCGAGGATCTCGGGGGTGACAGGCGTGCCGTAGGGCACCCGTGAGGCGAGACAGGGGCTGGCGGGCTTGTCCCAGGTCGGCAGCCCGAGCGCTTGCGCGTAGCGGCGCACATCCTCTTTGCGCAGCCCCACTTCGAGCAGCGGGCTGCGCACGTTCTGCTCACCGGCCGCGCGGTGTCCGGGCCGGTGCTCGCCGATATCGGAGAGGTTCGTGCCCTCGACGATCCAGCGCACGTGCAGCCCGGGCAGGGCCTCGGCGATACGCTCGAAGAGCTCGCTCTTGCAGAAATAGCAGCGCTCGGGCGTGTTCTCGATGTAGCGCGGATCTTCCTGCTCGTGGGTGCCGACCTCGACGAGATGGACGCCGAAATCGCGGGCGGTGCGCCGCACGTGCTCGAGCTCACTCGGGGCGAGGCTAGGGGAGATGCCGGTGACGGCGACCGCGCGGTCGCCGAGCACGTCGACGCAGACCTTGAGCAGGAGCGTGCTGTCACAGCCGCCGGAGAAAGCGACCGCCACGCTCTCGAGCCCGCCGATCAGGCGCCGCAGTTCTTCGAGCTTCTCGTCCATTCCACTACTATCTATCGTCGCCGCGCTTCCCGCAGTATAGGCGAATCGCGGCCCTCCGTCCACGTGACCGGGAGCCCGCGGCCTCCCGACAGCATAGACGATGCGCGGTCACGGGATGTCGCGGAACGGTAAGATTTTGTCGCAGAGCGCGGGCCCTCAGGGGCGGTCCTCGCTGTCCTCGACGACGAAGGGGCCGTTCCAGCGGCCCTCGAAGCGGATCGTGGGGTCGGCGCTCTGCGCCGCGCAGGTCGCCGTCGCCTCGAGACGGGTCAGGTAGCGATGCAGCTCACCGACCTGCACGAGGTAGACGACATCCCAGCGGAAGCCCCCCTCGATCGGCTCGGTCTGCACCTCGGCCGGCTGTCCGAGGACCGGGACGACCTCGTCCTCCGCGAAGCGGATGTCGACCCGCGCCTTGCCCATCACGACCGGCTCCGAGACGGCCCACGCGCCCTCGTTCGGCGCGCGGGAGAAACCGAGGGTCGGCCCCCCCGTCGCGAACAGCTGACGCAGCCACTGGCCGATCTCCGCTCGCACGTCGCGGTTGTCGAGGTCGTTCGCGATGCGCTCGACGATCGGGCCCGGCAGGGGCAGGGTGAGCAGGCCGACGTCGCGCTCGACCTCGAAGGGCACCATGACCGGCGCGGTCGGGGCGCTCGCGCAGCCGACGCACAGGACGAGCAGCGGAAGCAGGGCGCGCATCACCACTGTCCGGGCTCGAGCAGCAGCTTGAAGACGACGGTCGAGCGCTCACGGTCGGCGACGGCCTCGCGGTCCTGCACGCGGCCGATCTCCGTCTCCTCCTCCAGGCCGGCCTTGAAGGCCTCGAGGCGGTCGAAGCCCCGGCCGTCGCGGTTGTCCGCCTCGCCCTCGAGGGTCAGGGTCAGGCGCTCGCCCTCGCCCGCGTCCGGCTTCTGCATCGTCACCGCGTCGAGGGTGATCTTGTCCGGGATGCGGTCGAGGCAGATCAACATCACCCGGCCGTAGAAGTAGCCGAGGTCCGAGCGCTGCGAGAGCGACTCGAGCAGGTTCCAGCGCTCGAGGTTCTCGCCCCGCTGGCTCTCGTTCTCATCCTCGAGCACCGAGATCCGGGCACGCTCCCTGGTCAGGTCGCGCTTGACGTCGCGCGCCCGCCCGAGGGCGAGGGAGCGGTCGATCAGCCCGTAGGCGAGGTAGACGACCAGCACGACCGCGGCGGCGATCATGAACACCGTGCGGGTGCGGAAGGTGCGCTTCTTCTTGAAGTCGTTCGGCAGGAGGTCGAGCTCGACGGCGTCGGGGAACAGCCGCGTCGCCGCGAGGCCGAGGGCGACGCTGAAGCTGCTGTGCTGCTCGGAGAAGAGCGCGTTCTCCTCACCGCTCAGCTCGCTGGAGTCGACGAACTCGCTGACGTCGATCCGCTGCACGGGCAGGCCGAGCCGCTCGGCGAGCAGCCGGCGCAACGGCTCGCAGGCCGCGCCCCCGCCCGAGACCACGATCTGGGCGGGCTTCATCGTCGGCCATTTGGTCTGTGTCTTGCAGTAGGGGAAGGCGTCCTTGAGCATCGTGACGAACTTCTCGAGGGCCGGCCGCATCGCCGCCTCGACCCCCTCGTCCCCGTCGGCGATGCGCTCGAAGGCCTCGGCCTCGTCGAGCTTGTGGCGGCGCGCCACGCGGGAGATCAGCTGCTCGCAGCCCCAGGGCAGGCTGCGGGTGAAGACGAAGTTCTTGAAGTGCCCGACCACCAGCTCGCTGCTCTCGTGGCCGATCTCGACGAACAGCGTGGTCTCGTCCGGCTCGAGCAGCACCTCGTTGAGCAGCGCGGTCGCGTTGAACACCGCGACCCCGTTGGGAACCACCCCGTGCAGCGGCAGCCCGAGCTTCGAGTAGGCGTTGAGCCGGCCTTCGATCTCCTGGTCGCGGGCCATGCCGAGCAGGATGAGGTTCTCCTCCTCCTCCGGCTCCGGCACCTCGATCAGCCGGTAGTCGGCGGACAGCTCCTGGCCGGCCTGCTCGGCGACCTGGCCGATCTCGTAGGTCATGATCAGCTTGAGCCGCCAGGAGGGGACGATCGGGAGATGCAGGAAGCGCAGCATCGACTGGCGCCCGGACAGCCCCAGGCAGATCTCCGCGGACTTCCAGCCACGCTCCCGCAGGACCCGCTGCACGGTCACCGCCAGGCCGACCTCGTCGCCCTTCTCGACGTCGCGCTCGGCGAGCTCTTCCCAGGTCAGGGACAGCAGGTTGACGAGCCGCAGCCCGTCGCCCTTGCGCTCCAGAAGCGCCGCCTTGACCGCGCGGGCGCCGATGTCCAGGCCGATCGCACGGGCCATCAGTCACTCCCTTCCAGGCGTTCTTCGAGGACGGACTGGAGCTCGGACTCCGCGGCCTCGAGCAGCTCCCGCGCCGACTTCGCGCGCGGGTGCTCGGGAGCGATCGCGAGCATCTCCTCGAGGGTCGCGATGCACAGCGCGTAGCGTCGCCGCTCGAAGTACACCTTCGCGGTCTCGATCAGCTGGTTGGCCCGACGCTCGGAGGCGTCGGCGCCCGCGTTGGCGATCACCCTGTCGGCCTGCCCGCGCAGCTTCGTCAGCTCGCGCAGGGGATCGGGCCGGGGCGCGACCAGCCGCTCGAGCTGATCGGCCCGCACCTTGACCAGCTCGGCGACCCGCGGATCGGCGAGCAGGGTCAGGGTCTGGCCGAGGGTGCGGATCTCGGACGTGACAGCGGACAGCGCCTCGCCGAGCTCGTTCTTCAGCGCCTGTGCCTTCTTGATCCGCGCGCTCTCCCGCGCCTGGCCCGCCGCCCGCACCGCCTGGTCGTAGGCCTGGCCGAGGAGGCCGGACTGGTGCAGGCGCCGCGCCTCGGCGATGATCGACTCGACGTCCGAGGCCTGCCCGCGCAGGGCCGTGCCGAAGCGCACCTCGAAGGTCAGCTCGGAGCCGTGCTCGAGGCCCAGCACCGAGGGATCGAGCAGCAGCCCGAGCTCGCCGTTGCCCGCGTAGTAGCGCATCGGCTGGTCGAAGGACACCGCGAGCTGGTAGCCGCTCTCCTCGAGCTGCAGCTCGTCGATCGCGACCCCCTCGGCCGCCTGGACCTCGCGATCCTGGTACAGCAGGCCAGAGACGAAGGCGATGCTCCCGAGCTGCAGCCGCAGGCCGAGGGCGGGCAGCCCGTTGAGGTCGCCGTGGGGCACGCCGTAGGTGAACACCAGCTGCTCGCCGCGCACCTCGGTCTCGTACCGCATCCGGATCCAGCGGCCGGTCACGGCGTTGAAGAGCTGCCGCGAGACCAGCACCTGCCCGGGGGCCGGCACCTTCGACTCGCCGGCCGCCCGCGAGCGGCTCTGCAGGCCGAGGGGCTCCGCCTCCTGGCCGAGGGTCAGCTCGAGGCCAGCGATGAAGGGCCGCTCGCGCAGCATAAGAGCGGGCACGCCTGCCTGCCCGAGCGCCGCCCGCATCGGCCCGACGCTCACCTGCGGCGGCTCGGCGCCCTCGGGCTCCTCTTCGTCCGGGCGGCGGAGGCTGATCCGGTCGCACCAGGCCTCCCCGCGGTGATTGTAGAGCTCGAGCACGGCCGAGGCCGCCCCCTCCGGCGCCTCGACCAGCATCCCGGAGCTGCGGTAGCTGCGGTTCCCGTCGATCGGCTCGAGGCAGGCGGGCAGGTCGTGCGGTCGGCCATCGCTGTTCAGCCAGTGCACGGAGACCAGCACCGGCCCCGCGTCGCGCAGCTTCCACAGGCTGGTCAGCCGGTAGCTGCGGCCGGGCTCGACGGAGAAGCTCTGCGAGCGCGCCCGCCCTTCGGCGCCGAGGCGCAGTGAGACGAAGCCCGCGGCCGGACGGTTCCGGTCGATGCCCGCGTCGCCCTCGAGGGTCCAGGCGTCCGGCGCGTCGTCGACCACCGTTTCGAACGACCAGTTGGCGATCAGGTTGCCCTCGAGAGGTGGCTCGACGCTGCGGCTCTCGGCCGCGGTCGCGATAAAGATGCCGGCGTAGATCAGCGTCCCGATGCCGAGAGCGACCGCGACGATCGCCGAGATCACCGACACCAGGTTGGCCCGCGCCAGGACGCGCTCGGCACCGGGCCGCGGGCCGTCCTCGGGGACCGCGGGCTGCTGCCGCGAGAGGGGCGTGACCTCGCCGGCCTCCGCCTCGTCGTCGTCGTCATCGTCGACGAACTCGACCTCCTCGAGCACGTCGTCGTCTTCTTGCGCCTGCGCCGCCCGCTCTGCCGCCTGGGCGGCGGCGTTCGCGTCGAGGGCGAGGAGCTCGTCGTCCGAGTCGTCGTCGTCGGCGACGCGCGAGCCGTCGGGCAGGGTGGCGATGATCTTGAAGCTGTGCGAGCCGATCGTGAAGACCTCGCCGTCGTGCATCTGGCGGCGCGAGATGCGCTTCCCTCCGACCCAGGTGCCGTTGGTGCTCTTCAGATCGAACAGGTACAGGGTGCGGCCCTTGCGGAAGACCTTGGCGTGCTTGCCAGAGGCCTCCTCATCGTTGAGCACGATGTCGTTGGCCCGGCGCCGTCCGAGCCGCAGCTGGTCCTGGATGTGGAAGCTGCGCCCCTTCTCGCCGCCCGCGATGCAGCTGAGCTTGAAGCTCGGCGCGACCTTGGGCTGGGCCGGACTGCGCCCGGAGCCGACCGCCTTGAGCGCGACCGGCGTCGCCTCGCCGCTGCTGTCTTCGAGCGGACCGCTGCCCCCGCGGCGCTGGTAGAAGATCACCGAGTCGCCGATCTCGATCTTGTCGCCGACGGTCAGAGGGGTCGGCTTCGTGACGCGGTAGCCGTTGAGCATCGTGCCGTTGCGGCTGCCGAGATCCTCGATCATCATCCCCTGGTCACCGCGCCGGAGGCGGCAGTGCAGGCGACTGGAGACGCCGGCCTGGATCGGCAGGTCGGTCGTCTTCGAGCGACCGACGGTGATCTCGTCCTGGCCGGCGAAGGTCTTGGTCACCTCGCCGGCGGGCTCGATGAGGATGAGCTTGACTCTGCTCATGCGTCGACGTCCTTTCGCAGGCCGAACTTGTCGATCTTCGCATCGAGCGTCGGCCGCGAGATGCCGAGGTGCCGCGCGGTGCGGCTCTTCTTCCAGCCGAAGCGCTTCAGCACGCCCGAGATGATGCGCTTTTCGACGGCGTCCTTCTCCCGGTCGACGACCTCCTTGAGGGTCAGCCCCTCGGGCAGGTAGGCGATCGTCTCGCTGGTCGTGCGGATGCGGGGACTGAGCAGCTCCTCACTGACGGTGTCTTCCATGCACAGCGCGTGCAGCCGCTCCATCTCGTTCTCCAGCTCGCGCACGTTACCGGGCCAGTCGTACTCGCACAAGAGCTGGAGGGCGGTTTCGTCGAGGACCTTCGGCTCGCCATCGCCCTGCTTGAGCGCGCAGACCTTCAGGAAGTGCTCGACCAGGATCGGGATGTCCTCCTTCCTGTCGCGCAGGGGAGGCAGCGTGATCTTGATCACGTTCAGCCGGTAGTAGAGGTCCTCGCGGAACTTGTTGTCCTTGATCATCGCCGCGAGGTCGCGGTTGGTCGCGTAGATGTAGCGCGCGTCGATGGTCTTGTAATCCTTGCCGCCCACCCGCCGCACCTCGCCGGTCTGCAGCACGCGCAGCAGCTTGGTCTGCAGCTCGGGGCTCATGTCCCCGATCTCGTCGAGGAACAGCGAGCCGCTGTCGGCGAGCTCGAACAGCCCCGGCTTGTCCTGGGTCGCGCCGGTGAAGGAGCCCTTGACGTGGCCGAAGAACTCGCTCTCCATCAGGTTGGCGGGGATCGCGGCGCAGTTCTCGGAGATGAACGGCCGCCGCGCGCGCGGCGAGTTCGCGTGGATCACCTGCGCGATCAGCTCTTTGCCGGTGCCGCTCTCGCCCTCGATCAGCACCGACACGTTGCTGTCGGAGATCTTGTCGATCAGCGAGAAGATCTCGTACATGCGCGGGCTGCGCGTGACGATGTGGCTGTAGTTGTAGCGGAACTGCGGCTGGCTCTGGTTGCTGAGCAGCTTGCGCACGCTGTCGAGCTTCTTGGCCTGTTTCTTGACCTTCTCGCGCAGGCGACTGTTCAGGCGCTCGATCTCGATCGACTTGAGCTTGAGCTCTTCGATCAGGCGCGCGTTCTCGACCGCGATCGCCGCCTGCTCGGCCATCACCTCGACCATGCCGAGGTCGACCTCGGAGAACACGCCCTTCTTCTTGGTGTTGTCGAGGTAGAGGACGCCGATCGCCTTCTCCTTGACGACCAGCGGCACGCAGATGATCGACTTGAGCTTCAGGCCGAGGATGCTCTTGCTGCCGAAGCGGCTGTCGTCGGCGGCGTCGTTGATGATCAGGCTGGCGCTCGACTCGATCACGTTCGAGAAGATCGAGCTGCTGACCTTGCCCTCGGCCCGCTTGATCGTCTTCTGGTCGACGTTGCGCGACAGACGCACCTTGAAGCCTTCGCCCTCGGCCATGATCAGGAAGCCGCGCTCGGCCTCGCAGATCTGGATGCCGGTGTCGAGGATCATCTCGAGGATGTGCTCGGTGTCGTGCTCGCGGTTGATCACCTTGTTGAGGTCGAACAGCATGTACAGCTTTTCGAGCTCGGCGGCCTTGCTCTGGTCCTGCCCGGTCAGGCTCATCAGCCGGTGGGTCGCGCTGAGGTCCTGGGTGACGAGGGCCGAGAATCCCTCGGGCGCAACGAACAGCGGCTCGGACTCGTCCTCGCCGACCGAGCCCTCGTCCTCGAACACGAGCACCTGGGTGCCGATCTCGATGCGGTCGCCGTGCTTGAGCACCTTGAGCTCGACCAGCTCGCCGTTGACCAGCGTGCCGTTGCGGCTGTCGAGGTCGACGACGGCGAGGGCGCCGTTGTGGGGGACGATCGCGCAGTGGCGCCGGCTCGAGTTGACGTCCTCGATCTGGATCTCGTTGTCCTGGGCGCGGCCGATGCTCGCCTCGGACGCGGTGTCGAGAACGTTCCTGCCGTTGGTTGCGAGACGCTGCGCCGCCTCGTCGGCGGTCAGGCCCGCAGTCGCATCGGTGCCGAGCCGTTCGATGACCTCGGCGACCTCGGTGGCGTGCCACGG
>JAUIEM010000226.1 GCA_030428695.1 bacterium
CTGCGTAGCTATTTTGCCGCCACTGAAGACGCGGCCGAGAATGAGGGTTAAGCAACGCTGTCGGACGCCGAGCTGGAAAAAACGGATAATCAGCCCACCGAGGACGTCGCCGAGGGGCAGGGCATCCTGGCCGCGGACGAGAGCACCGGCACGATCAAGAAGCGCGTCGGCAAGGCGCGCACTGGACG
Source organism: bacterium (assembly GCA_030428695.1). The sequence continues at coordinate 189 of JAUIEM010000226.1, forward strand.
CTGACTCCGCAGGCGCAGCAGGCGAGCGGGCCCGGCGCGCACCTGCCCGGCAGCGACCGCGCACTCTGGGAGGCCCGCCACGCCCGCTACACGCTGCCCTGGAGCAGCGCCCTGAGCTACCTCGCGCTGCTCGTGATGTACGGCCTGGTGCTCGCGCTCCTCGCCGTGCCTGCGACGCGCTTTGCGACCACGAGCTGGTCCGTCGGCTGGGCGACCATCAAAGTCTCCGGGTCCAACGTCGGCGGCACGATGACCTACAGCGGCTCGCTGCCCTCGCCGCTGTGGGCGATCGTCGGCCTGGCCCTGCTCGAGCTCTGGCGCTACGCGGGCGTGATCTCGCGGAGCTGGGCGATCGGCACCAACGCGGTCGTCTTCACCGAGGGCGTGTTCTCGACCCGGGTCCGGGTTGTGCAGCGGCGACCGGGGGAGACCGCGCACGTGCGGCGCGGGCGCGTCCTCCTCGAGTTCCCGCAGACCGCCGGGCTTCCCGCCGCGCGCCTCGAGCTGACCGGCCTCGAGAGCCCCGCTCTGGCGGCGGAGATCTTCACCGAGAGCGCTCCGCCAGCGGCACGACCTGCGTCCAGGCACCCGCGCGGAACCCCGGGCTTTACAGAGCCGTGACCCGTGGCCCCGGGGCGCGTGACTACCATGGGGGGGGGAGACCTGCACGGAGGAACCCACCATGCGCGCTCTGTTCGCGATCTTCCTGACCCTTCCCCTGGCCCTCGCCGACGAGGCGCATCCGACGGCGGTCCGCACGCTGACGCCAGGACCCGACGGCACGCTGCTCACCGCAGCTGCCGACGGCCTCGTGCGCCAGCTCGACGCGTCCGGGCGCGCGCTCTGGACGCTGTCCGTCGGAGGACCCGCCTCCGCCCTCGCCTACGACCCCGTCCGCGGGCTGCTCGCCAGCGCCGGGGGCGGCGTGCTGCGCGTCCACGAGGTCGCTTCCGGAGCGCTGCTGTGGAGCCAGGAGAGCGCGACGTCTGCGCTGCGCTTCGGCGAAGCGGGCGCGCTGCACGCCCTGCGCGCCGGGGAGGCGGTCGAGGTGTTCGCCGCGCGGACCGGCGAACGGGACGCGGGGAGCGCGCTGCCCGCGGGCCTGAAGCTCCGCCTGAGCGGCGACGGCGGCCGCGCGCTCATCGCCGTGCCGGACGGCTGAAACGACGACCTCCACCTCGTCGAGGTGGACACCGGCCGTCTGCTCCTGAATATCTCCGCCGGCGGCCGCGAAGAAGGCCATCCCGCGGCCGCCGCGGCGGACCGTTTCGCCAGCCCCCAGCTGTTCCTGCCCGAGGCCGTGCAGGTCTTCGCGGTCGAGGCGGGTGAGCCGCTCTTCACCGTCCATCACGGGAGCCCGGTGCGCGCGATCGCCCTGTCCCCCGCCGGGCGCCAGCTCGCTACCGCCTGCGCCGAGCGCCTGGCGGTCTGGTCTGCGGACGGCGAGCTCGTGCGCACGGCGGCGCTGGCGGGGGCGCCGGACGCCCTCGTGCTGCAGGCCGATGGCAGCGCCTGGAGCCTGATCGACGGCGCCCTGACGGTCAGTCGCCCGGACTGACGGGTTCCACGTGCCCCATCAGCGCCCCTCGATCCACGCCCGGCGCTGCTCGAGCCAGTCCGCTTCCGCCTGCAGCCCGAGCTCCGCGCACTGCCCGGCGAGGTCCCGGTAGCGCTCGAGGGGCGCGAAGCCGGTCGCGCTCTGCAGCTTCCGCAGGCAGACCGGGCACAGGAACAGCGGCTGGCGGTCGGTCTCGGCGAGGTGGTTCGAGCCGTTCATCACACAGCTCCAGTACACGCAGTGCTGGATCCCGAACATGTGCCCGGTCTCGTGCACGAGCACCTTGAGGCTGCGCAGCATCAGCAGCCGCGCGCTGTCCGCGTCCGCCTCCTCGCCGTAGAAGCCCGGCGCGTAGCGGGCGAAGCTGAACACCCCACTGCGGCCGCGCAGGCTCGCCATGCCGAAGACGAAGTTCCAGCTCTCCTTCGGATACAGGTCGGTCATCGTCAGCCCCAGCAGGCAGTAGCCGTCCGCGGGCAGCCGCGCGCGCAGGGCGTCGAGCAGCTCCGGCGCGCGGGCCTGCAGGACGCCCTGGTGCTGCCGGGTCGGAACCTCCAGCGCGTCGAGGGAGAGCGGCGGGAGGACCCGCACGGGCAGGCCGAAGTAGGCCGCCGTGAAGCGCTCGAGCACCGCGGCCGGCGGGCTGCCGGCACCGTCCAGGGCGCCGACCGGCTGGAGGCAGACCGTGCGCCGCGTCGCGTCGGGCACCTGGTAGTCCGCGGCGAGCCACTGCGGGTAGGTCTGCCCGGGCTCGTGGTGCTGGGCGAGCCAGTCGGAGGGGCCGGGCTCCGGCACGGGCACGTAGCAGACCGTGTCGTTGAAGACGCGTCGCAGCACCGGGTCGATCCCCTCGAGCGCGCCGACCGCCGCCGCCCGCGCGCCCGGCGGCAGCGGACCCGGACGCGTCAGCCGTTGGAACAGCCGGTGGCAGACCAGCCCGGCGAGGATGCAGACGGCGAGGAACAGCCAGGGACGCAGGCGTCGCAAGGCTACTCTCCGCGCAGCTGCTCGCGGAAGAAGGCGAGCGTGCGCTCCCAGGCCAGGGCCGCCGCCTCGGGATGGTAGCGCGCCTCGCGGGTGTCGTTGTTGAACGCGTGCTCGGCGCCCTCGTAGAGGTGCAGGGTGTACTTCTTGCCGTGCTCCTTCAGCGCCTCCTCGTAGCCGGGCAGGCCCGCGTTGACCCGGTCATCGTTGCCCGCGTGGTGCAGGAGCAGGGGCGCCGCGAGCGACGGCACCTCCTCGGCAGGGAGCACGCGCCCGTAGTAGACCACCGCCGCGTCGATCAGGCCGGCGAAGATGGCGAGCCGGTTGCACATCGCCCCGCCCCAGCAGAAGCCGACGCAGCCGACCTTCTTGACGGTGTCCGCGCGGCTGCGCAGGTAGACCGCCGCGGCCACGAAGCCCGTCCGCGCGGCCTGCGGATCGAGGGCGCGGATGCCCTCGCGGGCCGCGTCCTCGTCCGCGGGCGTCCCGCCGCTGAGGCTGAGCGCGTCCGGGGCGAGCGCGATGAAGCCCTCGACGGCGAGGCGCCGGGCGACGTCCTCGATGTGGGCGTTGAGGCCGCGGTTCTCGTGGACGACGACGACCGCCGGCCAGGGCCCTTCCCCCTTCGGCCGCGCGAGGTAGCCCTGCCACTCCCCGCCCTCGACGGGCCAGGTCACGCGCTCGGTGACGATGCGCTCGTCGTCGGGGTCGATCTCGTCCCCGCGCACCCGGCCTTCGAGCAGGCTGAGGCAGGCGGCCGCGGCGGCGGCGCTGCCGGCGAGCTTCGACAGCCGGGTCAGGAACTCGCGCCGCGGCAGCGGCTCGTGGGTGTAGCGGTCGTACAGGTCGATGATCTCGCGGTCCATCGGCGTCGCTCCTTGGATTCCTCGAACGATCGAGAGATCCTTGGAGTATACGGCGGCCGCTACGGCCCCGCGAGCTCGAGCTCTCCGCCGGCGGCGCTCCAGTCCTCCCCGAAGAAGCCGGCGGCCACGATGGCACCACTGCCCCGGCGCAGGAAGTCCGCGCGGTACACCGTCAGGTCCGGCCAGGCCGCGCCGGACACGAAGATCGGCAGCCGGTCCCCACATCGCATCCCCTCCAGGCCGGTGCCCGCGACCACGCCGACCAGCGCGTCCGGGTCGTCCTTGCGGGGACGCACGGCGAGCACGTGGAGGTCGTCGCCCTCCAGGGTGTGGCGTCCGCAGCGCACCGCCCCGGGCCCGACCTGCAGCTCGTCGTCGAGCAGCCGGGACCAGGCGCGGTTCGTGACGGCGTTGCCGTACAGCACGACGTTGCGCCCGGGCTCGGAAGCGCGGAGGAACAGGCTGTCCGGCAGCACCTCGAAGCTGCCGTTGCCCCGGTACCAGAACTGCTCGGCGTCGTAGCGCGCCCGGGCCTCTGCCCAGGCGTTCTCCTCCGGGCCGCCCGCGGTGCCGTAGACCAGCAGGGCCCGGCGCTGGAAGGCCTGCTTGAAGGGCCCCGCGCGGCCGGGCCGCTTGGCCGTGGGCGGAGGCGGACCCGCGACCTGCCAGGCCGGATCGCGCGCGAGCCACAGCTCGCCGTCCGCGGGCCAGGCGACGGCGAGAGGCTCGTCGTCGAGGGTGACGGTCAGCGATTCCCCCGGCTGCATCACCGCCCGGAGCGCGAGCCGCAGCCGCCGCACGTTGTCGGTGCTACCGACCACCCGTCGCTGGAGCGGCTCGACCCGCAGCCGGGCGCGGCTGAGTACCCGGTAGCGCTGCGGGGCCTCGACGCGCAGCCAGTGGTGGCGGGAGGAGATGCTCGGATCGGCGGTCGCGAAGTCGAGCTCCCGCAGCTCCCCCCGGCCGGGCAAGCGGCGGCGGGCGAAGAAGTCGAACATCGGCTTGAAGTCGACGCAGTCCGCACCGCGCTCCGGCGAGCGGTTCCACCAGTGCCCGGCGCCCGGCTCTTCATGGCCCCGGAAGTCCTCGTGGAACTCCCCGAGCACGCGCATCATCTCCCGGGCCTGGGCGACCGGCACGTTGTCGTCGGCGTCGCCGTGCAGGACGAAGATGCCGAGCCCGGCGTAGTTCGAGCGCAGGTCGAGGGTCTGGCTCGGCAGCGCGGCCCGCGCGAGCAGCGCCCGCAGGGGGTCGTCGGTCGGGAAGCGGATGCCGCCGCCGTAGCTCTCGAAGGAGATCCACCCCGCGCTCGGCCCGATCGCCGCGAAGCGGTCGGGGAAGTGGGCGCCGAGTTGCCAGGTGCCGTGGCCCCCCATCGAGTGGCCGGTCAGGTACACCCGGGAGGGATCGTGGACCAGCGCCGCCTGCGCCTGCTCGAGCACCTCGAGGGCGTCGAGGCGTCCCCAGTCCTCCCAGTCGAAGCCGAAGCGCCGGCGGTTGGTCGGCGCGACGATGTGCAGCTCCGGACGCGACGCGTAGGCCCGCGCCTGGCCGAGCGCCCTCACCCCCGCCCCGTGCAGGCTCAGCACCAGCCCGGGACGCCGGTCGCTAACCGGATGCGCCGCCCGCAGGCCGTACATCTGGACGCTGCCGTCGACCGCGCTCAGGAAGGTGCGCGCGATCGCCTGCCCGGGCTCGCGGGTCGCCAGGCGCAAGGTCTCGCTCGCGCAGTAGCGCAGCCCCTCCCCGTCCCGCCGCCACAGCTCGAGCCGCAACGTCGCCTCCGCATCGGGCCCGGCCGGGATCGCGAAGGGCTGCTTGAAGACGCCGAGGGCCGGGATGAAGCGGATCGCGCTCCGCGCCGCCGCCTCCCCCCGGTACACCCGCAGCTCCCCGGAGAAGGGCGCGGCGCCCGGGTTGCAGACCGGGATCGCCCCCCACATCGGCCCGTCGGACGGCGCCGGCAGATCCGGCAGGGTGGTGTCGGCGGGCAGCAGCGCCGCGTCGGCTGCCTCGTCCAAGCGGGCGCGCAGCTTCCCCCGGCCGACGCTGAACAGCAGCAGGTTCGGCCCCGCCTGAAGGGCGACGGGCACGGTGACGAAGCCGTGGTTGTACGGGTCCCCCTGGCGCGGCACGCCGTTGACGAAGACCGTCCCGTGGCCGCGGGCCTCGAGCAGGTACACTCCCGCCTCCTCGAGCGTCAGCGTCCAGGCCGCGTAGCCGCCCCGCAAGGCCGGGTCCTCGAGCCAGCCCTGCTCGTTCGCCTTCAACGTGCGCCAGGTCAGCGTCGCCGTGCCCGCGTCGAGGCGCGCGCCCTCGCGGACCTCGAGGCTGCCGTCGAGCAGCGCGGCCTCGACGTGGTCGACGTGGACGGGCATCCGCCCGCGCACCGAGCCACCGGTGAGGACCAGGGCCTCGTCGAGCTGGTATTGGGCGGCGGCGACAGAAGTCAGGAGGATGAGACTGAGCGGGAGGCGCATCGGGCGGTCCTCGTCGGGGGGTGCCGCCAGTCTAGCAGAGCGGGGCTGCGTGCGTCGGGGTCAGGGGCCCGGAGGCGGGACTTCCGGGATTTCCCCCCCGTCGACCCTGGACAAGATTCGATGTGGTCAGCAACGCAGAGGGGGAAGAAGACTTTCAACGCAGAGGCTCAGAGTCGCAGAGGCGCAGAGCGGGCCTCTGGCGACGGATGCGGGATCGCGACGAGGGAGGGCCGACGGCGGGAGCTCCGTGCTCCCCGCTTTCCTGCACCCGGTGATTCCCAGCCGTCCGCAGAGCTTTGCTCTGTTCTTTCCCCCTCCCCGCATCCCCGCAATTGATGGATGTGCATCCGGTCCGGAACATCCGTCAGCCGTCCACCCTCGCGATCCAGCTCCCGCCGGCAGAGGCCCGCTCTGCGCCTCTGCGACTCTGCGCCTCTGCGTTAAGACTCCTCTTCCTTCTCTGTGATAGGAGCCAGACACCCGCTAGAAGTACCGCAGCGTGAACACCCGCTCCTTGCTGCTCCCGATCAGCTCGCCGAGGGTGCCGACGTAGAAGCCGTCGGTCGAGGCCGCGTCGTGGTGGGCCCAGACCAGCTGGGTGGCGCGGCTCAGGCTGGCGCCGCTGTTCGACCAGAGGATGGTCGTGTGGTCCCACTTGTCGTTGTTCTGCCAGTCGAAGAAGACGATGTCGCCGAGCTGGGCGTTCTTTGTGTCGGTGCCGCCGAAGGCGATCGTCACCTCCTTGTCGTCGGCGAGGTTCTTGATCTTGTCGCCGTCGAGGTAGAAGGTCTTGCCGTCCATGCGCTTCTTCGTGTGCAGCTCGCAGAGGTTGTGCGCGTTGGTGTAGGCGATCGACGTCAGCCCGGCCTTGCGCGCCGCGCCGGTCGCGAGGTCGGCGCAGTCGTAGCCGACGAAGGCGTCGGTCTGGCGGCCGACGCTGCCGTAGATCCAGGGCACCCGCCGGTAGGTCTCGAGGTAGCTGAGCATCGCGACCGGGGACGCGCCGCGCCGGCTGATGCGGTGGATGTGCTCGCCGGCGCCGCCGAGGCGCCCGGAGAAGTCCTTGCCGAGGCCGCTGCGGACCTTCTTCGCGGTGGTCGCGACCGGATCGCGCTTGCCGGCGCTGCCCGGCCGCTCGGCCTCCGGCAGGCGCAGGTGCGCGGCCTGGTAGTCGACGTCGAAGCGCCAGCGCAGGGTGCCTGCCCCGGCGTCGGCGCTCGGGGAGAGTCCCGTGCCGGCGGCGTGATGGGCGTATTCGCAGGTGTCGATGCCGATCCACTGCGGCTCTTTGGGGCCGTTGGAGTAGACGTTGGTGAACTCGCCGTGGCGGGTCAGCCGCGTCTCGTTCTGGTGCGGACGGTAGACCGGGGAGTGCAGGCCGAGCGCGACGATCTTCTCCCAGGCCAGCGTCAGCCCGGAGTAGAGCTTCTCATCCCAGGGCGTGACCGTGACCGCGCCGGGGCCGCCCTCTCCGTCGAGGCGCACGGTCGGGGCCGGGTCGCTGAGCCAGTAGTAGGCGCGGTGGGTCTTGCCCCGCTCCGGGGCGCGCACGCCGCCGACGATCGCGCGCACCACGCCGGTGATCTGCGGCCTGGCGTCGGCCGCGACGACCTTGTTCGCGCCGGTCCAGGGCTGGTCGTCGGCGAGCCGCGAGACCACCCAGCCGCGGTCGACCAGCGGCACCGCGACGAGCTCGACCGGGCCGGCCTGCTCGCCGGTCTCGCGCAGCTTGCCGGCTTCTCGCACCAGCCCCTTGAGGGCCTTGCCTTCGCGGCTCGCGGTCAGGGTGAGGCGGAAGGGGGACTTGCGGGTGTCGACGTAGCCGGCCTTGTCCTTGCCGTTCCACACGAAGTCGACCCCCTCCCCGTTGTCGGTGACGGTCTCGGTCTCGGAGTAGACCCGCGCGCCGTCCTTGTCGTGGACCTCGATCTTCACCGGGAGGGGCGTCTTCTTCGGGGTCAGCTCGTAGCGCACCGTGATCGTGTTCGGCCCGGTCACCCGGTGCGGCATGAAGGTGCGGGTCGCCGGCTGCTCGACGACGATGTGGTCGCCCTCGGGCAGGCGCACCCGGAGGCGGTGATGGCGACCAGTGCGGAGGCGGATCCCGCTGGTCAGCTCGCTGAGCTCGATGTCGGACATGGGAATCCTCGCGCGGCGATGGGAATTTCACGAGTATACCAGGAATACGCGGCCGGCTTCGGTGTCGAACCTGGCGATGAAGGAGGTTCCGATGCGCTGGTTGCCCCTGACCGTCCTGCTCCTCGGCTGCGCGCCCGTGCCGGTGCCGCAGGCGTCCTCTTCCGCCGCCCCGGCTCCGCGGGCACCGGCCGACAGCGCGCGCCTCGTCGCGCCGGGTCTGCCGGAGCTGCCCGCCGCCGCCCTGCGCCGCGTCGGCCAGCCCCTCCCCGCCCATCCGGCGGCGGTCGTCGCGCTGGCCTGCGCGCCCGACGGCGAGACCTTCGCGAGCAGCGGGATGGACCGGACGCTGCGGGTCTGGGCCCGGGCGAGCGGCGAGGAGCTCTTGCGGCTCGCCCTGCCCGAGCGGGTCCTCGGCCTGTGCTACAGCCCGGACGGGGCGCGGCTCTACGCCTACGCCGGCGACGAGGTGTTCGGCTGGGAATGCGCCTCCGGCGCGGAGGTCCTGCGCCTGCGCGCGGAGGCCGGGATCCGCTCGCTGGCGCTGCCTCCGGCCGGTGATCGGCTCGCGGTCGGCACCGTCGGGGGGACCGTCGAGCTCTTCCGCCTCGCCGACGGTCGGCGCCTCGCGCGCCGGGAGGTCGCCGACGGGGAGCTCTATTCGCTGGCCTGGAGCCCCGACGGCGGCACCCTGGCCGGCGCCGACTGGAGCCCCGCGGTCGCGCTGCTCGACGGCGGGAGCCTCGACGGCCGCGGCGCTCTCGCGCCTCCGGACCGCGTGCTCGCCCTGGCCTGGACGACGGACGGACGCCTCGCGGTCGGCGGCGAGCGCGAGACGGTGCGCCTGTACGCCGGGGTGGACCTCGACGCGACCGTGCAGGGCTCCGGCAGTGGCCGGGTGACCGAGCTTCTGGCGTTGCCGGAAGGCGGGCTCCTGGCGGGCTCCCACGGCCGGGTCTGGACGATCCGCGACGGGGCCGCGCGCGAGCTCTTCCCCCGGGCGGCGGAGCTCTCTCTCGCGCCGCAGGGGCTGCTCTACGCGGATGACGACGGCGCCCTGTGGCGCTGGAGCCTGCGCCTCGGCCAGCGTCTGCCCTGGCCCGCCGAGACCGCGCGCGAGCGGGAGCATCCGGACGGGAGGCTGGAGCGGCCCTTCCTCTGCGCCCTCGACCGGGGCGGGCGGCGGCTGGCCCTGGGCCGGGACCAGGGACGGGTCGAGGTGTACCGTGTCGCGGATGGAAGCCTCGAGGCGCAGCTCAGCGACCACGAGCACGGGCTCTGGTCCCTCGGCTTCGGCGGGGTCGAGGCCGACAGCGGCTGGACGCCGACCCTCCACAGCCGCAGCGTCGACCTCGAGGTGCGCTGGCGCACGGACACCTGGGCGCAGCACGCGGTGGTCTACCACGGCCTGCCCCGCCACCACGTCGAGCCCCCCGAGAACCTCGACCTCGCCGCCGCGCGCGCCCAGCTCGCGGCCGGGGAGGAGCTGAGCGCCGCGGCCTGGACCGCCGACCGCGCGCGGCTCGCGGCGGGCTTCCTCGACGGCAGGCTGGAGGTCTGGGATCTGCGCCGCATGGCCCGCATCTTCACCGGCCGGGTGCACGGCGAGGCCGTGGTCGGCCTGGCCTTCGACGCCAGCGGCGAGCGCCTGGCGAGCTGCTCCGCCGACCGGACGGCGGTGGTGTTCGACGTCACGGCCTGGCGCTGAACGAGACCCTTGGTCCCTGCAGCGAGCAGGATCAGGCGTTCCTACTGGAAGTCGACCGGACCGGGACGCTTCGGCAGCGTGACGATGGTGTAGGGGTTGTTCGGCGTGTTCGCCAGGCCCGGGGCCGGCGACGGCAGCGCGACGATGATCTGGACCTGGTAGCCATCGGTCGGCGGCGAGACCACCGCCCACAAGACGTCGATCAGTCCGCCGGGCACCGTCTGGTAGCCCAGAAAGCTCGCGACCACCAGATCGTTGGCGAAGTCGACGTTCGGCGGCGTGGTACCGGGCGCGTGCTGGCTCCAGAAGCTCGCGAAGGCGCTCGCGTCGCGGAACACCAGGTCGGCGCCGGAAAAGCCGGGGCTGAAGTTGTACTGGGAGTCGTCGCCCTCGACGAGCACCGTCGGGTGCACCGTGCTGAAGACCACCTCCCGCAGACCGGTGGTGGCGGGGACGCTCGGCAGCTCGACGATGTGGTACGGGTTGGTGATCGCCATCCCGACCGGTCCCCCGGGCTGCGGGGTGGTGTGCTGGGTGTGGACGATCAGCTCGTCGCGGGCGGGGTTGTGCCACACGCTCCGGATCTGCAGACCGTAGCCCGAGGTCGAGGTGTAGCCGCGGAAGGCGCTGAGCACGGCCGCGCTGCCGAAGTTGACGCCAGGGGCGGTGCCGAGCGGATCGTGCTGGTTCCACAGCGTCGCCCAGGCGCCCGCGTCGGAGATCTTCATCAGCGCCCCGGAGAAGCTCTGGATGCCGTACTGGTAGCCGCTCGAGGTGCCGCTCGCGATGTTGGTCAGGCTCAGGGCGTCGACAGGCTCGAGGCTCAGCTGCTGGATACCCGCGGGAACGTGGCGGACCGCGGCGATGTGGTAGGGGTTGGCGAGCGCCTGCGCCGTCCCCGCCGCCACGGGCCGCTCGTCGCAGCGCAGGATCACCGTGCCGGCGGCCGCGTCGACCGCGGTCTCGACGATCTGCACCGAGGAACCCTGACCCTGGGCGCCGATGAAGCGCGCGACGATCAGCTCGCTCGCGAAGTCGACGGCCGGGGCCGGCGTGGGCGTGCCGAGGAACGAGCTGTGCTGGGCCCAGAGCGCCTGCCAGGTCGGGTCGTCGGTGATCAGCAGGCTGGTCGCGCCCTGGCCGACGAAGGTGCCGCCGTAGTAGCCTTGCGACAGGGTGCGGTAGGGCGCGTTCTGCAGGCTGCCGGTGTTGCCGCCGCCGGCGTTGCCGCCGCCGGTGTTGCCGCCGCCGGTGTTGCCGCCGCCGGTGTTGCCGCCGCCGGTGCTCCCGCTGCTGCCGCCGCCGCTGTTTCCGCCGGCCGTTCCTCCAGGCAGCAGGCCGGGCGCCGCGGTGCCGCTGGTCCCGGTGACCTTGCCGGTCGGCAGCTGCTGCCGAGGTGCAACACTTCTGTCTGAGCTCGACCCGCTGCTCTTCTCGCAGCCGTACAGGGCCAGAAGTCCGACAAGGATGGCTATCGGGGCGAAGGCATCGCGCATGACCTGCTCCTCTTCCGTTCCACGATCGACGCTCGCGCGTCCGCACCGACCATTGTACGTGTCATTCGCACCATCGCGTAGCAGAAAGCGGAAAAAACCGCGGTACAATGCGCCCGACACACTGAAACACATTTGTTTCTGCGGATAAAAAAAGCGCGCCCGAAGGCGCGCCGTTGAGGCCGGTCGGCCGGACTCACCCCCGGTCGCCGACCAGGGCGCGCCGGAACTCGCGGTAACACTCGATCTCTTCACTGCCGACGAGCACCTTGAACAGGCTGCCCCCTATGCGGAGCTTGTCGTTCGCCCGCAGGTGCGACACTCCCCGAGGTCGGCGGGTGTCGTTGACCTGCAGCTCGGCGTCGTCGCTGTGCAGGTAGAGCTGGCTCTCGATCCGACGCACGCGCGCCCGGCAAAGGTGACCGCCACCGGGATGGACGCGGACGTCGCAGTCCTGCTTCGTCCCGATGCAGAGCCCGGAGTCGATCCGCCGCACCCGACCGATGTCCGGTCCGTTCATGACCAGCAGCGCTGGCTCCAGCGCAGCCGTGGGACACTCGCCGCAGACTTCGACGCCGAAACGTGGGGGATATCGCATGGTGGAGACTCCTTGTGGCTTGTTCCGTGAGAGCGTTCCGCAAGTGTCGTACCATGTCTGGCGACGACGGAGGATCGCGGTCCGACGCCGCTCCCGCGCCTTCCCGGGCGGTCGACGGTCCCAGCCTGAGCAGCCCCGCGTCCAGGAATGAGACGCGGACGCCGATCGACGGAGCAGGATGCGACAGGAGCTGCTACGATATCCCGAGCCCCCGAGGAGCCCGGTGATGTCCTACCGCCCCCGCCTGCGCGACGACCTCCTGCGCGCCGTCGCCGACGACGGTCGACAGGTGCTGCGCGACCCCCTCACCCGCGTCGAGCTCGCCCTCGACGAGACCTCCCTGACGCTGCTCGGTCTGCTCGACGGAACCCTCGACCTCGCCGGGCTGGCCGCCCGGCTGCCCGCGCTCGAGCCCGAGGCGGTGACGGCGACGGTGCGGCGGCTGCTGCTCCTCAACTTCCTCGACGGCGCCGGCGCCTCGACGCTGGAGCTCCTGCGCGCCCTGCGCGACGGCCGCCACGCCCTGCCCTATGCGGTGCTGCGCGAGGGGCGCTTCGCCTGCCAGGGCAGCGGCGCCTGCTGCCGCGGTTACGCCTTCTGCCCGGTCGACGATCAGGACATCGCGCGCATCGAGGCGCTGCCCGTCCGCGAGCGCCTGCCGCACGTCGGCGACCAGGACTTCTTCGACGCCCTCGACCTGCCGAGCGGAAGGCGGATGCGCTTCCTGCACGCGGTCGACGAGCAGTGCGTGTTCCTCCTGCCCGAGGGCCTGTGCGGGCTGCACGTCGCCTTCGGCAGCGAGGCCAAGCCGCGGATCTGCCGCATCTACCCCTACCACGTGCTCAACACGATCTACGGCGTGAAGATCTACGACCAGGGCGAATGCTCCCGCTTCGCGACCAGCGCCCGCGCCGGCACGCATGTCACCGAGGACATCGACCGCATCGCCGGGCTGGTCGGGCCACCGACCACCCTCTACCACCCGATGCTGCACCTCGGCGACGGCACGATGCTCGACTACGGCTACTTCCTCGCCCTGCAGAAGCGCCTGGTCGCCGAGGTCGAGGCCGCGGACGGCCCGGCGCTGCCCCTGCTCGCGGTCGCCTGCCGGCGCATCGCCCACGTGTTCGACGCCCTTCAGCGCTGCCCGCTCGCCCAGGGGGAACCGGAGCGCACCCTCGAGACGGCCCTCGCGACGCCGCTGCCGGCCGTCGCCCCGGAGCTCGCCGTCGTGCGCCGCGGGGCCGCCGCCCTCGCCGCGCTGTGCGCCGAGCTGGTCGAGGTGCTCGCCCGCTGCATCCGCGACCACCGCTTCCTCGCGCGGAAGCTGATCATCCGCCAGATGTGCGAGCTGATCCCCATCCTGCACGGCCTGCAGGCGATCGCCCACGCCCGCGCCGAGGGCGCGGCCCCGCACGCGCTCCACGACGACTGGCGGGGGCTGCCCTGCGACGACGCCGAGCTGACGGCGCTGTTCCGGATCAGCTTCCGCCAGACCCTGTTCGGCGACTTCCTGACCGTCGACGAGCACCCGCGCGCCGGGCTCCTGCGTCTGCTGCTGACGACCGCGGTCACCCTGTGCGGCGGGGCGATGCAGGCGCGGGCGGACGGCCGGGAGCGCATCGCCGCCGGCGACTTCGACTTCGGCCACAACCTCGCGCTGCGGGTGCTGCGGCGCAAGGAGATCGGGCGCCGCTTCATCGCCCACGAAGAGACGGTCTGGGACGCCGCGGCCGCCCTCCCCACCCTGTGGGAGGTGTGACTCGCCGGATTGCGCCGCGCGCGCATTGCGGTAGAATGGGCGCCTTTGCCGCTGCGGACCGGGGATGAAAGTCGCGATCACCCACACCCGCTACACCTTCGTGGGCGGGGTCGAGAAGTACATCTTTTTCATGGTCCGGCACCTCCTCGACGCCGGCCATGAGGTGCACTACTTCTGCCACTTCTGGGAAGACGGCGCCGACCCGCGCATCCACTTCCACCGCATCCCCAACCCCTTCAAGCCGCTGCGCGCCCTCAAGGTGTGGAGCTTCGACCGCTGGAGCGAGAAGGCGGTCGCCCGCGGCGACTTCGACCTCGTCCACGGCTTCACCAAGACCTCGCGCCAGGACATCTACACCGACGGCTCCGGCTGCCTGCGCGACTACGAGGAGTACAGCCTCGGCGCGAACGCCGCCTCGCCCCTCAAGCGGGGTCTGCGCCGCGTCGGCCTGCACCGGCGCGTCGTCGAGGGCATCGAGCGCGCCCGCTTCACGCCCGGGAACTTCCACCGGGTGGTCTGCATGTCCGAGCTGGTGCGCGATCAGATCCTGCGCCGCTATCCCCTCGACCCGGACAAGGTGCTCACCCTCTACAACGGCATCGACGTCGAGCACTTCTCCCCCGCCAACGTCGAGCTGTCGCGCGCTCTCTTGCGCGACGAGCACGGCCTCGAGCCCGACGCCTTCGTCGTCCTGCTCGTCGCCAACGACTACCGGCGCAAAGGCCTCGCGACCGTGATCGAGGCCCTCGCCCAGGTCAAGGCGGCCGGCGGCCTCGCCTCCGACAGGCCGCTGCGGCTGGCGGTGGTCGGCAAGGAGCGGGCCGCCCGGGTGCGGGAGTTCGAGCAGCGCGCGGCGGACCGCGGGGTCGCCCACGAGCTGCGCATCTTCGGCCCCCAGCGCGACATCGCCCGCTGGCACGCCGCGGCCGACCTGTTCGTCCTGCCCTCGCACTTCGACATCTTCGGGATGGTCGTCCTCGAGGCCTTCGCGACCGGCATCCCCGCGGCCGTCTGCACCCGCGCCGGCGCCGCGGAAATCGTCGACGACAGCAACGGCGTCACCTTCGACGACCCGGATGACGCCGGGGCGATCGCCGCCTTCATCCAGGCCCTCGACGCCGACCCCGCCCGGGCCCGGAAGATGGGCGAGGCCGCCCGGCGCACCGCCGAAACCTACAGCTGGCCGGCCCACATGGAGCGGCTGCTCGCCCTGTACGAAGAGGTGCGCGACGAGAAACGCGCCGCGGCGGAGGTCCGATGAGCCGCGCCCCCCGACTGCTGCACGTCAACACCGAGCGCACCTGGCGCGGCGGCGAGCAGCAGACCCTGTACCTGCTCGACGGCCTGCGGGCCCGCGGCGTCGACAACCTGCTCGTCGCCAAGCAGGGTGGCGCGATGGCCGCGCGGGCCAGGGCAGCCGGGCATCCGACCGTAGAGATGGAGATGGCCGGCGAGGTCGACTTCCGCGTGCCCTGGAAGCTCGCCCGGCTGATCCGCCGCACCGGCCGCAACCTGCTGCACGCGCACACCTCCCACGCCCACGTCTACATCCAGCTCGCGGCCCAGCTGACCTCCGGCCCGCGCCGGCCGAAGGTGATCGTGCACCGGCGGGTCGACTTCTCGATCTTCCGGCGCAGCTTCCTCGGCCTGAACTTCATCAAGTACCGCTACGGGGTCGACCGCTACATCTCCGTCTCGGAGGCGATCCGCCAGGTGCTGATCGCCGACGGGCTGCCCGGCGCGCAGGTCTCGGTCGTCCACTCCGGCATCGACCTGTCTCGCATCGAGAACGCGCCGCAGCGGCGCGAGGCCCTGCGCCGCGAGCTCGGGGTGCGGGCCGGCGAGAGCCTGGTCGCCAACGTCGCCCACTGCGCCGACCACAAGGGCCAGACCTACCTGGTCCAGGCGGTGCCGGCCATCCTCGAGGCGCAACCGAAGACGCGCTTCGCGATCGTCGGCGACGGCGAGCTGCGCGCGTCGCTGATGGCCGAGGCGCGCAAGCTCGGGGTGGCCGAGCGCGTCGCCTTCCCCGGCTTCCGCAAAGATGTCCCCGCCCTCCTGCGCGCCTTCGACATCTTCGTGATGCCGAGCCACCAGGAGGGCCTCGGCACTTCGGTGCTCGACGCCCTCGCGGCCCGGCTGCCGGTCGTCGGCACCGAGGCGGGCGGCATCCCCGAGATCGTCGAGCACGAGCGCACCGGCCTGGTCTGCCCGGTCCGCGACCCCGCCGCGATCGCCGCCGCGGTCTCCCGCCTGCTCGCCGA
>JAUIEM010000227.1 GCA_030428695.1 bacterium
CCCCGCCCGTCGAGGGGGGATGAGCCGCGCGCGGACCTCGGTGTTGTGCGCTCTTTCGGGGGCGGGGTTCAACCCCGCCCGTCGAGGGGGGACGAACCGCGCGCCGACCTCTGTGTTGCGCGCTCTTTCGGGGGCGGGGTTCACCCCCGCCCGTCGAGGGGGAACGAACCGCGCGCGGACCTCGGTGTTGCGCGCTCTTTCGGGGGTGGGGTGCAGCCCCGCCCGTCGAGCGGGGACGAACCGCCCGCGGACCTCGGTGTTGCGCGCTCTTTCGGGGGTAGGGGCGGGGTTTACCCCCGCCCGTCGAGCGTGGACAGAACCGGCCCTGTGGTCCATTCGGCCCGCGCTTTCTCGTTTCCACCCGGGGGGCCGCCGATGAGCCTGTCCCTCGACAACGTCGTCATCGATCCGCGCTGGGCGCTGAAGATCCCGGCGAACCTCGCCCTGCGCCGGGACGTGCTGCCTTTCGCGCAGGTCGACGGCAAGGTCTGCGTCGCCTGCGCGAACCCGAGCGACGCGAACGCGCTCGCCGCGGTGCGCCGCCACCTCGGGGCGGAGATCGCAGTCGAGGCGGCGGAGCCGGCGAGCCTGCGGCGGGCGATCCGGCGGCTGTTCCCCGGCGGCCGCGGGCCCTCCGAGGGCAACGTCGCGAGCACGCTGTGCGACCGCATCCTCTACGCGGCCGCCCTGCGCGGGGCCTCGGACGTGCACCTCGACCCCTACCGCGAGGGGCTGCGCGTGCACTTCCGCGTCGACGGGCAGCTCGAGCCCTTCGAAGAGCTCGGGCCCGAGGTGCAGGCGGAGCTGATCAGCCGCATCAAGGTGCTGTCGGACCTCGACATCGCCGAGAAGCGCGCGCCGCAGGACGGCCGCTTTTCCCAGGAGTTCCCCGCCCTCGGCCGGACGGTCGACATCCGCACCGCCACCCTGCCGACCAAGTACGGCGAGCGGGTCACGCTGCGGCTGCTCGCCCTCGAGACCGAGGAGCTGACGCTCGAGCGGCTCGGCATGCAGCCCGCCCAGCTCGACATCTTCGCGACGACCATCGAGCAGCCCCACGGCCTGCTGCTGTTGACCGGGCCGACCGGCAGCGGCAAGACGACCACGCTGTACGCGGGCATCCGCCGCCTGCGCGCCGCGCGGCTGCTCAACGTCGTCACCATCGAGGACCCGATCGAGTACGACATCGACGGCGTCGCCCAGGTCGAGGTCGACAGCGCCGACAAGGTCAGCTTCGGCCGCGCCCTGCGCAGCGTGCTGCGCCACGACCCGGATGTCGTGATGATCGGCGAGATCCGCGACCTCGAGAGCGCGGACGTCGCGATCAAGGCCTCGCTGACCGGGCACCTGGTGTTGAGCACGCTGCACACCAACTCCGCCCTCGGGGTGATCACCCGGTTGGTCGACATGGGCGTCCAGCCCTACCTGGTCGGCGCCACCCTCGGCCTGGCCGTCGCCCAGCGCCTCGTGCGCCGGCTCTGCGACGCCTGCCGCAGGGCCCGGCCGTGCACCGAGGCCGAGGCGGCCGCTCTGCGCGCGGAGGAGCTGGTGGAGGAGACGGTCTTCGATGCGGTCGGCTGCAAGTACTGCGCGAACCGCGGCTACAAGGGGCGGCTCGGCCTGTTCGAGATGTTCCGGCCCTCGCCCGAGGCCCGGCGCGCGATCTCCCGGGGCGCCGCGGAGGCCGAGCTGCTCGCGCACCGCGGGGCGACCCTGCGGGACGACGCGCTCGCCAAGCTCCGCGCGGGGCTGACCTCGCCGTCCGAGGTGCTGTCCGCCGTGGTGGCGCAGGAGTAAGCGATGCCGACCTTCACCTACCTGGCACGGGACGCGGCCGGCCGCGAGCAGCGCGGCAGCGGCGAGGCGGCCAACGCTCCAGAGCTGGTCTCCCAGCTGCGCCAGCAGGGCCTGCTCGTGCTCGAGGTCGAGGCGGAGCGGGTCTCCGGCCCCGGCCTGCTCGCCTGGCTCTCGCCGCTGCGCTGGCTGCCGGTCGGCGGCGGGGACGTCGAGCTCGCCCTGCAGCAGCTCGCGGTGATGCTCCGCTCGGGGCTGACCCTGCTCAACGCCCTGAAGACCGCGGCGGAATACGCCGAGCGGCTGGCGATGCGCAAGGTGCTGCTGACCGTCGCCGAGCGGGTGACCGAGGGCATGAGCTTCGCGGACGCCCTCGCGCGCCACCGCTGCTTCGGCCCGATGGTCGTGCAGCTGGTGCGGGTGGGAGAGGCGACCGGCGCCCTCGAGCCGGTGCTGCTCAAGTCCGCGCAGATCCTGCGCAGTCAGCGGGAGGTGCGGCGCAACCTCGTGATGGCGATGCTCTACCCGGGGATCGTGTTCCTCGGGGCGATCGGGGTGACCGCCTTCATGATGCTGTACGCGATCCCGAAGATCGAGAACTTCCTCGCCGCCCTCGGCCGCCGGCTCCCGTGGGCGACCCAGCTGGTCGTCGACGTCTCGCACTTCCTGCAGGCCTGGCTGGTGCCGCTGATCGTCGTGCCGGTGCTGGCGGTCCTGGTCGTCGTGGTCCTGCGCACCTGGGCGCCCGGGCGGCTGTTCTTCGACCGCCTGCTCCTGCGCATCCCGCTGCTCGGGAAGCTCAGCCGGCTCGCCGGCACCGCGATGTGCGCCCGGGCCCTCGGGCTGATGCTCGAGAGCGGGGTGCGGGTGCTCGACGGGCTGCGCATCTGCGAGCGGCTCCTGCACAACCGGGCGCTCAGCGCCCAGCTCGAGATCACCCGCGAGCGCGTCCTGCACGGCGGGACCCTGGCCGAGCCGCTGGCCGGCGGGGGCTTCATGCCGATGCTGTCGCGCATGGTCGCGGTCGGCGAGACCGCCGGCACCCTCGACGAGGTGCTCGCGGAGGTCGCGCGTTTCCACGAGGACCGGCTCGAGGTCCAGATCAAGAAGCTCGCCGCCCTGGCAGAACCGGCCATCATCGTGTTCGTCGGGGGCGTGGTCGGCTTCGTCTATATCGCGTTCTTCATGGCGCTGTTCGCTGCGGCGGGCGGCTCCGGGGGATGAGGAGAATTCCATGCAGATCCAGTTATGGGCCCTGGGAGCGGCGCTCGCCCTCGGCTGCGCGCTGTCGCCCTGTGCGACCGCCCAGGAGGCCGACTCGCTGACGGTCGCGCCGGCCGACAGCGCCGCCGTCGACCCCACCCGGCCCTCCGGCGCCCTCGAGGCGGCCCTCGAGGACAGCGGCGCGCTCGGCCCGCGGAACAACGGCGCGTCGCAGCCGCAGCGCAAGCCGGAAGTTCAGCGTCTTCCGAAGCTTATGCTCAAGGCGCGGGTCTTCGCACCTGGCCGTGAGCCCGCGGCACTTCTCGAGTCAGAAGGGCAGTACTACCTCGTCCGCGAGGGCATGGAAGTCAACCTCCTCGAATCGGCACGTTCCGTGACGGTTCGTACCGACAATCACGACGTCACGTTCGGGGAGGAGAGCGTCGCGCGGGTCACGGAGAGCAAGCCCGAAGTGCGTGTAGACGTTCCCTGGCGTCTCAAGGTCCTCCGCGTCGGTGAGACCGGCGTCGAGGTCGTGATCGAGCCCCTCGGGCTGAAGGTGGTGCTGCAGTGAGACGTTTCCTCCTCCTCCTCTGCCTGGCCGCGCTGGCCTGTGGCCAGGAGCCGCGCCTGAGCCTGGCCGACTTCCGCGACGTGCCGCTGAGCTGGGCGCTGCGCATCCTCTCGGAGCAGACCGGCCTCAACCTGGTTGCCTCCGAGGCGGCCCTCGCCAAGCGGGTCACGTTGAACCTGCGCGAGACCAGCGCCCTCGACGCGGTCGACGCCCTGTGCCAGACCCACGGCCTGTGGTACACCCGCGACGGGAGCGGCATCATCCGCATCCACACCGTCGAGGAGTACCGGCGGGATCTCAACGAATTCCGCGTAGAAAACACCGAGGTCTTCACCCTGCTCTACCCGAACGCCCTCGACGTCGGTTACGCGATCCGCGACCTGTGGGGCAACCGGGTGCTGCTCGCGACCGGCGAGGACCGCGAGGACGACTACGACGAGCTGCAGGAGCGCTTCGAGCGCTTCGACCTGTTCGACGGCCGCGGCCAGGGCTTCGGCACGGATCAGCAGGGCACGTCCAACACCAGCAACCGGCGCTTCGACAACAACCGCCGCAACAACCGCAACAACGTCCGCAACGACCTGCTCACGCGCATCGACCGCGACGACCGCCTCGCCGACATCGAGGCGCGCCGGCTGCAGGGGCTGTCGACCTCCGAGATCCTCGCCCTCGAGCGGGCCGAGGCCGAGGAAGCCGAGCGCCAGCGCATCCTCGACGCCCAGCTCGCGACGATCTTCGTGTCGGTCATCCAACGCAACAACCAGGTCGTCGTGCGCACCGCCGACGAGCGCACGATGCAGGAGATCCGTTCGCTGATCCGGCGGCTCGACGTGCCGACGCCGCTCGTCCTGCTCGAGGTCAAGGTGCTGTCCGTCGACCTCGGCGACGAGTTCAACTCGGTGTTCGACTGGCAGCTCAGCGACGCGGTCAACAACGCGGGCGGCTTCACCAGCGGCGACATCCTGCCGCCGGGCAGCGACGCGATCGACGGCTCGGTCGCGCGCCGCATGTCCAGCCTGGGCCTCGGCGGCACGGGCCTCGTCGACGGAGCGCTGACCTACCAGTTCGTGCACAGCAAGTTCCGGGCGCGGGTCCAGCTGCTCGAGGACCAGAACCGGGTGACCAGCCTGGCGACGCCGCTGCTCTTGACCGCGAACAACGAGGTCAGCCGCCTGTTCGTCGGCGAGGAGGTGCCGCTGAACCGCAGCTTCGGAGGCTCTTCGACCATCGCCGCCGACGGGACGGTGATCATCGACCCCGGCACGACCGACATCGAGTTCCGGCCCATCGGCACGACGCTGCTGATCACCCCGAACATCAACGCCGACCGCACGGTCACCCTGCGGCTCCTGCAGGAGACCAGCTCGATCAGCCCGACCCCGGCCAACGTGCTCGTGCCGAGCGCGAATGGCTTCGAGCAGCAGCAGGTCGACGTGGTCCAGACCCGCTCGGTGTCCGGCACCATCGTCGCCAAGCACGGACTGGCGGTCGCGGTCGGCGGCCTGATCGAGGAGACGCTGTTCGACAGCGACAGCCAGGTCCCGATCCTCGGCAGCATCCCGATCTTCGGCTTCTTCTTCCGACGCGAGAACAAGGGCACGACCCGCAAGGAGCTGATCGTCGTCGTCCGGCCCTTCGTGCTGAACACGCCGGCCGAGGCCGAGCAGATCAGCAAGGAGCTGCTCGAGGAGCTCAGCCTGCACCCGAACGCGCCCGACGCCGAGGGCACCCTGCGCAGCTTCGACGGCGACGAGGTGCTGGTGCCGAACGACACCCGCAACCTGATCGAGCACCTGCACTTCCACAGCGTGGGGGAGGAGTGATGGAAGCGCGCCGCGCACCGCTCCTGCTCCTCGCGCTGCTCGTCGGCTGCGCGAGCACCGAGCCGACGCGCACCGACGCCGAGCGGCCGAGCCGCAACGCCGAGGTGCGGGTCGACGGCGAGGGCCTCGAGCTCGGGGAGTCGTCGGGCGCCGGCCTGAGCCGCGCCGCCCTGCTCGACCGCTGCGAGACCCTGCTGCGGGCCGAGCGACGGACCTCCGCCGCGCTGTTCGCCGGCCGCCGGCCCGACCTGGTGCTGTCCGCCCTGCGCGCGGGGTTGGCGACCGAGGCGCGGCGTCCGTCCCTGGCCTGGCTGGCGGAGCTGCGCGACCGCGAGCTGCCGCGCCCCGGCTGGGCGCCCGCCCTCGCCCAGGTCAGCGCCAGCGCCGACGCCTACGCCGACTTCGCGGCCCTGCGCCACGCCCACTGGCAGCACCTGACCCGGGGCCAGTTCGTCGAGGCGGCCGAGCTCGCCCTGCGCGCCGCGCTGCCGGGCCTCGCCCCCGCGCCCCTGGCGGCCGACGCCCTGCAGCTCGAAGGCGAGGCGCGGCTGCTCGCCGGCAGCCCCGAAGAGGCTGCCGCCTGCTTCGCGGAAGCCGCGGGCTTCGCCGCCTTCGACCCCCGCTGGCGGGCGGGATTGCTGCTGCTCGAGGGGGAGTCCCGACGGCGCACCGGCGCCCAGCCCGCGGCGGCCTCCCTGTGGCGGGAGGCGGCGCGCGCGGCCGCGGAGCTGCTGACGGCCGAGACCCTGCGCGACCCGATCCTGTGGGAGCGCATCGCCTACCTCAAGCCCTTCGCCGAGCCCTGGCCGGAGGCCGTCGGGGACGCCCTGGCCGCCAGCCTGGCGCGCAGCGACCCGCTGTGCTCCTTCCCCGACCGGAAGCAGGCCGACGCCCGCGGTGAGGTCGCCCGCGACGCCCTCCTGTGGAGCGTCATCGGCCACGCCCGCCTCGCCCGCGCCGAGACCCAGGCCGCCCTGCTCGCCTTCGCCCGGGCCGAGGCCGGCGCCCGCCGCGCCCCCAGCCGGGCCGCCCTGCGCCTGGCCCAGGCGCGCGCCCTCGCCCAGCTCGGGCAGCGGGAGGCGGCCTCCGCCATCCTCACGCCCCTGCTCGCCGACGAGGAGGCCGAGATCTTCCGCCCGGCCCTCGCCTGCCTCGGCGTCCTCGAGCTCCAGCAGCAGCGCACCGCCCGCGGCCTCACGCTGCTCGAGCGCGCCTGCGTCGGCGCCGAGCCCTGGCCGGGGCGGGCCCGGGCCGAGGCCGATCTCGGCCTCGCCTGCCTGCTCGCGGGTCGGGAGGACGAAGGCCTCGAGCGCCTGTCCGCCGCCGAGGCCGGCTTCGCCGCCGCCGGGGCGACCGGCCAGCTCTTGCGCAGCCTCGAGAACCGGCTCGCCTACCTCGAGCTGCGCGAGGCCGCCGGCGCCTCCGCCCTCCGCGAGCGGCTCGCGGTGCTGGAGGCGGAGGGCGGCTGAGGGGGTTGCGACCCTGTTCATGCGGACGCAACGCTCCGAGGAGCGGGTGGCGCAAACAGAGCGATGTTCGCCCGACGGTAGAAGGTCGCGCATCCCCATGTAGGGGCGGGGTTCACCCCCGCCCGCGGGAGGTGGGTGAACCCCTCCCCTACAAGGTGTGCGGACGGCGTCGTGCGGTCGCTCCCGAGCCCGATCCCGAGCCCGATCGCCCCCCTACGGCTCCTCCGCC
Organism: bacterium; assembly: GCA_030428695.1. The sequence continues at coordinate 7,093 of JAUIEM010000227.1, forward strand.
GGCAAGTCCCGCACCGGCTCGGCGACCCGGGACGGACCGCCACCCGCCGTGCCCGTGAAGCCTTCGAGCCGCGCGGCGGGCCCGCGCTGGAAGGTCGCCGCCAGGGCGTCGGCGCGGGCGAGGCGCAGGGTCTCCGCCGCGCAGGGGATGACGACCAGCCCGTCGATGCCCGCGGGCGCGTCGACGTCGAAGCGCCGGACCAGCACGACCTCGAGGGAGTCGCGGGCCTCGACGCGCAGGCCGCCGTCCCGGCTGAGCAGCCAGTCGCCGGGGGCGAGCTCGGCCCAGCCGACCGGCGTCAGCTCGGCGGGGGAGACGAGCAGCCCGTCGACAGGTCCGGTCACCGCGACGGGTGCCGGGAGCGGGGCGACGATCTGCGGGGCGGGTGCGGCGCGCAGGAAGAACAGGAAGCCCGCCGCGACCAACAGCACGAGCACGGCGGTGACGACGATCACGGCCGTGACGATCACCGCGGTGGAGCTCGACGATGATTCACTCATGGCTACAGCTCGAGCTTGCCGAAGCGTTTCTCGAGCGCGTCCTCGTCGCTGCCCGCCATCGGCCGCGGCTTCGCCTTGCCCGGGGCGCGGGGCTTCGCGGCGGCGGGCGGCGGAGCGCTCGCGGCCGGCGTCGCGCGGGCCCGGGGGATGGGCGGCGGCGCCGAGGCGAGGAAGGGCCGCGGCACGCTCGGGGTCGTGTCGACCGGGCGCTCGACCGGGCGCGCCTTGACCGGCTTCGTCCAGGCGGGGCGGATCGAGACCGGCTTCGAGCGCGCCGGCGTCGGGGTCTCGCCGAACACTCCCGGGGTGCCGCGCGGACGCAGCTCACCCTTCGGGGGCTCGCGGCGGGGCGGAGGCGGAGCGACCGGCGGGGTCGGGAAGGTCGGCACGCGCCCGCCCTGGGGCTTGACGCGCTTCGGCGCGTCGGTCGAGCCGATGCCCTCGCCGGGGCGCTTGATCTTGTGACCGAAGGGCAGATGTTCCTGCCGACCGCGGGCGGAGGCGCGGATCTCTTCCCCGGACGGCGGGCGTGCGCCGTGGCTGAGGTCGTCGGGCCGGCCGGGGCCGACGTGGCTTCCAGGAGACATGCTTTCCTCCTCGCTTCCCCTGCCTCCAGTATACCCGGCGCCGCGCGCTTTCAACGGAAGCGGCGGCTCTCCGGGGGACCGGAGGTCGGATCGTGGCGCTCGTTCGCGCCCTGGATCATGCTCTTGATGCGCTGCTTGCTCAGGCCGAAGCAGCTGCCGACACGCGCGACGAGATCGAGCTCGTCGTGGGCGGTGTCGAGGTCGACGCGGGACACGACCACCGAGATCAGCACCCGCAGGATCTTCATCCGCTGCTTCTGGTTCAGCGGCGTCATCGGCGGAAAACGACCGGAGGAGAAGTCGGCGAAGACCGTCCGCACGCGGTCCTGGCCGACCTGCATCCGGTCGGCGCAGTAGCGCAGGATGGTCCGGTCGACCTCCTGGATCTTGCCCTCTTTCAAGGAAGCGATGACGAGCAGGAGGAATTCCGCCCGGCCGAGATCGTTGCTCATTCCCCATCCTCAGGCAAGGTGCGGTAGGCCTCGGCGGTCAGCCCGACGCCGCGGCGGCCCGCGTCGTCCGAGGCGATGCTGACGGTGACCTCCGGGAGCCCGAACGGCAGGGTCGCGGTCAGCACGTCGGCTTCCTCCGGCTCGCTGCGCTCGAAGCGCGGATCCCCGCGCCGCAGGGCGATCACCAGCCGCGGCGTGCGGCGGTGCACCACGGAGAGGTCGAGCACGCAGGGCTCGTCGCTCGCCGGCTCGCCCGGCAGCCGCGTCGTGCGCAGCAGCACCAACGCTTCTCCCGCCGCGGGCGCGGTCCACACGGTCAGCTCCCCGCCCTGCAGGGTCACCTTCACCCGCGCGCCGCCGAGCGTGCGCAGGGTGACCGCGAGCGGCTCGCGGCGGTCGCTGCCGACGATCACCCGGCGCGGCCCGAGCAGGGTGAAGCGGGTGCGCAGGCTGGCGCCGCGCGCTTCCCAGTCCTCTCCCGCCAGCTCGCGCGACCGGAACACCATCGTCCGCACCTGGCGCGTCTCGCGCTGCACGCGGCCGGTGCGGAAGGCGTACAGGCCCCGGGTCGGCGCGGGCTCGGGGTGCGGGATCACCGTCAGGGAGTCGCCCGCCCCGAGCGGCTCGACGGCCAGGCCGGTCGAGGCGACCGAGGGCCGCGCCCGCCGCAGGTACCAGCCGGCGCCCAGCACCAGCCCGACCGCGAGCAGCACCCCGACCGCTCGCAGCGCCGGGCGCGTGCGGACCGGAGCGGCCGCCGGCCGGGTCGGCGGCGCGGCGAGGCGGGCGAGCTCGCCCGGCCTCGGGCGGGCCGCGGGATCGGCGGCGAGCAGCCGCAACAGCAGCGCGCTGAGCTCCTCGGACAGCTCCGGGCGCAGCTGCCGCGGGTCGGGCGGAGGCTCGCGCTGCAGGAGCGCGAGCTCGGTGACCGTCAGGCAGGGGTAGGGGGCGCGCCCGCAGGCGAGGTGGTAGGCGGTCGCGCCGAGGGCGTAGAGGTCGGCGCGCAGGTCGACCTTGCGGGCGTTGCGGATCGCCTCGGGGGCGAGGTACAGCGGCGTGCCGAGGGTGACCCCGGAGCGCGTCAGGCCCGCTTCCTCCGCCGTCTTCGCCAGGCCGAAGTCGCACAGGGTCAGGGCGCCGTTCTCGCGCCGCAGGATGTTGGCGGGCTTGATGTCCCGGTGCACGATGCCGGCCGCCTCGAGCCGGCCGAGGGCGGTGCCGAGGTCGGCGAGCAGCGCGCGCACCTGCGCCTCAGGCAGGGTGCGCCCGGCGAGCACCACGCACTCGAGGGAGGGCCCGGGGATGAACTCCATCACGATGAAGCGGACGCCGTCGGCCTCGCCGGCCTCGATCACCCGCGCGATCGCCGGATGCTTGACTTTGGCGAGCATCCGCGCCTCGCGCAGGAAGCGCTCGTCGACGTTCGGGTGCGGGCGCTTCGGGTCGAGGATCTTGACCGCGACCGTGCGGCCGACGCTCTCCTGGCGGGCCTTGAACACCGAGCCCATCGCCCCGCGGCCGATGCGCTGCAGCAGGGTGTAGCCGGGAATCTCGAAGCCCGCGCCCTGCTCGAGGGCGGGGGAGGTCGCGCTCGCGCTCGGCTCGGCGCGCGGCAGCTGCGGCCGGGTCGCGTCGTTGGCGTCGACCGCGGCCAGGCGGGGCCGGGTCGCGTCGCTGTCGCTGCGTGCGGAATGGCTGGACAACACCGCCTCCGGCGCTACCATACTCCTCCCAAGGTACCAGATCACACGTGGGAACGGGAGATGCACAAGAGCTACCGGCTCCGGAGCAGCCACACGGTGACGGCATTGTTGTGCATGGCGGTCACCGGCTTGCTCGCCGCGTTCAGCCTGTACCTGTTCCTCCACGACGAGAGCTACTCGACGACCGCCTTCGCGATCGGCGAGACGCTGTGGGTGGTCTTCTTCCTGCTCGGCGTGTACCTGCTGCTCAGCGCGCGTTGGAACTGGCTCGAGCGCGACGGCGACAGCCTGGTCCAGCATCGGCGGGCCTCCAGCGAACGCTTCGCGCTCGGCGCCGCGACGGTGCGCTGGGAGCTGTTCCCCCGCGGCGGGCGTATCGTGCTCGAGGAGGAAGGGCGGAAGCTCAGCGTGGTGCTCGACAACTACCGGCCCGACGAGCGGGCCGAGCTGATCAACTGGATCGTGAAGGCCGCGCCGGGCGCGCGGTCGGAGAAGAGCGGCTGGGAGGCCTTCCGCGCCAAGTACGCGGACTGGCATCCCGGACAAAAGAGTGCATCGCCGAATACAAACGACCGATAAACCGAAAGTCGCCTCCGGGCGGCGCATCCAGGGCGGCCCCATGAACATCACCGACATCTCTGCCCGCTGGGTCCTCGACTCCCGCGGAAACCCGACCGTCGAGGCGGAAGTCTCGCTCAAGAGCGGGGCGCGCGGCCGCGCGATCGTGCCCTCCGGCGCCTCGACCGGCAAGTTCGAGGCCCTCGAGCTGCGCGACGGCGGCGACGCCTTCGTCGGCAAGGGGGTCTCGAAGGCCGTCGACAACATCCACACCCGCATCCAGCCGGTGCTGATCGGCATGGACGCGACCGACATCGCCGGCATCGACCGGGTGATGCTCGACCTCGACGGCAGCGAGAACAAGTCGCAGCTCGGCGCGAACGCGATCCTCGCCGTGTCGATGGCCTGCGCCCACGCCGCCTCGGCCGGCCTCGGCATCCCGCTCTACCGCTTCATCGGCGGCCTGCGGGCGAACCGCCTGCCGGTGCCCTTCTTCAACGTGATCAACGGCGGGGCCCACGCCGACAACAACATCGACGTGCAGGAGTTCATGATCGCCCCCGTCGGCGCCGGCTGCTTCGCCGAGGGCCTGCAGTGGGGGGCGGAGATCTACCAGCACCTCAAGAAGCTGCTCAAGGAGCGCGGGCTGTCGACCGCCGTCGGCGACGAGGGCGGCTTCGCCCCGGCCCTGGCCTCGACCTCGGTCGCCCTGAAGACGATCGTCGAGGCGATCGAGCGGGCCGGCTACACCCCCGGCGAGCAGGTCGCCCTGGCCCTCGACGTCGCCGCCTCGGAGCTGTTCGAGGACGGCTCCTACAACCTGCCGGGCGAGGACAAGAGCGGGCTGAGCAGCGAGGACATGGTCGGCTACTACAGCGAGCTGGTCGACAGCTACCCGCTGATCTCGATCGAGGACGGCCTGGACGAGAGCGACTGGACGGGCTGGCAGGCGCTGCAGGCCAAGCTCGGCGACCGCGTCACCCTGGTCGGCGACGACCTGCTCGTCACCCAGCACGCCTTCCTCGAGCGCGCGATCGACAAGCAGGCGGCCAACGGCATCCTGATCAAGCTCAACCAGGTCGGCAGCGTCAGCGAGACCCTCGACACGGTCGCTCTGGCGCAGCGCAGCTCCTTCGCGGTGATGATCTCGCACCGCTCCGGGGAGACCGAGGACACCACCATCGCCGACCTCGCGGTCGGCACCGCGGCGGGCCGCCTGAAGACCGGCGCGCCCTGCCGCTCCGAGCGGGTCGCGAAGATGAACCGGCTCCTGCGCATCGAAGCGGAGCTCAAGGGCGGAGGACGGTACGGGTGGCAGTGAGCCGATGGGAGAGGATCCGGCGCTGGGGGAGCAGACACGAGACGGCGGCCTTCCTGCTGCTGCTCGGGCTGGCGGGCTTCCTGATCGGGGGCAGCACGCTGCTCCCGGCCCTGGACAAGAACGCGACCCTGGCCGAGCGGGAGGCCGAGCTCGACGCGCAGCTGGTCTCGCAGGAAGCGGCGAAGCTCGCCCTCGAGCAGGAGGTCGAGGCGCTCGAGAGCGACCCCTACACGATCGAGATGAAGATGCGCGAGGTGCTGCGCCAGCGCCGCGCGGACGAGGTTCCCCTCGAGGAGTGGCTGAGCGGGCGGGCTGGATCGCCTGCGCCGACGGGAGCCACACCCGCGCCCACCCCGGACACGGACAGCCCTACCACTCCCTGAGCGGCGCCCGCGAAGAGGCCGAGCAGCGCTACGTCAAAGGCTGCCGCCTGGCCGAGCAGCTCGGCAGGGGGCCGGCCGCGGTGCTCGACATCGGCTTCGGCCTCGGCTGGAACGCGGCCGCGGCCTTGCGCCTGGGCCTGCCCGGCCTGCACCTGTACAGCTTCGAGTCGGACCCCGCGGTGCTTGCCTGCGCCGGGCGTTTCCCGCATCCGCCAGAGTACGCCCCGGCCGCCGCGCTCGTGCGGCGCATGGCGGCGGCGCCGGAGGCGACACTGCCCGTGCCCGGGGGCAGCGCCCGGCTGCTGCTCGGCGACGCCCGCCGGCGCATCGCCGACCTGCCGCCGCTGCCGCCGCGCGCGGCGGTCTTCCTCGACCCCTTCTCGCCCGCTGTCGCCCCGGAGCTGTGGACGACCGACTTCCTCCGCGCCCTCGCCGCGCGCCTGCCGGAGCAGTGCCTGCTCGCGACCTACAGCGCCGCGACCGGCGTGCGCCTGGCCCTGCTCGCGGCGGGCTTCCGCATCGGCCGGGGGCCGCGGGTGGGGAGCAAGGCGAGCGGCACCCTGGCGAGCCTTGCGCCGGCCCTGCCCCTGCCGGGCTTCCGGCCGCGCCGGGCGCGCAAGCTGCGGCGCTGGTTCCAGCAAAGGATCGGAGGGGAGCTGCCGGAGGGGGTGGTGGCGGAGGAAGGGAGGAACTGACCTCGGCGGAAGTTCTGTCCCGCGGCGGAGGTCAGTCCCCGAAGGACGACGGGAGGGGGTGAACCCCTCCCCTACATGCTTGTCCATTGGCCGCTCGAACATCCTGTAGGCGCGGGGTTTACCCCCGCCCGCCGGACGCGGGTCGAAACTTCCGGAAGTCGTTTCCCGAGGAACGAAGGAAGTCCAACGGCCGCTCGAACATCCTGTTGGGGCGGGGTCTACCCCCGCCCGTCGAGCCCGGCAGGACCTACACTGATGGCCTCAGGCGGCCTCGCCGTCGAGGTCCTCGAAGTCGTCCTCGCCGCCGACCTCCAGCGCGTAGGCCCCCGGCGGAACGTTCTCCTCGCGCACCCGGCCGTCCGCCGCGGAGCGCCCTGCGCGGCTCGTGCCGTCGGCGAGCTGGACCGTGTAGGGGGTGTCGCCGAGGGGCGCGCCCTGCGGGTCGACCAGGACGGTGTCGAGCACGTCGAGCACCTTGAGCATCGCCTCCCGGGACTTGCCGGAGTCGGTCGTGTGCTCGCCGGCGGAGGCGATGAAGTAGAACTCCGGCAGGGTGTAGCCCTTCTCGGCGCGCTGACGGGCGCTGTCGTCGTCGTCGAGATCCTCGACGTAGGGGACGGTCCAGCGCACGCGCGCCTGCTGCTCCTGGGCCGGCGCCTTCAGCTCGACGACGAAGTCGTCCGCGCCGTCGGCGTCCCCCTCGAAGATGCGGAAGACGACCTCCGGGTCGTCGGTCTTGACGTCGACCGCGAGCTCGACCTCGTCGCTGACCAGGCAGTCGGTCCGCGACCAGCGCGCGTTCTCGAGCCGGCGCTTCTTGACCTTGAAGGAATACTTCCGCCCGGTGCGGATCGGCACGCCCTGGCGCATCGTGCGCGCCCCGTGCTCGCGTGCCGTCTTGTCCTGGTCGTCGGCCATCCTGTTTCTCCACGCCGGCAGCCCCGCCCGGTATAGTAGGGCAAAGCGGTCCCTGCAGCCAGTCAACGCGGAAGGTCTTCCGCCCCTCCACAAAGCGAGCCCCCGATGCCGAGGTCCAGCGTCATCCTCCAGCAGCTCCCCGTCTACCTGCGCAAGTCGCACACCAAGGAGAAGGGCAAGAAGCTCAAGCCGGTCCGCATCACCTCCTGGGACGACGCCTACGCCGGCGCCCTGAAAATGACGATCGCCGCCTACGAGAAGGCGAACCCCGGCAGCGACCTGTTCGCGGTCTACGAGCGGGAGCTCAAGGCGGCGAAGACCAAGATGGAGCGGCGGCTGTACGTCGCCTGTATGGCCGACCTGATCCTCGACGAGGCGAAGCAGCCCGACACCACGCGGCTGTGGATCGCGCAGCTCGCGGCCTTCGATGAGGCCGACGGGAAGCACTACTCGCTGCCCGCCCGGGTCCTCGCCTGGATCGCCCGCGACTGCCCGGAGCTCCAGACCCGCACCTGGGCGGCCGCCTACCTCGCCCGCTGCGTGCAGGAGGCCCCGGAGGCCTGCCGGGTCGACCAGCTGCACAAGGCCCTGCTGACGGCCCCGAGCTTCAGCCAGTACCCGGGCATGGAGGGGGTGATCTTCGCGGTCTCGTACGGCTACCGTGTGCTGATGAACCGCTTCCCGAAGCACTTCGCGGCGGCCAACAGCTTCTCGTGGGAGAACAAGACCACCGGCTGCGCCGACGCGACGCTGAGCCAGCTCAAGGCGCTGATCGAGGGGCTGCGGAAGAGCGCTCCGCCGATCGAGAAGGGCTTCCTGACGCGCTTCTTCGGGCTCGGCTTCAAGGACCCGGTCGACCCGGAGAAGGAGCACGCAAAGGGCGCCGACGCCTGCCCCCTGTGCGGGCTCTACAGCCATGAGGCCTGGGAGCAGGACGGCATCGCCCTCAAGGCCTGCCTCGACACGGTCGCCACCCTGGCCTCGACCAAGGACTTCCACGCCGACAAGACGCGCACGCCGGTCGGCTACGTGCCGGCGAAGACCTTCCACGACAGCGTGACGACGCCGGTGAAGCAGAAGGCCGAGCAGGTGTTGAAGACGGTCACGCAGAAGTTCATCGTCCACGCCCGCTACCAGACCTACCGCGCGAACATCTACGACTACGAGCGGGGCGTGCGGCGCTTCCTGTCGACGGCCGGCGACCTGCAGGACTTCGGCGGAACCAGCTCGCTCGAGGTCAAGCGCCGCCTCGACGTAGACATCGCCAAGCTCGAGGCCCTGAAGCGCGCCGACTCGCTACAGAACACCGCGCTGCTGCAGCCGCTGGTCGACCATCTCCTGCTGCCGGAGGTCCGCACCCTGCTCGGCGCCCTCGACCCGGTCGAGCGCGCCGGGCTGCGCCGGCGGCTGCTCGCGCCGTTCACCCAGCACTCCTTCGCGAGCTCGTCGAAGACGGCGGTCGACTACCTGCAGAAGGAGGTGATGCCGCGCCACCTGCTGCCCGGCGAACGCAAGCCCAGCCCGCTGTTCGAGGACCTGTTCAAGCCGGCGGGGGCTCCCGCCAGCCACGACTTCGGGGAGGACCTGCGCATCGCCCAGGAGTTCCTGCCCTTCTTCATGCTGCTCAAGAGCATGCACGCGAACGGCTGGCAGAAGCTGAACGCGCTGGTCGCCGAGCTGCTCGCCCTGCCGGCGGAGAAGGCCGCGGAGCTGCACATCCGCGCGGACGCCCCGGGCAGCATCGCCCAGCTGTGCAACGCGGAGAAGATGGCCGACCTCGACAAGCGCTTCAAGGAGCTG
>JAUIEM010000228.1 GCA_030428695.1 bacterium
AGGGCAGACGTTGTTGAGGTCCTCACAAGGATAGCGACCTCGCCGGCCGTGAGCAAGCGCGCTCTCGGCCCCGCGCGCCGCCCTCCGACCCCCGCCCGCAGCGCGCCGCGGCGCGCCTGCGGAGCAGCGCCGGCAGCCGGCCCGCTCGCCGTCCGCGCCGCCTGCCCGACGTGTGCAGCGCGCGCAGCCGGCCGTCCGCGCCGATCACCCGCAGCGAGCGCCGCACGGGCCGCCCCGCGACGTCGAAGTGCTCGAGCAGGGTCGAGCGCTGGCCCTGGCTGTCCTCGCGGACCCGGCGCGCGAGCACCGGGCGCCGGCCGGAGCCGAAGGCCGCCCGCGTCGTCTCGCGGAAGGCGAAGCGGCCGTCGACCTCGTGGGCGACGATCGTGCGCCGCAGCACCCGCCCCTCGGCGTCTTCGACCCGGCGCTCGAAGCGCAGCAGCTGCCCGCCGCCGAGGCGGTCGGCGGGGCACAGGTAGCGCCACTCGCGGACCTCGCTGCCGCGGGCGTGCGCGCGCTCCAGCCGCGCGCTGAGCAGCTGGCCGAGGCTGTCGCGCACCGTGACCAGCCGCGCGCCCTCCGGACCGCGGACCGGCCGTTCGTCGCGCACCAGCCCGAGCGCCGCGGCGTCCAGCGCGGGCACCGGGGCGTAGGCGGCGAGGTCACCGGGCCGGACGATCGCTCCCGCGGCGTCGCACAGCCGCCCGTCCCCGCCCGCTCCGCAGGAGAGGAAGAGCTCCGGGGCGTCGGCGACCGCCCGCAGCAGCCCCCGCAGGTCGCACAGCGCCGGGAGCCGGCCGTCGCCGCCCCCGACCGCGGCGAGCTCGCGCTCGAGCCGGGCGCGGACCAGCCAGGGCAGCTCCGGCCGGCGGCGCTCGAGGAAGGCCGCGAGCTGCGAGGCCGCCCGCGGCAGGAGCCGCAGGCTGCCGTCGCCGAGGAACGCGACCGCGAGCCCCTGGCCCTCCGCCTGCAGCAGGGTCCCGAGGGTGCCGGGCAGGGCTTCGCGGGCGACCAGGTCGAGGACGACGACGCCGCTCGCCCCCGGGTCGGCGGCCAGCAGCGCGCGGGCCGTCGCCCCGGCCAGCAGCCAGGGGCGGGGGCCCGAGGCCGTCAGCTCGACGGCGAGCCCCGCCTGGGCGAAGTCCCGGGGCAGGGCCCTGCAGGCCACCGCCAGGGCCGCGCCGCGGCAGCGCGCGGCGAGCCCGTCCAGGCGGCGGCGGAAGGCGCGGATGCGCGCTCTTCCCTGTCGGCCCCGCCAGCACATCACACACAAGATCACCACCACCGCTCCGATGCCCGCCTGCATCCTGTCTCCTCCTCTGCACGGCGTTGCGGGAGGGAAGAGCACAGGGCGTACCGGGCGGCTGCAGCGTCGGGGCGGCGGCGCGTCGAGGGGCGGAGACCGGCCGTATGCGGGGCTCTGCGCCAGGAAGAACGCCCCGCGCAGGGCGGGGCGAAGGCGGAGCTGTCCGTCAGTCGCTCACAGACACCGTCCGTCAGCGGTCTCCGGCCTGGCGGGCCGCCATCGTGTCGCTCAAGCTCTCGAGCTCGCGGTTGGCCTGGGCGCTGAGCCGCTCCGAGGGGGCGCTGCGGGCGACCTGCTGGAGCACCTCCTGCGCCTCTTCGTAGCGCTCGGCGGCGCTGAGCTCGCGGGCCGACTCGAGCAACATGCCGGCGGCGATCAGCTGCTTGACGCGCTTGTCGCGCTTCCAGGACTTGCGCAGGTCCTCGGCCGCGTCGGCGACATCCATCCCGTCGAACACGTCCTCGATGCGCTCGATGTGCCCGAGCGCACGGTAGTAGAGGTCGTCCTCGAGCAGCCGCTCGACATCGGACCAGTGCTCGTCGGCGAGCCCCTCGACGTAGCGCAGGAGCGCCTCGGCCTGGACGAGCTCTTCGTCCTCGGACTTCGCGACCAGGCGCACGAGCTTCTTGTGGGCCTTCCCGAAGTCCTCCTTGTCGAGGTACTTCAGCGTGCTCTTGAAGGCCTTGCCGTAGTCGAGGTCGGGGAAGATGTTGACCTTCGCGAGCTCGTCCTCGAGCAGCGAGCGCGGCAGCTCGTCCGGGTTCCCCTGCCACGCGACCCGCCCGTCGGCCCCGACCAGGTAGGCGAAGGGCACGTGCTCGATGTCCCAGTCGCTGTGGAAGCCGAAGCCGACGGTGTAGGTCAGCATGTGGTCGCTGACGAAGCCGTGCACCGTGCTCTCACTCTCCGGGCTGAGCGCGAGCACCACCAGGCCGCGCGCCGCGTGCTCGTCGACCAGGGCCTTGAGCTTGGGGACCCGCGCCTCGCACGGCGGCGCGTCGGTCTGCCAGATCTCGCATAGCACAACCCGGTGACGCAGGCTCTCCAGGCTCGGGCGCGCGTCCGGGCGCTCGAGGTCGAGCCAGCCGTTGACGCGGATCTCCGGCAGCTCCCGGCCGAGGAAGTCGCCGCCGGCGCTCAGGGGGAGGGAGAGGATCAGCAGACACAGGGGGGTACGCATGCGCGGGCTCCTTTCCGCCTATTCATTGAGCTGTGGTTCCATAAAAATGGTAGGAGCCCGCTCGCCAGGCCACAACCGGAGTTCGCCCTAAGCCGGTGCTCAGCAAAGGATAAAAAAATATTTATCCACTGGGGGAGGAGCTCCTTCCCGTTGCCGCGCCGCCTCTCTTGTGGCACCCTGGGGCCGCAGGAGCGAGCCGATGACGTCGCCCGATCAGACCACCCTGTCCGAAGCACAACCCCCCGGGGACGGCTGGCTGCGCCCCGGGCAGCGCGTCGGCAAGTGCCGCATCGAGCGGGAGCTCGGCCGCGGCGGCATGGGGGCGGTGTACCTCGCCCGCCACCAGGCCCTCGGCATGCAGGTCGCGGTCAAGGTGATGCACGCCGGCGCGGCCCGCACCCAGCCCGAGCTCGTCGAGCGCTTCCTGCGCGAGGCGCGGCTGGCGGCCCGGCTGCGGCACCCGAACATCACCTCGGTGCTCGACGTCGCCCAGGATCCGGCGAGCGGCTGCTACTACATCGTCCAGGAGCTGGTCGACGGCGGCTCGGTGCGCGACCTCCTCGCGCGCGGGCCGCTCGCCGAGCGCGACGCCCTCGGCATCGCGATCAGCGTCGCGAAGGCCCTGGTCGCCGCGGCGGAGAAGGGCATCGTCCACCGCGACATCAAGCCGGACAACATCCTGATCAGCCGCCAGGGCCGGATCAAGCTCGCCGACCTCGGCCTGGCCAAGGAGCTCGGGCAGAACGAGAGCGGTCTGACCGTGTCGAGCTCGACGATGGGCACCCCGCACTACATGAGCCCCGAGCAGGTGCGCGACTCCAAGCGGGTCGACCCCCGCAGCGACATCTACAGCCTCGGCGCGACGCTCTACCACATGCTGACCGGCGAGCCGCCCTTCGCGGCGGGCAACCTCTACGCGGTGCTGCACAAGGTGACCGACGGCCCGGTGCCCGATCCGCGCGGGCTGCGGCCCGAGGTCTCCGCGCGCCTGGCCGCCATCTGCATGAAGATGATGGCGAAGGAAGCCGACGCGCGCTATCCGGACGCCCGCGCGCTGCTCGCGGCGCTCGCTCCAGACGACCTGCGCCCCGGCCGTCAGGCCCGGCGCCGCCAGGTGCGGGCGCGGAGCGCGCCGCCGCGGCGCAGCCTCGACCGCGGGCGCCTGGTCGCCCTGGCCGTCGGGCTGGCGGTGCTGCTCGGGGTGATCCTCGCGATCTTCCTGCGCGGAGGGGAAGAGCCGGGCGCTGCCGGGCCGGACACGCTGGCCGCGGGGCCGGTGCAGCCTCCGGAGGATCCCGCGCCGGAGCCGCCGCCCGAGGATCCGGCGCCGGATCCCGCGCCGGAGCGTCCGGAGGATCCCGCGCCGGAGCTTCCGCCGGAAGTCCTGCCGGAGGACCCGCCGGAAGATCCCAGGCCGGAAGCGCCGCCGGACGACCCCACGCCGGAAGATCCCCCGCCTCCACCGCCGGATCCCCGTGACGGACTGCGGGCCGGCCTGGTGCTCGCCATCGACGGCGAGGGCCTGGCGGGGGGCCGGCTGCCCGCGCGCGTCGGTCCGCAGGGCCGCGCGACGGGGGCGCGCGCGGTGGCAGGGGTCGAGGGCCAGGCGGTCGCGCTCGACCGCGCGGGGCGCGTCGCGCTGCCGGCGCTGCGCGAGGGCACGGTCGCGCTGTGGGTGCGCTGCGACGCGCCAATCCACGCCTTCATCTACAACGGCGGCGCCCTCGGCGCCCGGATGCAGGGCTTTCTGCTCGGCATCTACGGCCCGGAGACCGGTCTCGACCACTGGCCGCGGGAGGGCCACGGGGTCAGCGTCGGCTTCTGGCAGGTCGACGTGCTCGTGCCCGCCCCGGCGGTCGTCGACGGCGACTGGCACTTCATCGCGCTGAGCTGGGACGGCGCCTCGCAGGTCGAGGTGTGCGTCGACGGGGCCTTCCCCGCCGGGCACATCGTCGACGTCGACAACTCGGTGCGCGCCTTCGACAACCCCTTCCGCCTGCCCGAGCCCGCCTCCCCGGCTGCGGACAGCCCGAGCGTGATCGGGCACACCGGCGCCGCTGACGCCTTCAGCGAGGCCTTCGCCTTCGCCGGCGCCTTCGACGAGCTGCTGGTCTGGGAGCGCGCGCTGTCGCGGGCCGAGCTCGAGGCCTACTTCGCCTCCGGCGCCTCCGCGGCCGCGTTGCTGGATTGAGCCCGGTTGATTCACCGGGATTTCGTCGCGAGGGCCCGAGATCTGCGGCATCCGGGCCCGCAGCAGGAATCCCGGTGAATCAAACGGGTTGAGCGAACTTGAAGACCCGGAACAGGAAGAACAGCGCCGGGAAGATCAGCGCCGAGCCGACCACGAGCGCGAGCAGCATCGCCTCCAGGGCCGCGGGGGAGGCCGCGGCGTTGGCGATCGTCAGGCCCCCGCCCTCGGCGTAGGGCATCAGCATCGGGAACTGCGCGAGCAGCCAGCCGCCGAGCACGCAGCTCAGCTGGGCCCCGACCAGCAGCCGCAGCACCAGCGGCCGGCGCCCGGGTAGCCCGCGCCAGACCGGCACCGCGAGCACGCTGGCGAGGCCCATGCACAGCAGGCTCCAGGGGTGGGTGAGGAAGTCCTGGGCGAGGGGGGCGCCGGTCAGCAGGCTGACCACGAACACCGCCGTGCCGGTCAGCATCGCCAGCGCGAGCCCGATGCGCGCGGCGCGGACCAGGAAGGGCCGCAGGGCCGCCTCCTCCGTCTCGGCGATCAGGAAGACGCCGCCGACGTAGGTGAACAGGCAGCACACGAACACCCCCATCGTCAGCGCGAAGGGGCTGAGCCAGGGCAGGATGAAGCCCTCGGCGAAGCTCTCCGGCGCGAGCCGGACCTGCTTCCCCAGGCAGCCCCCGAGCACCACCCCGAGGCTGAAGGGCGTCAGCAGGCTGCTGATCGCGAACACCCGGGTGTAGGTGCCGCGCAGCTCGGGGAAGGGGTCGTAGTGGCGGAAGGCGAAGGCGCAGCCCCGGGCGATGATGCCGAACAGGGCGAGCGTCAGCGGGATGTGGAAGGCGTTGCTGACCGCGACGTAGAGCTTCGGGAAGCCGGCGAAGACGACCACCACGGCGAGGATCAGCCAGATGTGGTTCGCCTCCCAGACCGGCCCCAGGGCCCGGGTCACCTGTTTGCGCAGGGCCTCGCGCCGGTCCCGGGGCGCGAACAGCTCGAGGACCCCCGCGCCGAAGTCGGCGCCGCCGAGCAGGGCGTAGAACAAGAGGGAGATGCCGAGAAAGGCCGCGACCGCTTCCTTCACTCCGGGACCTCCTGGTGCAGCGCGCGCACCTGCCGGACCATCAACCACAGCACGACGCCGCTGAGGAACAGGTAGACCAGCGTGTAGAACAGCAGGCTCCAGGCCAGCCCCGGCATCGGGCTCAGGGCCTCGCGGGTGCGCAGGATCCCGTAGATGATCCAGGGCTGCCGGCCGACCTCGGTCACCGTCCAGCCCGCCTCGACCGCGATGAAGCCGAGCGGCGTACAGGCGACGAGCAGGCGCAGCAGCCAGCGACCGGCGAGCCAGCTCCGCTTCCAGAACAGGGCGAGCAGGCTCAGCACACCGACGCCGGCGAGCAGGCTGCCGATGCCGACCATGATCTGGAAGGCGACGTGCACGACCGCGACCGGCGGCCAGTCTTCCTCCGGGGTCGCGTCGAGGCCCTCGACCTCGGTCTCGAAGTCGTTGTGGACCAGGAAGCTCAGCATCCCCGGCAGCTCGATCCCCCAGCGCACCGTGCGCGTCTCCTCGTCCGGCCAGCCGCCGATCAACAGGGGCGCGCTCTCCTGCGTCTCGAACAGCGCCTCCATCGCCGCGAGCTTGGTCGGCTGGCGCGCGGCGACGTCCTGGGCGCTGTGGTGGCCGCTGATCGGCATCGCGAGGGCGAACACCGCCGCGAAGCCGAGGGCGATCGGCAGGGCGCGGCGGTGCACCGAGTGGCCGGGCCGGCGCAGCAGCAGCAGCGCGTGCGTGCCCGCCACTGCGAAGCCGGTCGCGACGAAGGCGGCCAGGGTCATGTGGATGCCCTGGGAGAGGGCGGCGTCGTTGAACATCGCCGCGTACACGTCGATGTCCGTCGGCTGCCCGCCGTTCCAGTCGAAGCCGGCCGGTGCGTTCATCCAGCCGTTGGCGCAGATCACGACGAAGCCGGAGGTCATCCCCGCGACGCCGACGACGACGCCGCAGCCCCAGTGCACCCAGGGCCTGAGGCGCTCCCAGCCGTACAGGTAGAGGCCGAGGGCGATCGCCTCGAGGAAGAAGGCGGTGCCCTCCCAGGCGAAGGGCAGGCCGAAGATCTCGGAGTGCTCCATGAAGCCGGGCCACAGCAGGCCGAGCTCGAAGGAGAGCGCCGTGCCCGACACCGCGCCGACCGCGAAGAAGATCGCGACGCCGCGCATCCACGCCTTCGTCAAGGTCTTGTACGCCACCTCGCCGGTGCGCAGGAAGCGCAGGTGGGCGACCGCCATCAGGAAGGGCATCGCGATGCCGATGCAGGAGAAGATGATGTGGAAGCCGAGCGAGAGCGCCATCTGCCAGCGGGCCGCGAGGAAGTCGTCCATCGGTGTTCCTCCCTGCTCCGGGTCCTGGACGTGCCATTGTAGAAGATCGAGCGGAGGAGTGAAGACCTGTTCGGTTGGCGGCGGCGCTGCGGGGCCGCTAGGCTGAAAGGACACGCAAGCGCCGAGGAGCTGCCGATGCGAACGCTGATGTTGGCGCTGCTCCTGCTCGGAGGATGGGCCTTCGCGCAGGAGGAGCAGATCTATTCGAATTCCTACAAGGGGACCACCCCGCCCGAGCTCGAGACGGCTGCCGAGAACTGGCTGAACTCGGAGTCTGCGCACACCCTCGAGTCGCTGCGCGGGCGGCTGGTCTACATCGAGTTCAGCTTCCTGCGCTGAGGCGCCTGCCGCAAGATGCGGCCCCACCTCGTGAGGTGGGACAAGGCGTACGGCGACAAAGGACTGGTGATCATCGACGTCGACAACGGCCGGATCGACACGAAAGAGGCGGTGACCGAGCACGCGACCGAAGAGGGCGTCGGCTACCGCACGATCTGGGACGAGGAAGGGCGCCTGTGCGCGACCTACGGGATCCGCGGCTACCCCTCGGCTTTCCTGCTCGACACGGCGGGGGAGGTGATCTGGGAAGGCTTCCCGCTGCCGAACGTCGAGACGCTCGAGGCGCTGTTCGAAGAGCACCTCGAGACCGTCGCCGAAGAGCTGCGCTGTGATCCGGACTCCGCGCCGGAGGGCTCCTCCGAGGGCGAGGATGAGGGCGGAATGGACCGCTAGAGGGGTGGTGATCTTCTGCTGCAGGAACCCGGCCGGGAGGTCGGGTTGCAGTCGACGTCCTACTCCCCCACCGCCCCCCAGCCCGCCCCGATCCGCAGCTCATCGAGCGCGACCTCCGCTTCCTCCCCGACCGCCAGCCGCAGCTCGTCGAGCGCGGGCAGACGGACCGGCGGGGCGCGCGCGCTCCAGGCCTGCGGCTCGGCGGCGCCGGGATGCTCGCCGGGAGCGTAGACGCGCAGCGAGCTCTCCACGCCGTCCGGGCCGGCGGACAGCTTGAGGACGAAGAGGTAGGCCGGGCCGTCGGCCAGGGCCGGGGCGGAGCGCACGATGCGGCCGCCCGCCTTGAGGAAGGGGAAGCCGTCGGAGCCCAGGCCGCAGGCGATCGCGCGGTGCTGGCGGCGGCGGCCGGTGTCGGCGGCGGCGCCGAGGGCGACCTCGAGGTAGCGCTCGGCGTCGGGGGAGCCGGGGCTGCGGGCGACCAGGAAGCTGACGTAGCGCGGCGCGTCGGTGATGAGCAGAGGGGCCTCGAGGGGGCGGGAGAGGCGCTTTCCCCCGGTCAGGGAGAGCAGCCGGCGGCCGCCGCGGGCGACGCCGAAGACCGTGTCGGCGGGCGCGTCCTGGACCTCGGCGCTGCCGCGGCGGCGCCGGCCCGGGAGCCAGCCGGACGCCCAGCCGAAGCCCGAGCGGCCGCGCTGGAGCTGGCCGGCGAGGTTCTCGAAGCCGTCGTAGGCGAGCAGCTGGCCGGCGGCCGCGGCCGCGGCGGCTTCCTCCAGGGCGCGGACGAAGCGGCGCCGGGCCGGCGGGGCGATGCGCTCGGCCTGGCGGGGCGCCCCGCGGGCGAAGCGCAGGGCCTCGCCGGCGGCGATCTCGGTGAACGCCGCGGAGTCTTCCGCCGGCTGCCAGGACACGCGGCCGGCGAACACGTGCACCTCGGTGGCCGCCTCGTCGACCGCGACGCCGAAGCGTGTGCCGAGGTCGACGATGCGGGCCTCGGGCGTGTCGAGGGCGAAGCCGTCGCACAGCTCGTCGAGGGCGATGCTGAGCTGGCCGGAGGCGAGCCGCGCCGCGTCCGGGCCGAGCACCTCGAGGGCGCAGGGGCCCTCGAGCAGCAGCTCGGCGCCGGTGTCGAAGGCGAGCGCGACCAGGCCGGCCTCGAGCGCCAGGGGGCCGGGGGCGAAGCGGGCGCCGGAGGCGGGGGCGGGGCCGCGCCAGACCGGCGGGGCGAGGAAACGCACCGTGCCGACGGCGGACGTTCCGGGGTCCGCCGCAGGCCCCAGCCACCAGGCGGCGAGGGCGAGCAGCAGGGCCGCGGCGAGGGCGAGCCGGGCGTAGGGAACGCGGCGCGCGGCCGGCGCCGGGGCCGGCTCGGCGGCCCAGGTGCGCAGGGCCGCCTCGAGGTCGACGCGCTCGCGCAGCCGGTCGCGGGCGTCGCGCTCGGCCAGGAGCCGGTCCTGCAGGGCGCGGTGGCGCTCCTCGTCGAGGTCTCCGGCGAGCAGGGCGTCGAGCAGGTTGTCGAGCTCGTCGCTCATCGGCGCTCCCTCCTCATGCCGACCAGCCCTGCCGGCGCAGGCGCCGGCGGATGCAGTCCAGCAGCTTCTCGCGCAGCCGGGCGAGGCGCTTGTACAGGGCGCCCCGGGGCAGGCCCGCGGCCTCGGCGACCGCGGCGATGCTCGCGCCGTCGCCGTAGCACCGGGCGAGGATCTTCCGCTGCCGCTCGCCGAGGCCCTTGATACACACCCGCAGCGCCTCGAGGCGGGCCTGGGAGAGGTCGGCCTCCGCTTCGGCCTCGGCGGCGAGGAGGTCGACGAGCGGGGTGTCGAAGCACAGCTTCTCGCGGCGCCGGACGCGGAGGAAGTTCCGCACCTCGTGGTGGGCGATGCCGCAGGCCCAGGGGAAGAACGGGGCGCCGGGCGTGAAGGCGGCGCGCTTCTTCCACAGCACCACGCAGCTCTTCGAGAACACATCCTCGGCGTCGGCGGTGGACACGAGCTGCTTGGCGATGAAGGCGTAGAGCCGGTGGCGGTGCGCGTTCAGGGCGGCGACGAAGGCCTCGAGGGCGGCGTCGTCGTCCTCCGGCGACCTGTCCGGAGCTTCCTCCATCACTCCCTGTCCCTCAACCGATGATCTCCTCGACCACCCGGCCCTCCCCGTCGGTCAGGCGCATCTCCCGGCCGGCGTGGCGGAAGCTGAGCGCCTCGTGGTCGAGGCCGAGCAGGTGCAGCACGGTCGCGTGCCAGTCGGCGATGTGCACCCGCCCTTCGACCGCCTCGGCGCCGTGCTCGTCGGTCGCGCCGTGCTGCATCCCGCCGCGCACGCCGCCTCCGGCCATCCACATCGTGTAGCCCTCGTGGTTGTGGTCGCGGCCGCGGCCGTCGACGGACCAGGGGCTGCGGCCGAACTCCCCGCCCCACACCACCAGGGTATCGTCGAGCAGGCCGCGGCGCCGGAGGTCGGTCAGCAGCCCGGCGATCGGGCGGTCGGTCTCGGCGCAGTTGGCGGCGAGGGCCTGCTCGATGTTGCTGTGCTGGTCCCAGCTGCCGTGGCCGAGCTCGACGAAGCGCACCCCGGCCTCGGCAAAGCGCCGCGCGAGCAGGCACTGGCGGCCGAAGCCGGCGGTGACCGGGTCGTCGAGGCCGTAGAGGGCGCGGACCTCGTCGCTCTCGTCCGCGATGTCGAGCAGCCCGGGCACGGCGTCCTGCATGCGGAAGGCGCGCTCCATGCTCTCGATCGCCGCCTCGACCAGCGGGCTCTCGTCGCGGCGCAGCTGCTCTTCGTGCAGGGCCTGGACCAGGTCGAGCTGGGCGCGCTGGCTGTCCCTGCCGAGCAGGGCGTTGCGCGCGTCGTCGATGCCGTCGGGGTTCGGCTCGCCGCGCCGGCGCCGGTCGATCGGCCGGTCGCGCTGGCTGCTGTCCTCGACGGTCAGGCGCGTGCCGGCGAAGGCTCCGGGCAGGAAGGCGTGGCCGTAGTTCTGGGCGCCGCCGTTCGCGGTCGGGGGGTTGAGGGAGATGTAGCCGGGCAGGTCGGCGCTCTCTGTGCCGAGGCCGTACAAAATCCAGGCGCCGAGGGAGGGCCGCACGAACTGCGCCGTGCCGGTGTGCATCTGGATGAAGGCCTGGGCGTGGGCCGGCTGGTCGCAGTGCATGCCGGCCAGCAGGCAGAGCTCGTCGGCGTGCGTGGCCAGGGCGGGAAACAGCTCCGAGATCCACAGCCCGCTCTCGCCGTGCTGGGCGAACTCCCAGGGCGAGGGGAACCAGGCCGGGCCGGCCGGAGAGCGCTTGCCAGCGTCGCGGCGCAGGGCGGGCTTGTAGTCGAAGGTGTCGACGTGCGACGGCCCGCCCCGCATGCACAGGAAGATCACCCGCCGCGCCCGGGCACGCAGCGGCGGCCGGCGGGGGGCGAGGGGGGACTTCGTGTCGGCCAGCGCCAGGCCGTCGAAGGCGAGGGCTCCGAAGCCGGCGACGAGGTGGCGCAGGAAGTCGCGGCGGGTCGGTCGGTGCATGTTCGGGCTCCTCATTCGATCACCTGGAACTCCATCGTGGCCATCAGCGCCTGGCAGTAGGCGGCGAGGGTGGACATCGGCGCGGGGGGAGCGGTCTCCGGCGGAGGCTCCGGGCTCCGTCCGCGGCCTCTTCCCCGGCCCCGCCCGCCGGAGGACTCGGGGGTGGGCTCCTCTGCGGCCGCCGGCGGCGCGAGGGTGCGGGCGAGGAAGCGCGTGCCGAGCCGCCGCTCGCGGGAGGTCGGGGCCCGGGCGAAGAGGATCGCGTAGGCGCGCTCGACCTGCTCCTTCGGCGCGAGCTCGGCGAGCTGCGCGGCGAGGGCCAGCGCGGCGCCCTGCACCAGCGGGTTGTTGAGCAGGAACAGGCCCTGCAGCGGGCTGACCGTCACGTCCCGGGCGCCGCGGACCACGCTCGCGTCCGGGGCGTCGAACAGCTCCAGCATCGCCGGCATCACCCCGCGTACCCGCGGCAGGTAGACGGCGCGGACGGGCGGGTCGAGCGCGCGGATGTCCGGCGCGAAGACGTTCTGGCCGACGCCGCCTTCGCCGAGGGGGGCGAGGAAGCTCCCCGGGGGCCGCGTCCGGTCGAGCTTGCCGGAGACGGCGAGCAGCGCGTCGCGCAGGGCCTCCGCCTCGAGCCGGCGGGGCGCCATCCGCCACAGGAAGATGTTCTCCGGGTCGACGGCGATTCGCTCCGGATCGTGCTCTGCGCTGAGCTGCCAGGTGCGGGAGAGGGCGATCTCGCGGATCAGGGCCTTGAGCGACCAGCCCTCCTCGATCAACCGCCGGGCGAGGTAGTCGAGCAGCGCCGGGTGGCTCGGCTCCTCGCCGCTCCGGCCGAAGTCGTCGACGGTGCGCACCAGCCCGCGGCCGACCATCCAGTGCCAGACCCGGTTGGCGATCACGCGGGCGGTCAGCGGGGAGCCGACGATCCACTCCGCGAGCTCGCGGCGCCCGCTGCCGGCGCTGTCGAGCACGTGCGCGCCGGGCTCGCTCAGCACCGCGAGCAGCCCGCGGGGGACGACCTGGGCCGGCTGGTCGACCTCTCCACGGACGAGCAGCCGCGTCTCGCGCGGGCGCCCCTCGACCGCCCCCATCGCGAGCACCTTGGCGGTGCCGTCGGCCGCGTAGGCCTCGACCGCCGCCTCCGCCTCGGCCCGCTGGGAGCGCAGCCGGCGCAGGGTTCCGCGGAACACGTTCTCGCCCCCGCGGATCTTGCGCATCGCCTCGTCGACCGCCGCGCGGGCCTCGTCGCGGGCGCGGAGCAGCGCGGCGAGCTGCTCCTGGTCCAGGGCCGGGCCGGTGGCGTCCTGGCCGAGGCCGGTCAGCTCGAGCAGCGGGGTCGGATGCCGCGCCTGGGCGGGGATCAGGCCGTAGCGGGTGTCGGTCGCGCGGAAGATACCGGCCAGGGCGTAGTAGTCCCGCTGCGGGATCGGGTCGTACTTGTGGTCGTGGCAGCGGGCGCAGGCGGCGGTGGTCGCGAGGAAGGCGCGGCTGGTCGCGTCGATCTGCTCGTCGACGAGGTCGGCGGCAAACTGCTCCCGGTCCTCCTCGCCGACCGACTTGACGCCGAGCGCGAGGAAGCCGGTCAGCACCGCGTTGCGGGCGCGTTCGGCGGGATCCTCGGCCGGCACCAGGTCCCCGGCGAGCTGCAGGCGCACGAAGTCGTCGAAGGGCAGGTCGGCGTTGAAGGCGTCGATCACCGCGTCCCGGTAGCGCCAGGCGTGGGGATGGAGGTTGTTGCGGTCGCCGCCGGTCGACTCCGCGAAGCGCGCGACGTCGAGCCAGTGCCGCCCCCAGCGCTCCCCGTAGGCCGGCGAGGCGAGCAGCTCGTCGACCAGGGCCGCGACCTCCTCGCGGTCGCGGGCGATGCGCTTCCGCCAGGCCTCCGCCTGCTCCGGCGTCGGCGGCAGGCCGCTCAGGACGAAGAACAGCCGCCGCACCAGCACCTCCGGCGCGGCGTCCCCGACGGGCTCGAGGCCCCGCGCCGCGCGAGCCTCGGCGACGAACGCGTCGAGGGCGGTGCGCGCCCAGCCCTCCGCGGCCGGGCCCGGCGTCCGCGCCAGGGGTCGGTAGGCCCAGTGCGCCCGGCCGGCCGCGATGTCGATCGTCGACTGCAGCTCCGGCGCGTGCTCCGCGCGCGGGGCCGGGGCGCCGGCGGTGATCCAGGCGCGCACCGTCGCGATGTCCGCGTCCGGCAGCTTGCCCGCGGGCGGCATCTGGTCGCTGTCCGGGCCGTACAGGAGCGCCTGGTACAGGCGGCTCGCGTCCGCTTCCCCCGGCACCAGCGCCGGGCCGGAGTCGCCGCCGCGCAGCAGGGCCTCGAGGCTGTCGACCCGCAGGCCGCCGCGGGCCTTGCCGGACTCCGTCGAGTGGCAGCGGTAGCAGTGGGCGGCCAGGAGCGGGCGGATCTCGCGCTCGAAGAGCTCGTCGCTCGCGGCGGGCAGGGTCAGGATCAGGAGGAAGCAGAGGAAGTCGCGCATGGGCGCCTCCGGTGGGGGCTCACCCCTTCTCGTACGGTCGTCGGAGAAGTGCCCGATGTTTTTTGCAGCCACGACACGAGGTGACACGGAGAGGGGACCGCCAGCGCCAGGATCGGCCTGTGTGCGAAGGCGCTCACCGATCCGGGTGTGTTCCACGGCGAAGGCTTCTTTCCCCGTGGGTATCCTGGACCACGGCGGGTCGCGAGGTGCGCAACCCTGGTCTGCACTTCAAAGCGCCACCCTGGGAGAGCTTGCGCATGGGCCACTACTCGGAGGTCTCGGTCCGCGGGACCCTGCATCCGGTCGCCGCGCGGCTGGCGACGGAAGCTTCCTGGAGCGAGGCGGGCCGCTTCGGCTACGCGGGCGAGCTCGACCGGCGCTTCGACGGCTGGGGGCGTTGGTTGGCGCGGGAGCTGGCCATCTGGAAACGGCACGTCACCTGGCCGAGCCCCGGAGGGGGGCTCTTCCTGCGCCTGAAGTACACCGTCCCCGACGCGCTCGCCGACGATCTCGCGTTGCTGTACAGCGCGGTCCACGAGGTCGCGGTGCGCACGGAGGACGTGCTCGCGATGTCGCTGTCCGGGGAGCTGCTCGAGCGCCACACCCGCAGCACCGACAGCGGCATCGAGGAGAAGGTCCGCGCGCGCCTCGGCACGGAGGAGGAGCCCGGCCCGTGCGCCTATGACGGACGGGCGGTCGGCGCCGCGCTGCGGGAGCTGCGGGCCCAGATCGGGCGCGGACCGGACGACGGTGAGCCCCCGCCGGCCGGGCTCGGAGGCGTCCTCTCCGCCGCGCTTGCATCGAGCGATCGGGCCCGTCGCGGCGCGGCCCTGTGGCTCGCCGCGGCCTGGTCGTGCCCGCTGCCGGAGCTGCAGGCGCTGACCGCGTCGCCGGAGCCGCAGCTGCGCGAGCTGGCCCTCGACGCGCTCGGCCGCACCGGACCGGAGGAACCGACCCGGGCGCGGGCCCACGCGCTCCTGGGGGACCCGGACCCCTGGGTGCGCTGGGCCGCCGCGCGGGTGCTCGCCCGCCACGAGCAGGAGTGGATCTTCGACGACGGCTGGATCGGGGCCTGGCTCGGGGCGGAGCCGCACCCCGTCGAGCCCGGCGCGGCCCTGATGATCGCCGCCCGGCTCGGGCACGACCCGTGGGCCGTCGTCGACGACCACGAGGGGTTCGACGCCGGCGATCCCCTGGTCCAGCGGCTGTGTCGGAACCCTCCGTAGCGGCGTGCCGCGTCAGCGCAGGCGCAGGCGGAAGCGGGTCTCGCTCAGTCGAACGTGGAGAGGATCTTCGCGGTCTTCTCGATGATCTCGTTGCGGTACCCGGCGACCTTCTTGAAGTCTATGTTCGCGCTGAAGGCGTCGAACTTGACCGCGTCCTGCATCTTCCCGAACAGCGCGTCGCATTCCTTGCGGGTCTTCTTGATCGCGTCCTGCAATCCCTTCATCTGACGGGCCCACTCCTTGCCACCGTCGGGGGAAGGGGCGAGCGAATTCCTACGGGGGTCGACCATGGCGTGTCCTCCTTTTCCACCGGAGGATGCACGCCCGGCGTGAAGGCATCGTGGGCGGACACGTGACGTACGCTACCAGGCGAAGCGGGCGCCCTCGTCGAGGTAGCAGAGGGCGGCCTGGGCTTCCGGCATCGCCTTGACGACGTCGTACAGCACCCCCTGGACGTGCGCCTCGTCGAGGTCCCGGCGGCGGGAGGCGATCTCGGCGAGCAGGTGGTGGGCGTGGAACTCGAGGGGCGCGAGCGCGAGGGCCTCGCACAGGTCGCGGTGGGCCTCGACCAGGCGCCCGACGCGGGTCAGCGACTCCCCGCGGAAGATCCGCGCCTTGGCGTACCAGGCATCCCCCGGCGGGACCCGGCCGAGGGTGAAGATCGCCTCCTCGTAGCGGCGCAGCTGGAACAGGGTGCGGCCGCGCAGCACCAGGGCGTGGCTCCAGACGTCGGGCGGCGTGCCTTCCTCCGCGAAGCCGAGCTCGGCGAGCACGGCCTCGAAGTCCTCCTCGGAGGCGTCGCGCTGGGCCTGGATGTAGTGGGCGCGCGCCGTCTCGAGACGGCGCCGCGCCTCGGCGCCGCGGGCGCGGATGTGGGCGGCGTGCACCTCCGCCTCCACCTGCTGCCAGACCTCGTGCGCATCGAAGGAGCGCTTCGAGAGCAGCACGGCGGTGCCGCCCTCGAAGAACGAGC
>JAUIEM010000638.1 GCA_030428695.1 bacterium
CGTGCCTCCTCGACCGCGTCGGCGGCTCTCTTTCCGTACACGTGGGTGCGGCTCGAGGGGTTCCCCCAGCCGTCGCGCAGGTAGGGCAGCATCGCGTCGAGCACGGCCGGGTCGAGGGGCGTCGTCGCGTGGTTGTCGAGGTAGATCGGGGCGGAGGGCACGGGCTCAATGCTGCTCTTCGGCGACGATCTGGCGCACGTACACCGGGCGGTGCTGGCAGCCCCCTTCGACGGCGGCGATGTCGGCCAGCGTGGTCGCCTTGAACACGTCCTCGACGCGGCTCTGCAGGACCTGCAGCGGGCCGCGGATCAGGCAGGTCGGCGACAGCGTGCAGCCTTCCTCCCCGCCGACGCAGGAGACGATCTGCACCGGCATGTCGAGGCAGGACATCACGTCGGCGACGGTGATCGTCTCGGGCTCGCGCGCGAGCCGGTAGCCCCCCTTGCTGCCGCGGACCGAGCTGAGCAGGCCGGAGCGGGCGAGGACGCGGAGGATCTGGGCGAGCAGGGTATGGGGGATGCCGTAGTGCTCGGAGAGCTCGCGCACCGTCGCCAGCTCCGCCCGGTGCTGGGCCATATGGGCCAGGGCGAGCAGGGCGTAGTCGACGCGGCGGGTCAGTTGGAACACGACACAACATCTCGGGCAGGGGACCTGCCAATGCCGGTCCACATCCTCAAGATACACGTCGCAAAGGTGGACTGGCAAGGAATTTCCCGCGCGGCAGCCCGGTCCGGACAATCTGCTCAAGCCGGCGCGCGAGCCATCCGAAACCATCGATGACAGCCACCGGGTCGAACATCTGCCGGGGGCTCGAGGCGAGGGCGGACCGCGACGGTCTGCCGGACACGGCCCGCGAGGCGGGTTCACAACAGCGGCGGAGTCCGCGGGCAGGAGGTTTCGATGCGATTGGTGCAGATTCTGGTTCTGGCGTTGGTTTCTCAGCTCTGTATCGGCTGCGCGATGTTCGAGGGCTGGTCGGGTCCGATGAATCCCGACGCGCAGCCGGAAGCGGACGTGCAGCCGGTCTACCACGACGCGGTCGTCGACGTCGTCGAGCCCGACCCCTTCCCGCCGCGCGATATCGAGATCGAGCCGTTGATGGAGGTCGAAGCGCCGCCCGCCGCGATCGAGCCGGTCGCTCCTCCGCCGGCCCCGGCCCCCGTCCCCGTCGTCGTCGAGCCCGTGCCCGTCGCGGTCAGCGCGCCCGCGCCCGCTCCCGCGCCCGCCCCGGTCGCCGACCGCACCTACACCGTCTGCAAGGGCGACACGCTGCAGAAGATCTCCGAGCAGTTCTTCGGCACGACCCGCCGCTGGCCGGACATCTTCTGGGCCAACCAGGACACCCTGAAGAGCCCGGACGTGATCCGCGTCGGCCAGGTGCTGAAGATCCCACCGGCGAAGTAGCGCGCGCTCCCTGCAGCTGGTCGTGACGCGGTCCCTCCGGGGCCGCGTTCGCGCATCGGGAGGACGATGCGTCGCGCCCTCCGGCTCTGCCGGGGGGCGATTGTCTTTTGGCGGCCGCCGGCTATAATCCCTGCGGCTCCTACCGGAAGGTCGACCGCTTGCTCCCGCGCTTCGCACCACGCTGTACCGCCCCCCGATTCGAGGGTGGCCTGCCCGACCCGACCGCCGTCGCCGAGTACGGCAAGCGGGGGCGGCCCGACTGGGCCCGCCTCGAGCTCGCCATCGACGGCCACGACCAGATCGCGCGCGCGGGCCACGCCTCGGGCGGCAAGCCGTCGCTGCGCGGCGCCCTCGACGCGCTGTGCGAGCTCCTGCGCGGCGCCTCGCTCGGGGACGCGCAGCGGCTGTCGGCGGTCGATGTCGTCGAGTTCTACGCCGACTTTCCGGAGCGCGAGCTGCCGGCGGCCCTGCGGGCGGGCGCGCTGCTCGAGTCCGCGCTGGCGGAGCTGCGCGAAGAGCACCCCACCCTCGGCCAGGCCTACCTCTGCACCTGCGTGAAGGTCACAGCGGAGACCATCCGCCAGCACATCCAGCGCTACAACCTCAAGACCGTGCCCGAGGTGCGCAACTCCTGCGGGGCCTGCTCGGGCTGTCAGTCCTGCTGGTACGACATCGAGGACCTGATCGCCGCCCACGGCGCCGCGAGCGGCCCGAGCCTGTCGGAGCAGATGGCGGCGATCAAGAGCCTGATGGGACGGCTGCCGCGGCTGCACCCCCAGGCCCGCTTCGTCCGGGTCGACGGGGGCGACAGCCTGGTCGTCGAGCTGCCGGCGGAAGTTCCGGACGCGGCCGCCGTGCGCGGTGAGCTCGAGGCCGAGCTTGAGCGCGAGCACGGGCATCGCTACGGTATCACCTTGCGGGTGGCCGGAGCGTCCTGAGATGATGCCGGCCGCCAGAACAGCAACACACCCCGTCGGGCTCCGCGCCGCGACGGCGCCGCAGCTGGAGGAGACGCGATGAGCACGGACCAACCGTTCGGGACGCCACCCGCCCCCCCCGGAGGAGGGTTCGACTGGAGCTCGCCGCCTGGCGGGATTCCCGGTCAGTCGCCCTTCGCCGACAGCGGTCCGGTCGCGCCGCCGCCCGGGGGCTTCGGGCCTCCTCCGGGCGCTCCCGCCGCCCCGGCCGGGGGCTTCGGCGCTCCTCCAGGCGCGCCCGCCGCCCCGGCCGGGGGCTTCGGCGCTCCTCCAGGCGCGCCC
>JAUIEM010000639.1 GCA_030428695.1 bacterium
GCTGAGCCCCGCATCGAGCTCGAGCTGTTGCATCCTGTTGGCCTCGACGAAGTCGTGGAAGATCCCCACGGGCGAAGGAGACCGGGGATCGAGGTCGATCAGCGCCAGAAGCGGCGCGCTCGCCCCGACGATGCGCTCGCGCAGCTTCTCGGCATCCCGCTCCGTGACGACGACGCGTGAACGGGCAGAGAGCGGTGTCAGCGCCACGACGGACACGCGTCCCGAGGTGTCGAGCTCCAGGGTGCCGACCATGTTCGGCACGGGTCCACAGAGCGGGCGCACGCAGAGCTCCTCGCTCCCCTCCCCCGGCGCGACCTCGACCCTGGCGCCGTTGGCGACTCCCTCCATACGGTCGCCTTGCAGCCAGATGCGGCGCTGCCCGCGGTCGTCGGGCTTGAAGACCGTGCGCACCACGGGTTGCCCATCGCGCCCGAGCATGGCGCGACGGGAGACGCGGCCCTGCACGACCTCGTCGGGCACATAGTCCGGATGGATGCGCATCCGGATCGGACGCGGCCGCCTCGCCTCATCGGGAGCTGCGGCCGTCGAGGGACTCTCTCCCGACCCATCGGCCCCGGCGCGTATCCGGGCGAGCTGGGCGTTCTTCGTCACAGCGCACTCCGGGTGCGGCATCTCGCGGAAGATCTCGCGGGAACGGTGGACGCTCGGCGCCGTCAGGGGACGCCGCTGAACCGCATCGTGGGAGGGGGTCTGCTCAGGCATGCGGGTCTCTCCCCTTGTCGAGTCTTGGGTTCGAGGAACGACGAATGTCTGCAGAGTACCGCATGCGCTCGAGACGCGCCCGACGTTGCGTCACGCTCCGGATGATGCGCGCGGCCCTGTCGGTTGCACGCGCGGGCGTCCTCGACGGAAACGCATCGAAGGACGCTCGACCCAGAGGCGCGACTGTTTCCTGCTCCCCCGCGAGCCCTGGAGCGAGCGAGGCTGGCCCGCGCTGGCCGTGCAGTGTGCGTTGTTTGGCGGATCGGTGAGAGCCTCTGAATCAGGCCGATCTTGGCGGTGGCGGCCTGCATCAAGTGGCGTCGATCTACGCCGGTTTCTGCTTGTAGGGGAGGGGTTTACCCCCTCCCGCGGGCGGGGGTAAACCCCGCCCCTACATTGAGATACACACCGTAGTATCGAATGTTCGCGCAGCACTGCTGTGTAACTCACGTGCAGTGTGCGTTGCGAGGTGGATCGGTGGAAGCGGCTGAAGAAGACCGGACGTCGGATTCACGCTGCGCATCAATGGTAACCGAAGACTGCTCATCCTCATTGTCGGGAAGCGGTCTACCGCCTCCAGCGGTCGGCTGTAAACCCAGCCTCTACTATGGGATGCGTAGTGAGGTATCGGCTACCCTCCGCATCGGTTCTGACCGATGAAGCAGGGTCGGTTCGCGAACGAGCGACGGGAGGGGGTGAACCCCTCCCCTGCATGCTGTCAGACAATTCTCGATGGCCCTGTAGGAGCGGGTTCACCCCCGCCCGCCGGACCAGGAAGAACTTATGCGGAGGTCAGTATTCCTTCCCGGCCCCTCACTCCGCGAGCTGCTCCTCGAGCTGCAACAGCTCCGCGAGCCGCGCGATGTCCTGCGGCCCGGGGTCGCTCTCGGCGACGGCGACGATGTGCTCCCGGGCACGCGCGAGGGCGTCGGCGCAGCGCGTCCGCAGCTCCTCGCGGGCGGCTGGCTCCGCGGACCAGCGCGCCGCCAGCGCGCGGGCATCGGCGAGGAGGTGCCGGGCGAGGGCGCGCCGGGCGGGCAGGTAGGCGGGATCGAGCGCGGCCGCCTGGCCGAACGCCTGCCGCGCCTCGTCCGCGCGGCCGCCCTCCTCGAGCAGGACGCCGAGGGTGTAGTGGTGATGGGGATCCCCCGGGGCGCGCGCGAGCAGGCTCCGCACGGCCTCTTCCGCCTCGGCCTCGCGGCCGGGCAGCTCGCGCAGGGCCTCGAGGGCGAGAGCCTCGAGCTGCTCCCGATGGCGGAGGGTGGCGGCGCGGGCGTCTTCATCCTCCAGGGCCCGCAGCCGCCGCGCGCAGTAGGCCTGCCCGGCGCGGGCGGCGGCGAGGGCCTCCTCGAGGCGCAGCGCGTAGGCCTCCGCGTCGAGCACGCGGCCGTCGAGCAGGAACACCTCCGCCCGCTGCCAGGCGACGATGCCCGCCCACAGCCAGGGCTCGCTCGCCCGCGGATCGGGCTCCGCCGGCGCGCCCTCGAGCAGGCGCCCGGCCTCGGCGAAGGCCTCGCCCGCCTCGCGCAGGCGCTGGGCGCCGACCAGCACCAGCCCGCTGCCGAGCAGGGCCTCCCAGCGCTGGGGGCCGTCGCCGGCGAGGGCGAGGGCGCGCGCGGCGTCCTCCTCCGCTCCGGCGCGCTGGCCGCTGCCGATGCGCCGCTCGGCCCGGGCGACCAGGGCCGGGACCAGGCCGCGGCCGAAGGCCTGGGCGTCGGCGTCCAGCTCCTGTTGTTCTTCCTCCGGCGCCCGCTCCCGCCACAGCTCGAGCCGGTCGTACAGGGCGAGGGCGTCCTCGATGCGCTCTTCCTCCAGCCGGCTCTGGGCCAGGGCCAGGGCGCGCCGGGCGAGGCGGCCGGCGAGGACGTCGTAGCGCGGGTCCTCGAGCGGGTCCCCGAGCACGATGTGGAAGCCGGCCTCGTCGAAGTCGTC
>JAUIEM010000229.1 GCA_030428695.1 bacterium
ATCACGATGGCATCGTCCGTCCCGTGGGGGAAGAGAGGGGCAAACAGCTTGAGCAGGACTCTGCCCACCGTCTTGAACAGCACCTTCAGCATGTCTTCGGCCTCCTCACGTTCCGTCGACCCCTACTCGAACAACCGCTGCCACCAGCCGCGCTTGCCCCCCAGGGCCACCGCCGCCTCCTCCATGTCCGCGAAGCGCCCCTCCGGATCGGGGTTCAGCAGCCGGATGATCGCGTCGGCCAGGGGCGCGGGCACGTCCGCCTCGCGGATGCGCCAGGGGCCGTCGTAGGGGATGCTGCCGGTGAACGCCTCGAAGGCGAGCACCCCGAGGCTGTACTGGTCCGCGGCGGGGCTGGCGGGCCGCCGCTTGTCGCGCAGGTCGGGGGGCATGTAGGCCTGGGTGCCGAGGTCGACGTGGGAGCGGACGAGCAGGCCGGCCGGGTCGCCTTCCGGACCGACGACGATCTGCGCCTGGCCGAGGTCGAGCAGCACCGGCACGCCGTCGCGCAGGCGCACGTTCTCCGCCTTGACGTTGAGGTGCATCCGGCCGGCCTGATGCACGGCGTACAGGGTCTCGGCCAGCCGCGCCAGCGCGCGACGGATCGCCGTCCGCCCGGGCCGCGTCGCCAGGAAGCCGCGGAAGTCCGGGCCGGCGACGTGCTCGGCGAGCAGGCAGTGGATCGGCGTCTCGGGGTCGGGGCAGACGTGGGTGCCGAGGCAGCGGGCGACGCCGGGGATGTCGAGGGGAAGCCAGGCCGCGGCGGTCTTCCACAGGCGCTCGGCGAAGTCCTCTGCCCGGCACAGGCTCGGGTAGACGGCCTTGACCACCAGCGCCTGCCCGTCACGGGTCGCCCGGTAGGTCAGGCCGAGCCCCCCCTGGCCGAGGCTGTCCTCGATCGTCACGCCGGGGATCGTCGGCGTCAGATCGCCCGCCCCGTAGTGCTCGGCCCCGTCGACCTCGGCGACCCGGCGCGGGAACAACAGCGGCACGCCGTCGCGGTCGACGAAGGCGGCGCCGCAGTGGGGGCAGATGCGGCGGCCCGGCGCGTCCTCTTGCGGAAGCGCGGAGCGGCAGCGCGGGCAGGTCTGGCTCATCCGCGCGCTTCCAGCTCCTCGACCCGCTTCGTCAGCGCCGCGACCTCGGCCCGCAGCTCGGCGAGGGCGGTCTCGACGGCGCCGAGGCCGGTGCTGCTCAGGCGCGGGGCGCTGGCGGCGCTCGGGGGCGCTTCCTCCGGCTCCTCCCCCTCGCCCCACAGGCAGTGGGTGTAGCGCGCCTCCTTCTGGCCCGGAGCCTTGGGCAGGCGCTTGACCAGGGGCGGGGTGCGGGCCATGAAGCCGGCGAGCAGCTCCTGCATGTCCTCGGTCGAGATCGGGTCGCGCATGCGGCTCGCCCGGCGCACCAGCTCGTTGAGGGTGCCGAAGCCGCGCAGCAAGAGCTCGCCGATCACCGCCATGTCCTTGACCGTCTTCAGCGCGAGCTCGATGCGGGCGGTGGTCTTGTAGCGCCGGGTGCGGCCGCGGGCGGGATCGACGAAGATCACCAGGCCGCGCTCGCGCAGGGCGTCGAGGGTCTCGTCGACCCTGGCGCTGGTCAGGTTCATGCGCGGGTCGCGGTTGGACTTCTGGTTGCAGCCGTTGACCAGGGCGTTGAGGGTCAGCGGATACTGGTCGGGGGTCGACAGGGCCTTCTCGATCAGCACGCCGATCACCCGGCGCTCGAGCTCGTTCAGTTGCATCGCGGTCTCCTTCGTGGCGGTCCAGTCTACCGCCTGGGCGGAGGAAGTCACAGCCCACGCGCTTGGAGCCGGCTGAAAGATCCTGGTAGACTCCGCCTTCTTGCCCCTGGTGATCAAACCGAGAAAGGAGCGCGACATGGCCGAGAGAGGCAGCCGCAAGATCCCCGTCACCGAACGGGAGTTTCTGTGGGTCCAGGACGACGACAAGGGCGAGGTGGTGCTGCACGTCGGCCCGACGATGGTCTCGCCGACCGCCGCCGACCGGGTCGTCTGCGACGACGGCGAGGGGGGCTTCACCGAAGACTCCTACTACCGCCCCCAGAAGATGATCGAGCTGAGCGACCACCAGTACGGGGTGCTCTACAATCCGCTGCTCGAGCCCGACCAGGGCCCGAACGGGCGCTTCAAGCCGGGCCGCAACGAGTCCCGCCCGCTGCGCAACGGGACGCGCTCGATGATCCCCGGGCCCTGCTCCTTCTACCTGCGCCCCGGCCAGCGCTGCGAGGTGCGCGACGCCCACGAGCTCGCTTCCAACCAGTACCTCGTCGTCAAGGTCTACGGCGACGTCGACGAGAGCGCGCCCTACTACGCGATCACCCAGAAGTCCGCCGGCATCCTCGAGGCGACCGCGGCGGACGTCGGCGGAAGCTCCTCCGCGATGCCCGCCGACAAGGGCGAGGAGCTGCACCGCGGCCAGCTGATCGTGATCCGCGGCCTCGACACCCAGTTCTACATCCCCCCGACCGGCGTCGACATCGTCCCGGACACCAGCTCGGACAGCTCGGGCATGGAGCTGTCCGCCGACGCCGCCCGGCACCTGATCGGCGAGCTGAAGGAGAAGGCCGAGGCCGAGGCCGTGCGCCGGGAGAGCGAGCGCCGGCAGGCCGAGGAGGAGCAGGTCCAGGCCCAGGAGGAGATGCAGAAGAAGCGCCGCCGCAAGAGCAAGGCCGCGCCGCCGCCGGTGCAGCAGGCGGCACGCTTCCGCCAGCGGGCGGTGCCGGCCGGCGCCCCGCCGCAGGCCCAGGCGGCGATCCCGGTCAACCTGCTCGCCGAGTCGGCGGCCCTGCGGCGCACCCTGGAGAAGAAGGCGCGCTCGATCCGGCTGATCCGCGAGGCGGTCGTGCTCGGGGAGAAGGAGTTCTGCGTGATCATCGACGCGGACGGCAAGCGCCAGATCCACGTCGGCCCGGCCCGCGTCTTCCCCGGCCCCTACGACCAGTTCCAGACCGCCGGCTCCCGTGACCGGGTGTACGACGCCTACGAGCTGTTGCCGCAGCGGGCGCTGTGGCTGCGGGTGATCTCCAAGGTCAGCAAGAAGGAGCTCGCGGGCCGCTTCCCGCAAGGCTTCGAGCTGAGCAAGGAGGTCTTCCACCCCGGCGACGAGATCCTGCTGACCGGGGTGAGCGGCTTCTTCTTCCCCTTCAACGAGATTGAGGTGCTCAGCCCCGACACCGGCCTCGCCCTGATCGGCAACGACCACACCCAGGTCTTCATCGAGGCGATCGGCATCGACCAGAAGTCCGGCATCTACGTCCGCGACCTGACCACCGGCGAGGTGCGCCTGGTGCGGGGCAAGCAGACCTACCTGGTCGACCCGCGCAAGGAGATCCACATCACGCGCACGGTCAACGCCAAGCAGTGGAACCTGTGGATCGCGCCGAGCGAGCAGCACAAGGTCGCCCGCGAGCCGATCGTCACCCCCTGGGCGGTCAGCGTGATCGTGCCGCACAAGTCGGCGGTGATGGCGGCCTCCGCCGACGGCCACCGGGTGATCGAGGGGCCGTGCGTGACGCTGTTGTCCTACGAGGAGACCCTGGTCCCGCTGCGGCTCTCGACCGGGACGCCGAAGCGCGAGGACGAGCTGATCGAGACCTGCTTCCTGCGCACGACGGGCAACCGCGTGTCGGATGAGATCGTGCTCGAGAGCGCGGACTTCGTCGAGTTCCGGGTGCGGGTCAGCTACCACGTCAGCTTCCTGCCCGAGCAGCGCGACCGCTGGTTCAACCACCCGAACTACGTCCAGGTGCTGATCGAGCACCTGCGCAGCAAGCTGCGCGGGGTGTGCCGGCAGAAGAGCCTGACCAGCGTCTGGCCGACCCTGGCCGACACGATCCGCGACACCGTGCTCGGGCTGAAGACCGACAAGGGCCGCAAGGGCTGCCGCTTCGCCGAGAACGGCATGACCGTCTACGAGGTCGAGGTGCTCAGCGCCGAGATCGTCGACCAGAAGATCGCCAACCTGATGGCGAGCGTGCAGTCCGACCTGGTCGCCCTGCAGATCGCCGACCGCCGGGCCAAGGAAGAGCTCGCCAGCACCCGCCTGCGCGCGACGCTCGAGCTCGAGCGCCAGCGCATCGAAGAGGCCGCGAGCAAGCGCGCCGCCGAGCTCGACCGGCTCAAGGCCGAGCTCGCCAAGGCCGCCCGGCTGCACAGCATCCAGGCCGAGGCCGAGGCCGAGCGCACCCTGCAGGAGCTCGCCGCCCAGCGCGAGCACGTGCTGACCGAGGCCCGCCTGAGCCGCGAGCAGCTGACGCGCGAGGCCGGGCTCCTGCGGATCCGGGCGGAGGCCGAGGCGAAGGCCGACGCGAGCCGCCTGCAGCACGCCGAGGACCTCGAGTACCGGACGGCGATGCGCGACCTCGAGGTCAAGCTGATCGCGGCCCGCGCCAAGGCGACGGTCGACGAGCGGCTGGCGGTGCAGCCGGGGCTGATCGAGGCGATCGCCGGGGTCGGCGACAAGCAGCTGCTCGCCGAGGTCGCGAACAACATGAACCTCGTCAGCCTGTTCAAGGGCAAGGACGTCGGCCAGATCCTCTCCGACGTGCTCGGCGGCACCGGCCTGATGCCGGCGGTGCGGGGCATGATCGAGCGCGCCGGGAAGGTGCGGCTGCCGCAGGTGAAGGAGGAGTAGCGGACGGCCGCCGCAGGGCCTTCCCCGTCCGCCTCCGCCGCCCGCCAATTCCCGGGCGACGATTGACGGCAGGCCGCTCCATCGGGCATCCTGAGGGCCGCTCACGCCCCCGAGGAATCCCCGATGCCACACTCCCGACGGCTGTCTCCCGCCCTGCTCGCCCTCGCCCTGTGCGCGCCCCTGCTCGCCCAGGGCAGCTCGCGCCTCGAGCGGCGGCAGATCGCGATCCCGCGCGGCCTGTACTTCGACTTCGACGCCCAGACCGTGCTCAGCCGCGCGCGCGTCGGCGACCTGGTCGCCGACATCCAGCTGGTGCGGCGCGGCCAGGGCCTCGCGGTCCGGGCCCTCGGCGACGCGAAGGTGGCGGAATCCTCGCCGCTCGAGGGCGACGCCCTCGTCGCGCTGCTCGACGGCGCCGGCGACGAAGCGATCGCCCCGGGCGCCGACGCCTGGTTCTACGCCCGCACCGACCGCGGCAACTACGCGCGGGCCCAGGTGCTGTACGTCGACATGGGGCTGTCGATGCAGGAGGCCCTCGAGGTCGGCCTGCTCGTCACCTACCAGCGCGACGGCAGCGCGCGCTTCCCGGCGCCGGTCGAGGAGCTCGCCAGCAGCTACTCCGACGGCACGGTCGGCCTGCGCTGGCAGGATGGCGTCGAGGCCCAGGTCTGGCTGCAGGCCTTCGGCGAGGAGGGCTGGAAGGACCTCGGCACCGGCACCGGCAGCCTCGACATCCCCGGCCTGCTGCCCGACACCCCGTACACCGCGCGGGTCGCCCGGGTGATCCCCGAGGTCGGCCTGTCCGAGCCGCTGACCGTCGCCCTGTACACCGCCAACGGCCTGATCTGGGGCGAGGCGAGCTGGTCGCAGGACTTCGGCAACGGCGAGGTCGAGCTGCGCTTCGACGGCCGCGAGGACGGTGACCCCGACCTGCGCCTGCGCACCTGGGGCCAGCTGTTCATCGAGGCCGGGCCGGGCGCGGGCATCGTGCGGGTCAAGAACGGCCTCGGCGACTTCTACGGGCTGGCCTCGCTGCCGACCGACGGCTTCCGGGCCGGCTCCCAGCCCGCCGCCGGCGGCGACATCTTCGCCTTCCGCGACCGCTACGGGCGCACCGGCAAGCTGCTGGTGTCGACGGAGAACTGGTGGAACGGCCGGGTGATCTACATGTTGTCCAAGGACGGCGCGAGCACGCTCCCCGAAGGTCCCGCGGAGATCAGCGAGACGGTCGCCGACGCGACCGCGACCCTGACCTGGCCGGCGGTCGAGGGGGCGGTCGGCTACCGCGTCTACCGGGTCGAGGACCTCGGCAAGCAGCCGGTGCTCGTCAAGGATGTGAGCAGCCCCGAGGCGGTGCTCGACGCCCTCGAGCCGTTCGCCCTCTACCGCTGCGGCGTCAGCTGGATCGACGGGGACGGCCGCGAGTCGGCGATGCACATGGTCGAGGTCGACACCTTCCCGGAGTCGTGGCGCTACGGCACCTTCAGCCTCAAGGCGAACACCGGCTACGACTTCGCGACCGGCGAGAACGTCGAGTACACCGGCAACGAAGAGGTCGACATCGCGACCTGGGACAGCGAGGGCTACTCGCTGTTCGGCACCTGGGGCCTGTCACAGCCCTACGCCTGGGGGGACAACGCCACCCCGCCGCCGTTCGGGAAGATCGACCTCAACGCCCGCGAGTACCTGCAGAACGTCCAGCAGAACATCTACCTCGACCCGAACGGCCCCGGGGCCTTCTGGATCAAGACCAAGAGCGGCGACTACGTCCAGGCCCAGGTGGTCTCGCGCAGCGGCAACCGCATGGCGCAGCAGTGGGGCGGCATGGCCGGGCCGGGCATGGGCGTGGTCGAGTGGAGTGAGGACCAGCAGCAGGGCAGCACGATCTTCGAGT
The DNA here is from genome assembly GCA_030428695.1 of bacterium. The sequence continues at coordinate 6,541 of JAUIEM010000229.1, forward strand.
ACGTCTACGTGCACCTCGACTCGGACACCCGGCTCGAGATCCTTGCCGCCAACGCCCTGCCGCTCAGCGAGAAGCAGCTCGCGAAGATCCCCGAGCTGCTCGTCCAGCTCGACGACCCCGACCCGGATGTGCGCGACGGCGCCGAGAAGGAGCTGGTCGCGATGGACACCGGCGTCGTGCCCCACCTGAAGAAGGCCCTCGACGAAGGCCTCTCCTTCGAGGCCGAGTTCCGGGTGCTGCGCGTGGTCGACGAGCTGTGGAACAAGCCGGTCGCGATGATGGACGAGTGGGGCGCCGTCGCGATGCCGCTGGTCGCGGTCGGCGAGGCCTTCGGCGGCGGTGAGCTCGAGTGGCCCTTCGGCGAGGAGATCTTCGAAGAGCTCGGCTCCAACCCCTGGGATGACGTCGCGCTCGACGAGACCGCCAGCTACCACCTCGACCTCTCCGCCTTCGGCCTGGCGGCGGGGAGCGCGACCGCCTCGGTCAGCGAGCTGAACGACGGCGAAGTCATCCTCGAGTTCGAGGTCACGAACGACTTCACCTCCGAGCTGAGCTCCGGCGCGCTCACCACCGACCAGTGGCTGTGGCTCCCGGCCAGCCTGTTCCTCGGTCAGACCGGCAAGTTCTCCGACGACTACAGCATCGCGGACGAGGAGCTCACGATCGGCGAGCTGACCTACGAGACGAAGAAGGTGACCCTCGACTACGTCAGCCCCGAGACCGGCATGGAAGGCACGATGCACCTGTGGTACGACGCGACGGTGCCGGTGTTCGGGCTGGTGCGCCTCGAGGTCGAGATCGCCGGCACGAGCCTGTCCCTGGAGCTCGAGCCCGAGGACTGATCCCGGCCGAGACGAAGACGCTCAGAGCGCGCGGATCCCGTCCATCACCGCGTCGGCGACCGCCTGCCGGGCGTTGACCGCCAGGCTGTCCGAGCGGATCGCGTCGCGGAAGGCGGCGACCTTCTGCACCGGGCCGAGCACGTGCCGCACGACGTCCCGGCGCGGCAGCTCCTCGCTCATCGCCCGCCCCGGCTGCACCGGCAGGGTGTTGCCGGTGATGTTCAGCAGCACGAAGTTCTCGCACATGCGCAGGTAGCCGTCGACCTGGGACAGGGCGCGCCCCGTCTCGGGCCGCCCCGGACGGTAGCGCGTGCCGGCCGGGAACAGGAACAGCAGGCCGCGCCGCTTCAGCACCGCCCGCGTCGCCCGCAGCGCCGCGCGGTTGACCGCCCGGGCCGCCTTGAGCGCGGTCGGGTCGTCGACGCGACGCAGGAAGGACGGCGGCGAGACCAGGATGCGTGGGAAGGCCTCGCTGACCATCGCGCACATCGCCGACTCCTCGGCGAGCTTGCGCCCCGCCATGAAGCACAGCCGATCGAACAGCCCCTCGCGGCCGGCGCTCGCGAGAAAGGTGTAGAGGTTCGGCACGTCGAGGTTCGAGCTGTGCCAGGCGAGCACGATCCCCGGCTCTCCAGCGTCCGCGCGGGCGGCGAGCTCTTCGAGGTGCTCGAGGCCCTGAAGGCCGCTGCCCGGCAGCAGCAGCCCCTCACAGATGCGGCGGATCGCCGGACGGTTGTGGAAGCGCGCCGGCCGCATCACACTGTCGGGGGTCACGCACGGCTCCGGGTACGGGCGCATCCGGGCGACCTCGGCCTGAAGACGCTGGTGCAGGACGGTCCGGTCGAGTGTGGTCGGCATCGTGCTCCTCCTCCACCCTTCGTTGCAATTCTCCGGCCGAACCGGAGGTGTTCTGTGGGAAGCGCCGCCGCAGGCGGATTCCGGTGTCTGTAGGAGACACGGGAGCCGCGAAGGGGCGGTGAAGAGTGTCAGAAATTCGACTGGTATTTCGGGAAAATTGGGCGGTGCTGTTTCGGCCGTCTCGATGTTGCATCTGCTCGCGCGCGCGATCGCATTCCCGCACGGCCGTGTCCCGCGTTCCCGCCGACCCGCGCTTCGAGGAACGAGGAGCCGAGGGTCAAGGGCTGCGGGCTACACAAGAGGAGTTGGGCGGCAGCCCTGTTTGCGACACCACCGCAGGTCTCGTCTCCGAGGAACGAGGAGAGGAGAGCGAGGAGGTGGCGCAATCAGGGCGATGGTCGCCCAACCTCCGACAGTGTTGCAGGCTACACGGTGGTCCCCCACCGGGGGACTCACAGGGGGGCATCAACAAGCCAACAACACCCCGTTCCCCCGGGGACCGGTGTGCGTTACGGTGCGTGCCCCGAGCGCGAAAGTCCGCTGCAAAAATCCGTTTTTCCCTGGAAAACCTGCTCGCTCGCGCAAGGCCCTGCAAGAGGCCACAGCGGAGGAGCGCGCATGCCCGCCATCACCGACAGCCCGAAGACCGGGGAAGAGACCGTCCGCGTCGAGCACGGCAGCCCCGTCAAGCTGCGTACCGGCCAGCACTTCCGCGTGATCGTCCCCCGGCGCAAGGGCGCCTGCCGCTGGAGCGCGACCCGGGCCCGGCGCGGCGCGCGGGTCGAGCTGATCGCCCGCCTCGAGGCGAGCGGACCGCTGCGCTTCGCGATCTTCGAGCACGACCAGGACGGCGCCCACGATCCGGTCTGCGAGCTGCCGGCCGAGCGCACCCCGGACGGCCTGTGGCGGGCGCGCTGGAGTCCGGAGAGGCTGCGCGACGACGACGACCAGGGCAGCGCCAGGGAGCGCGCGAGCCGCGGCTACAGCTGCCCGGAGTTCTTCTTCCGGGTGCTCGGCGCCCCCGCCCCGCACGCCTCCGGGCAGGAGCCGGCTGCGCTCCTGCGGGTGCTCGACCGCATCGACCGGCCCCTGCGCGACCAGGACGGCGCGCCGCTGCCCGGCGCCCGCTACGTCCTCCACCTCGCCGACGGCAGCCGCCGGCGCGGCCAGCTCACGGCGGACAGCCGCCTGATCGAGGAGGACGTCCCGCCCGGGCCGGTCGACCTCGAGCTGCTCGACGGCCCGGCCTGGGAGCGCCCCGCGCTGCCCGGCCGCGCCCCCCTCGGGACCGCCCCCGACGCGGCGCTCACCGGCCGGGCCCGGGCGACGGCCGGCCTGCGCATGCGCCCGCCGTGCTTCGCCAGCGTGGTCGCGCTGACGGGGGAACCGGTCGGCGTGTCCGCGGAGATCTTCGGCGCCCGTCCCGGCGAGGAGGCGGTCTTCACGCTCCGGCGCCGGTCCGACGACAGCGCCGTCGGCGAGGCCCGGGCGACGATCGAAGGCGGCCGGGCCCACGCCGCGCTGCCGGCGCCCGACGCGACGCCCGAGGGGGAGGACTTCGACCTCGAGCTGCAGCTGCGCGGCCGGCGCGTCCGCTCGTCCCCGGCCAGCCCCCTGCGCGTCTACGGCGCGACCAGCCCGGCCTCGGGCATCGACCGCGACGTCCGCGACACCGCCGGCGCGCCCCTGCCCGGCGCCCGCTACATCCTCCATCTCGCCGACGGCAGCCGGCGCGAGGGGCGACTGACCGCCCGCAGCCGCCTGGTCGTCGACGACGTGCCGCCCGGCGCGCACCGCCTCGAGCTGCCCGATCCGCCGATCCCCCCCGCGCCGCGCCTCGCCCCGAAGCCGCGGCCGGGCGGCGCCGCCCCGGACAAGGCCCTGACCGCCCGCAGCCGGGCCGCCCGGGCGGTCGTGCTCGGGGCGCCCGCGATCTTCCCCCCGGTCGCCGCCCCCGGCGAGCCGCTGCTGCTGCAGGCGCCGGTCCGCGGCGCCCCGGACGGCGCCGCCGTCGAGCTCGTGCTGCGCGACCTCGCCCGCGGCGCGGCGCTCGAGACCCTGTCCGCGACACTGGAGGCCGGCATGGCGGTCGCCCCCTGGAAGGCGTCCGCGCCCGCCGCGCTCGCCCTGGAGGTCCGCTACGGCGCGCGCCGCCGCGACTCCGGCCCGCGCCCCCTGTGCCAGATCATCGCCCTCGACCCGCAGAGCTAAGGAGCCCCCCGATGCCGACCGACACCGCGACCACCCCCGTCAACACCCTGCAGAGCGGCGATCCCCACGAGGCCCGCGTCAACGCCTGGAAGGACTGGGTCCGGGCCCGCATGCCCGGCGACTACCCCGAGAGCCTGCGCAGGGACGTCGAGAACCTCCAGCGCGGCAAGACCGGCAGCCTGATGGTCGAGGGCATCGCCAAGGGCCTGACCCAGATCAGCGAGGGCTTCCGGCCCCCGGACGACGGCGAGGCCGTCGAGCTGTCGAAGGTGCTGCAGGGCTGCGGCACGATGCTCAGCGCGGTGTGGCGGGTCGACGAGCCCGGCCTCACCGGCGAGCTGCGCACGGAGTTCCTGCGCTCGCTGATCACCGGCTGGTCGGACAGCTCCCTGCGCGCCCCGGGGGACGACAGCCCGCGCCCGGAGCGCGAGGGCGAGCGGGCGAGCCGGGAGCGCACCGGCTACTGGGACGCGGCGGTCAACCTGCTGCTCGCGATCGTGCAGATCTGGGCCGGGGTGCGCCTGGTGAAGGAGGATGTCGACGCCGGAGGCACGCCGTCCAAGGATGATCTGGCCACGCTCGCCCGGGGCGTCGCCAGCCTGTTCCACGCCCTGTGCGCCCTGGTCGACGCCCTCGACGGCAACGGCTACGTGCTCGTCACCCAGCCCGACGGCAGCGTGGCGGCGGCGGAGATCGAGGGCTCCGAGGACTTCGGCAGCGCGCTGCGCCAGTGGTTCACCGATCTGGGCACCATCGCCCACGAGATCGTCGAGCTCGCGAAGAAGATCGAGGAAGTCCGCCCGAGCGACCTGCGCGGACGCTGGACCATCCTCGGCGACGACGACCCCCACGGCTGGCGGCTGCTGCTCGACGCGCCGAACGATGAGGGGGTGTACAGCGGCCAGCTCGAGGTGACCGGGGTCGACCGCTCCGGGCAGGTGCTGCGCCGCTCCCACGGGACCGTCGAGGTGCGCCTGCGCGGCACGCAGACCGCCGTGATCCACTGTCGCCGCCGCCCCTCCCCCGGCCTGGGCACCTCCCTGGACCGCGCTCTCGAGGCCGGCGCGACGGAAGCCACCCACGAGGCGAAGGTCGTCGTCGACGCGCGGGAGCTGCAGCTCGAAGGCGCCGATCTGCTCGGTGCCCCCGCCGACCTCAGCCTGACCCGCGACACCAGCCCGGCCGCCTTCCTGCAGCTCCTCGGGCAGGTCAGCCGGACCGTCTGGACCCTGCGCCTGATGATCCCCGCGTCGTGGCGCAAGGACTGGGCGAAGGAGCTGGCGGACAGCCTCAAGACCTGGCTCGAGGCCTACCCGAGGCTGCGGTGGCTGCGCGAGCATGTCAGCCTCAAGGCGGAGGAGGCGAAGGAAGCGAACACGACCGCGGGGATCGAGGCCGGCGACCTCCTGCTCGGCTTCGGGGTGAAGAACGGCGCGGTCTTCGGCGCCTCCGCCTCGTGGAACCTCTCGCGCCTGTTCCGCGACGACGCCTTCGAGGGAGCGCGCCACCCGCTGGTGCCGACGGACGCCCATCTCGACGCCATCTCCGCCCGCGCGGGGATCGGCTTCGCCCTCGACTGGCGGCCCCTGCGCCCGGGCGAGGAGCTCGGAGCCCGCAGCACCATCGGCGACAAGCTGCCCTTCCTCGCCGAGCTGATCGAGACCCACCTGTCGGCCCCCGGTCTGGACTGGCGCACCCTGACGCCGGAGCTCTCGCTGCCCGCGGCGGACAAGAAGGACGCGCTGCCGGAGATCCGCTTCCCGGTCGAGGTCTTCGTGCGCGAGCTCGCCGGCTTCCAGCTCGACTCGAAGGTCACCCTCAAGCTCAAGCTGACCGGCCAGGCGCTCGCCAACTACCTCCCCCAGCTGCGCGCCTGCCTGGCCGCCTGGCGCATCGGCTGCGCCATCGGCACCCTGCTGCACGACCTCCTGATCCGCTTCGAGGCCGTGCAGCGGCTCGAGGAGGCGGTCGCCGAGCGGGCCGCGGGCTGGATCGACAGCAGCTACGAGGGCAACCGCCGCTACAACCACTACGCCAACCAGCTGCTCGCGCCGGTGCTCGCGACGCGGGTGCTCAACCGCTACGAGCGCGCGATCTTCATCGAGAAGTTCGACCTCTTCATGCGCGGCCGCCGCAACTGGCGGCGCCGGAACCTCGCCGAGGGCACCCGCGAGCGGCTGTTCGCCGACCTCGCCCGGGCCGTCGCCGACCTCGAGACCCCCGACCCCGACCTCGACAACGCCCATCGCATCGCCTGCGAGGCCCAGGCCCTGCTGTACCAGTACCTGCTCGGCGACGGCCCGAGCTACGAGGAGGTGGTGCAGGCGCTGACCCGAGCGGTCGAGGACCGCCTGCTCAGCCGCCCGGCCTGCTTCCTGTACATGTCCTGGATCGAGGGGCCGATCGAGTACCAGGGCCGGACCCGCTTCCGGGAGATCCTCTCCAGGCTGGAGGGCGAGCTCGACCCCAGGGACCCGTTCCATCCGTTCAAATACGCCGAGATCGAGCGGCTCAAGGCGCTGCAGGCGATCTCGATCCGCGATTTCGAGGACACCCGCTACGGCCGCGATCCCTTCCTCGAGACCTGCTCGGTGATGCTCCAGAGCTTCCCCTGGGAGGCGACCCGCGAGCTCGACAAGGCGATCTGGGCCCAGCGGCCCCCGAGCCACCACTGGAGCGAGGAGGAAGGCCGCCTGCTGTTCGAGCTGCGCGACGTCCCCGAGCCCGACGGCACCCGCCTGTACGTGCGCTTCTTCGACTACGATGACGAGGCGAGCGGCCGCGACTCCGCGTCGGACGACCTGCTGACCACCCCGGGCTACAAGGACCACTACAGCCTGACCGTCCGGGACGGCACGCTGCGGGTGCGCGACCTGCACGACTACACGCTCGGCGACACCTACGGCGGCGAGAGCGTGATCGAATGCTATCCCGCGGTCTACGCGGACAAGGATGGCGAGCCGGACGGCCTGGTCTGGGAGCCCTCGACCTATCGCCGCCTGCGCGTGACGAGCCGGCGCATCGCCGGACTCGCGTAGCTCTTGACAGCGCCCGCGGCTCCGGGTTCACTCCTGCTCCAACCCGCGCAGGGGACACCGATGGCCGAACAGCCGAAGCTCCGCAACGTCGCGATCATCGCCCACGTCGACCACGGGAAGACGACCCTGGTCGACAAGATCCTCCACCACTGCCAGGTCTTCCGGGACAACCAGGCGGTCGAGGAGCGGGTGCTCGACTCGAACGACCTCGAGAAGGAGCGCGGGATCACGATCCTCGCGAAGAACATCGCGGTCACCTACAAGGGCGTGAAGATCAACCTGATCGACACCCCGGGCCACGCCGACTTCGGCGGCGAGGTCGAGCGCGTGCTGCAGATGGCCGACGGCGTGCTGCTGCTCGTCGACGCCTTCGAGGGGCCGATGCCCCAGACGAAGTTCGTGCTGCGCAAGGCGATCGGCCACGGGCTGAAGCCGGTCCTGGTGCTGAACAAGATCGACCGCCCCCAGGCCCGGCCCGCGGCGGTGCTCGAGCACTGTTACAGCCTGTTCATCGACCTCGGCGCCGACGACGACGACCTCGAGTTCCCGGTCGTCTACGCGTCGGCCAAGGAGGGCTGGACGACCCTCGAGTCCGGCACCGTCGGCACGGACATGGAGCCGCTGCTCGAGACCATCCTCGCCTCGATCCCCGCGCCCCGCGTCGAGCCCGGGCACTCCCTGCAGATGCTCGTCTCGCACATCATCTACGACAACTTCGTCGGCCGCATCGCGGTCGGCCGGGTCAGCAACGGCCGGGTCGAGGAAGGGCAACGCGTGCTGCTGGTCAAGTCCGACGGCCGCCAGCTCAGCAACCAGATCAAGGCGACGTACACCTTCGACAACCTCGGCCGCACGCCCGCGACCGAGGTCGAGGCCGGGGACATCTGCGCCCTGGTCGGGCTCGACGACGTCGACATCGGCGACTCGGTCGCCGACACGGAAGATCCTCGGCCGCTGCCGCCGACCCAGGTCGACCCGCCGACCCTCGCGATGCTGTTCATCGCGACCGACTCGCCCTTCCGCGGCAAGGAAGGCCAGTTCATCAGCAACCGCCAGCTGCGCGAGCGGCTGTTCAAGGAGCTGCGCTCGAACGTCGCGCTGCGCGTCGAGCTGACCGCCGAGCCGACCACCTTCAAGGTCAGCGGGCGGGGGCTGTTGCACCTCGGCATCCTGATCGAGACGATGCGCCGCGAGGGCTTCGAGTTCCAGATCTCCAAGCCCGAGGTGATCACCCGCGAGGTCGACGGCCAGGTGCACGAGCCGATCGAGGAGTGCGTCGTCGACGTGCCGACCGAGGCGATGGGGGCGGTGATCGAGATCCTCGGCAACCGCCGCGGCGAGGTGGTCAGCGTCGAGCAGGACGGCCCGAGCTCGCGGATCGTGATGAAGGTGCCCGCCCGCGGCCTGATCGGGGCGCGCACCAAGGTCCTCAACGCGACCCGCGGCGAGGCGGTGATGCACCACCAGTTCCTCGAGTTCGCGCCCTACCGCGGGCCGATCGCGACGCGCAGCAACGGCAGCATCGTCACGATGGCCGCCGGCAAGGCGAACTCCTACGCGATCAACAGCATCCAGGACCGCGGCAAGCTGTTCGTCGAGGTCGGCGACCCCGTCTATATCGGCCAGGTCATCGGCGAGCACTGCAAGGACGGCGACATCCTGGTCAACGTGACCAAGGCCAAGCAGCTGACGAACTTCCGGGCGGCGGGCTCCGACAAGAAGCTGCTGCTCGCACCGCCGGTGCGGTTCACGGCCGAGGAAGCCCTGGAGTGGATCGCCGAGGACGAGCTGGTCGAGGTCGGCCCGAAGTCGATCCGGCTGCGCAAGAAGATCCTCGACGCCAAGGCCCGCAAGCGCGCCCGGAACAGCTGACGGGCGCTGGCATCTTCTGGCGGGATGGTCTTATAATGGGTCATCGCCAGCCAGCGCGGAGGATCGGCCCCGGATGCAGCCCGGCTCGTGGCTCAACCAGAAAACCTGTCCGCAGGGACACACCTACCTCGCCCAGCTCGTCGCCTGTCCGATCTGCGCGAAGGAGGCCGGCGGTGCCACGCCTCTGAAGGGCCGCCCGAAGATGCCGCAGAAGACCGTCGTGATGGACGCCCCGGCGCTGATCGCGCCGACCGGGAACGTCACGCCGCTCGTCACCCCGCAGCCGCCGATGCACACCGGCACCGAGCGGGTCGAGGTGCCGAACCTCGTCCAGCCCGCCGCGCCGGAGGTCGAGGAAGAGCCCGAGCTGATGCCGCTCGCCTTCCTGCTCTGCAAGAAGGGCATCTACGAGGGCGCCGACTTCGACCTGTATCCACCGAGCGACGGACCGTACAGCACCTGCAAGATCGGCAGCGAC
>JAUIEM010000640.1 GCA_030428695.1 bacterium
CGCCGCCCTCGCCCGGGCGGCCGTGCTGGCCAGCGCGGCGAGCGCCGGGCTGGCCGAGCAGGCCTAGCCGGTCCTCGACGAGCGCTTCCGCGCGGCGCTCGATGCCTACCGCCACATCTTCGCGACCTACCCGGAGCGCCCGGCCCTGGTCGAGGCCCGCGCCGGCTTCCGCGGGCTGGCCCTCGAGCTCGCCCGGGCGGGCGGCTGGGATGCGGCCGCGGCGGTCTTCGCCGAGCTGCGCGAGGCCCTGCCCGAGCTCGAGGCGCCCGCCGCGGTCGCCCTGGCCCGCGCCCGCTGCCTGCTCGGCAAGCTGCGCCCGGTGCACGCCCTGACCGCGCTCGGCGCGTCGGTTCCGCAGCAGCTGGCCGTCGACCTCCAGCCCGCGAACAACTACTACACGGTCGAGCCGGCGCCGGTGCTCGCGCCGGCCGAGCGCGAGCGGCTGCGCGCCGCGGAGGATGCCGCCTACGCCGCGCTGGTCGCGGTGCGCAGCGCCTGGCCCGAGAGCGTGGAGGCCGAGGAGGCCCGCCTGGAGATCTTCGGCCTGGTCGAGCTCTGGCGCCAGCAGTCCCGGCACCTGCCGGCCGCGGCGCTGCTCGGCCGCTTCCTCGCCGACTTCCCCCGCGACCCCGAGCGGCCCGCGCTGCGCCTCTCCCGGGGCCGGGCCCTGTTGGTCGCGGCCGGCCAGCCGAGCGGGGACACCCCCGAGGACCGGCTCGCCGCCCTGCGGGAGCGCTACGCGACGGCGCGCGAGGAGCTCGCCGCCATCGCCGCGGAGCTGCCCGGAGCGGTCGCCGACGAGGCCCTCTGGCTGCGCGCCCACAGCCACATCGACCAGGCCCGCGCGGTCGGCGCGATCGACCCCGCGCGGGCCCCGGCCCTGTTCGTCCGCGCCGCCCGGGAGCTCGAGGCGGTCGCCGCCAACCCCTTCGGCGCCGACCTCCCGGCGCTGCTCTTCAACCTCGGCCAGGAGCTCCAGAGCCGCGCCGCACTCGACGAGGCGATCGAGGTCTGGACGCGGCTGCGCGTGCGCTATCCGACCGCGCCGGTCGCCGACCAGGCCGCCGCCTGGGTCGCCGCCGCCGAGCAGCAGCGCGGGCGGCCGCTGCGGGCGACCGAGACCTGGCTCGAGCTCAACTTCACCCGCGGCGGCGCCGACGCCGCTTCCCAGAACGCCATCCTCGCGATCGCCCTGCAGCTCGAGGGCGAGAACCGCTGGGTCGAGGCCCTGCGGGTGCTCGAGACCTTCGTCGACAGCTTCCCGCGCCACCCCGAGCTCGGCCAGGCCCTGACCCGGATCGGCCGCGTGCACGAGGTCAACGGCGCCTGGGAGGACGCGATCGCCGCCTACGAGCGGGTCCGTCGCGAGGTCGCCGGCGGCACCTGGCCCGCCGAGGCCCAGTGGGCGATCGCCCAGTGCACGATCAACCTCAGCCGCTGGCGGGACGCGGTCGCGGACTACCGCGCCTTCGTCGCGTCCTACCCGAACGACGGCCGCATCGCCGAGGCCGCGCGCCGCATCGTCGTGCTCGCGCGGCTCGCCCGCTTCCAGGACCTGATCGACGAGGAGGGCCAGCGCCGCGCCTTCGACGCCCAGTTCCAGATCGGGGCGATCGCCGCGAGCGAGCTGGCCAATCCCGTCAAGGCCGTCGAGGAGTTCCGCAAGGTCACCGCCGGCTGGCCGGACAGCCACCTGGCCGACGACGCCCTGTTCGAGGCCGGCGAGCTGCTGCTCGGGCTCGGTGACGCCGGCGCGGCGCGGGCGCTGTTCGAGCAGCTCGCGGAGCGCTATCCCTCGAGCCCCCTGGCCGACGATGCCCTGTTCCTGGTCGGCCAGAGCTACGTGCAGGAGGCCGACCGCCTCGCCTCGGTCACCCGCGACGCCTCGAACGCCTACGGCAACGAGCTCGCCCAGCGCCAGGCCTACCAGCTGGCCCAGGGCAACCGGCGCGAGCAGCGGGCCCGCAACGAGGAGGTGCTCGAGGACCTCGAGAAGCGCGGCGACTTCGACGCCCTGGCCCGCACCCGCGCCTCCCAGGCGGCGCAGAACTTCGCCTTCGACAACGCGAACGCGATGAGCGCGGCCTGCTGGGCCGAGCAGCAGGCCGAGGTCCTGTCCGCCGAGCAGCTCGCCGACCGCCAGGACCGCATCAACGCGGCCCTGCGCCGGGCGGTGGAAGCCTTCGGCGCGGCCGCTGCCGTCGCGGCGGGCGACAAGGCCGACGTCGCGCTGCTCGAGATCGCCGCGATCCAGGACGAGCGGCTCGAGGACCGGCAGGCCGCGATGGCGACCTGGCTGGAGATCACCCGCCAATACAGCGGCACCGCGGTCGCCGAGAACGCGAGCTGGAAGATCGCGCTGTACTACGAGCGCGAGGGTTCCCACGAGCTGGCGATCGAGGCCTACACGAACTTCCTGCGCAACTACCGGCGCAGCCCCCACGCCGGCCAGGCCCAGTTCGCGATCGGCGAGAGCCTCGAGCGGCTCGGCCGCTGGGTCGAGGCGATGGACGCCTACACCAAGTACCTGACCAACTTCCCGGACGGTCCCCTCGGCGCCCGCGCCCAGGAACAGATCGACTGGATCAAGACCTACCGCCTGTGAGGAGCGAAGCGATGCCGACCCCGATCCGTCTGCTGATGATCCTGTGC
>JAUIEM010000641.1 GCA_030428695.1 bacterium
CATCGCCTCGCGTTCGATGCCCTCGGTGTTCGTCCCCGGCAGGCCCTCGAGTTTGACCGGCAGGCCGGCGAGCAGGGCCTTCGGGTAGTGCGGGTTCTCGAGCACGACCGAGATCGTGGTGCCGGGGTCGACATCGACATCCTGCACGTGGAAGGCGGGCAAGGTGCCGTCGGCGGCAGGGGTGATGATCGACTGGCCGAGCTTGTAGCCGAGCTTGGTCGCGGTGCAGATGTAGGTGTAGGGCGGCAGGCCGCCGAAGGCGAAGGAGCCGGTGGCGTCGGTGCGGCCGCTCAACTCGGGGTTCAGCTTCACCGCGAAGTCGCGCAGGTCGTCGGTCTCGGGGTCGAAGCCGAACGGCGGCACGAAGGTGGAGGTGACGGGCATGAGCTCGACGTAGAACCCTTCGAGGAACAGCGGGAAGGTCTCGGCGTCGGCGGGGTCGGGCCCGGAGACGACGACCGTGGTGGCCTGTTTTTTGGGGAGCAGCTTGGCGACCGCGGCGTGGTCGAGTTCGAGGTGCGAGCGCGTCCCGGGGTCGAGCGGTTCGTAGAACTTCAGCGCCGGCCCGTCGTCGGCGTGGTTGAACCGGAACTCGTAGTAGTCCTTCGGCTGGTTGTAGAGCAGGACGTAGCCGTTGATGTCGGTCGCCCGCGTGATGGTCTCGGCGGCGGTCGCGTCGCCGGCGCTGGTGAAGCGCTGCACGCGCACCGGGACGCCCGAGAGCGGGACGTCGGTGCGGGTGTCGAGCAGCTGGATCTGGATGTCGATGCTCGACCCGGCGGGGGCGAGTGGGACGAGGGCGATGTTCTCGTTCGCGATCTCGTCGGCGGCGTAGGCGCGGGCCTCGGCGAACGGGGCGTAGCCGGGGTGCGTCGCGCCGAGCGAGTAGCCGCCGGGCGGCACGGCTTCGAACTCGTAGAAGCCGAACAGGTCGGCGACCGAGCTCAGGTCCGGCTCGCCCGGGGCGTCGGGGTCGAGCGTGACCACCGCGCCGTCGAGGCTGGCGCCGGTGACGGAATCGGTGACGCGGCCGCGCAGTTCGGCGTCGGCCGCGGAGGCGGCGCCGCCGAGGGCGAAGGCGGCGAGGAGGGGCGCGAGGATCGATTTCATGTCCGGTCGAGGGTCAGGGAGGTTTTGGTGTTTCTGACGGACAGTTCCGAGAGGCATGCGCGGCGTTACCGGAAAGTGGCGGAGCTTTCCTAGCCCGAATCGATCACCAAGCTCCGGGCTGTGGCTCGCCCTCGTTGACGCTGAGGGTGTTGGCGTGGTGACCGGCTCGGGCAGGGTGTTCACCCAGCCGCTTCGCCTGTCCCTGCCGCCGCCTACTCAGCGTCAACGAATGGCGGCGCCTCGCCTGCGGATGTGGTGATCGATCCGGGCTAGCTCCGAGTCGGAGGGCAGGGCGGGGTGGGGCATGGAGGTTGGAAACCTCCGCCTCGTCCTTCGCTCACCGGATCGGCTCGATCGGCGGCAGGCGGAAGTTTGCCAGGTCGTCGAGCCCCGCCTGGATCGCGTCCGCCTCGTGGCGGAGCCCGCTCGCGTCGAAGGCGTGGGCGAGCTCGATGAGCAGCACCTCGCGCTCGCGGTAGGTCGGGCCGACGAGGCGGCAGGTCTCGACGTCCAGCGCGTGCAGCATGCCGGCGGCCTCGTGCGTGCGGCCGGCGGCGAACAAGGTCTGGCCGAGCGCGAACTCGGCGGGGTGCCAGGGCGGCAGCTCGCCGTCGAGGTGGGTCGCCCGCGCCATGTCGGCGCCGTAGAGTTCGCGCGCCAGACCGGCGGCGCGGCCGAGGCAGCGCTCGGCGTCGGCGAACTCGTCGAGCGCCTTGTAGCTCATGCCGAGCATCTCCATGGCGAGGAACTCGCCCTCGGGGTCGCCGCCGGGCGGCAGCAGGTTCTCCTCGAAGAAATGCACGGCGGTGCGCAGCTCTTCGCGGCGCCGTTCGGGGTCATCGGTGTCGAGCGCCACCAGCAATTCGTGGACGAACATGGTCGCCACGTGCGCCTTCTGCCACTCGCGCTGGGTGTTCTCGACGGCGGCGCCCGCCTCCCGCTGGAACCGAGCCGACTCGACCGCCTTCCAGACGCCGAACGAACCGCCCAAGGCGAGCGCCGCGCCCGCCGCGCAGGCGGTGCGGTGGCGGCGGACAAATTTTCCCAGCCGGTAGCCCGCGGTCGGCGGCCCGGCGGCGAGCGGGCGGTCGTCGAGGAAGCGGCGCAGGTCGTCGGCGAGCGCGGTCACCGAGCCGTAGCGGCGCGCGGGGTCTTCGTCGGTCGCCTTCGCCACCGCCCAGCGCAGTTCGCCGCGCGGGTCGCCGAGCAGTTCGGCGAGCACTTTGCCCAGCGCGAAGACGTCGGCGCGGGTGTCGACCTCGCCGCCCCGCTCCTGTTCCGGCGGCATGTAGCCCGGGGTGCCGAACACCTCGCCGGCGAGGGTCCGCGCCGACGACGCCCCCGGGCGCGCCAGTTTGGCGAGGCCGAAGTCGATCACCTTCACCGCGCCGTCGGCGGTGACGAGCAGGTTCGAGGGCTTGAGGTCGCGGTGGATGACGCCGCGGCGGTGCGCGTGCTCCACCGCCGAGCAGGCCTCGAGAAACAGCGAGAGGATATCGTTTGGTTCCAGATTTTTGCTAGCGCAGTAGGCGGTGAC
>JAUIEM010000230.1 GCA_030428695.1 bacterium
CCGACGATGATCCAGAAGGTGTACTGCGGGCTCACGAGGCAACCTCTTCGTCATCGCCTTCCGCCGGCGCGTCCTCGAGCCCATCCGCGACCGTCGACGGCCAGGCGAGCTGCATCGTCACGAACCAGAAGGCCGCCGCGACGACCGCGTAGACCGCGTGGTACATCAGGCCGGAGGGGATCACGCCGAACACCAGCGTACGGTCTTCCCACAGCCAGAAGTCCTGATGCAGGACGGCGAGCACGACCGCGGCGAGCGCGATCAGCCAGCGGCTCACTCCAGCCCCTCGATCGCGAACAGGTGGGTGCCCGTCGCGACATACAGGATGCCGTTGGCGACGACCGGCGAGGAGTAGAGCGAGCCGTCGAACTCGAACTCCTTGACCAGCTCCTTCTCCTTGCTCGCCTTGAGCACGGTCAGCACGCCGTCCTCGTTGCCGAGCAGGACGTAGTCGCCGGCGACCAGGGTCGAGCCCCAGATGTGGGCCATCGTGTCGTGGCTCCAGTACAGCTCCCCGGTCTTGGCGTCGAGGCAGTAGAGCATGCCGCTGTAGTCGGCGGCGAAGACCAGCCCGTGGGCGATCGAGACGGTCGAGATCGAGCGTTGGATGCCGGTGAAGCTCCAGACGGCGTCGGCGAACTCCTTCGTGCCCTCGGAGTCCGCGTCGATGCAGACCAGCGCGCCGACGCCGGTGCCGTGCTCGGGGTCCTGGCCGATCGTGACGTAGACCATGCCGTCGTGGTAGACGGGGGTCGCGATGCACTCGCTCGGGCCGGGGGCCGTCGCGTAGCGGACCGGCTCGCCGTCCTGGAAGCGGTAGCCCGGCGGATTGCAGTCGAGGCGCCAGACCTCGGCGAGGATGCCGAAGCCCTCCTCTTCATCGGGCACCGGGGCGGTGTCGAAGCCGTAGCAGAAGCCGTCGCCCGCGCCGAGGAACACCAACGGCCGCTCGCCGACCATGCCGTAGCCCGGGGAGGACCAGCTGCAGTGCATCAGCCGCCGGCTGATGCCCGAAGCCTCTTCGCCGAGCAGCTCGCCGGTCCGCTTGTCGAGGCAGACCAGGGTCGGTGCGCGGGGGGAGGGGATATTGACGTGGGACCAGTCGACCCCGTTGCTGGTGTTCGCGTACACGTAATCGCCGATCACCAGCGGCGAGCTGCTCGTCACGTTGTGCGGGAAGATGCCGAGCTCGGCGCGCATGTCGTAGACCCACAGCACGTCCGCGTCGGTCTCGCTGAGCTCGCGGGGCGGCTGGCCGGGCCCGGCGTAGTAGCTGCCCTCGTCCTGGAAGCCGTCGTTGCCGTTCTTCAGCCCGTGCACGTCGAGGCAGACGACCTCGCACAGGTTGGTGATCACGTAGACCCGCTCGCCGTCGACGCTCGGCGAGGAGCAGATGCCGAGGAACTCCCAGTCGCTGACCTTGCCGGCGCCGAGCTTCGGGATGTTCAGCTGCCACAGCATCTCGCCGGTCTGCTCGTCGAGGCACAGCATCACGCTGCGGTCGCCCTGGTAGGCGGGGTCGCGCGGGAACTCGTTGTTGGTGCCGACGTAGACCCGGCCGTCGGCGATGGTCGGGTTGCCGTAGGTCTGTGAGCCGAGCTTCGCGATCCAGCGCATGCCCTCGAAGCTGCCGGGCTCGATGTGCTCGAGGTTCTCATCGAGGTAGCCCGGGTTGAACTCGAGGGGGATGTCCGCCTCGGTCGAGGCCATGTTCTTCGAGGCGTCGCGCCCCCACTGCGGCCAGTCGTCGGCCAGCCCCACCGAGGCCACGGCCAGGAGCAGGGCTCCGTACAGGGCCCCGCGCAGGAGACCTGCGCGCATCCGAGATTCCTGCGAGCCTCGCATATCATTCATCTCCCGTGTTGGTGACCGTGACGTTGTCGATCATCACCGCGTAGCGGCTCTGCGGCGAGAAGCCGAACAGCCCCGGCGCGCCGTGCTGGTGTCCGCGCTCGAGCGGGACCTCGAGCAGCCAGCCCTCGGGCGGCTCCTCGTCGCGGGGCCAGGCGCTGGCGCGGACGATCACGCCGCCTTCCCCGTCGCTGTCGACCCGCGCCCGGATGCGGTACCAGGTGCGCGGCTTCCAGGTGAAGGGCACGCCGACCTTGACCCGGTCGTGGTTCGACACGACCTGCAGCTGCTGCCAGTTCCCTTCGAGCATCAGGATGTAGCGCTGGCAGATCACGCCGACGTTGGACATCAGCCGCCGCGTCCCGTCGGAGCGTACGTCGGCCTCGATCGTGTAGCCGTGCGCGTCCGCCTCGCCGATGAAGGTCATCGTGCGCTGGAAGAGGACGCGGTCGAGGGTCTTCTGCAGCACCTTCGAGCCGTCGACTTCCCGCACCTGCCACTTCAGCCGCCCGCCGATCCAGGCCCCGGGCGGATGCGCGTAGGCGCCGCCGGCCGCGTCCTCCTCGCGGAGCGGGATCGCCTCGAAGTCGAGGTCGAGCTCGGCGGGCAGCACCCGCACCCGGGCGACGGCCTCGCGCTCGCCGTGGATGACCCGGATGTGGCCCGCGCTCGGGCGCGGGGCGGTCGCGGCGATCAGCTTCCCCTCGACGACCTTGACCGATGGCGGGGGCGCGGCGGGCACGACGCCCTCGGCGCGGAATTCGAGGTGCTCGGTGCTCAGCTCGCGGAGACCGCCGGGCCACACCTCGACCAGCCGGAGGGGCACGACCTCGCCGGGCTGCAGCACGACGTCGGAGGGGACGATGCAGAGGCTGTGGTGGGGCTTCGCCGGCTTCGCCTGCGCCCGTGCCGGCGGCGCCTGTCCGGGCTCGACGCCGGGCTTCTTGAAGCAGAACAGGCGCTCGGTCGAGTGGATGAACAGATGCTTGCGCCAGGCGGTGGCCGAGCCGATGCAGCTGCCCTCGTAGGGGATCTTCGCGAGCACCTCGCAGCCCTCGTCGCCGGGCTTCACCACCGCGACCTCCCCGTCCCAGAGCGGGATGTACAGGCGCCCATCGGCGTACAGGGGGGAGGCGTGCAGCTGCACGTTGGCGAGGGGCTCGTGCCACAGGATCGCGCCGCTGGCGAAGTCGACGCAGTACAGCTCGCCGTGGGCGGTCACCTGGTAGATGCGGTCGCCGACCAGGGTGGGCGAGGCGGTGAACATCGACAGCTCGCTCCGCCACAGCTCGGCCTTCGGGGAGAGCACCCCGTCCTCGCCGACCGGCGCGGTCAGGTCGAGGCAGAACATACCGCCGGTGACGGTCGTGTCGATGTTCTCCTTGCCGTGGATCGCGATCAGCCGGTCGCCCTTGACCAGCACCGAGGCGTTGACCCCGCCGTAGGAGATGCGGTAGCGCCACAGCGTCTCGCCGCTGGTCATGTCGACGCAGACCACGTGGCCGCAGCCGGTGCCGGCGTAGAGCACCCGGCGGTTCCCCCGCCAGGTGAACACCGGGCTCGAGAAGGAGCTGTCCTTCGGCCCGGTGCCCGGGGTCGCGGACCAGACCAGCTCGCCCGTGCGCTTGTCGAAGGCGTAGAAGCGGTTGCGGGCAGGCCCCTCGCCGCCCCAGCTCGAGGTGATCGCGTTGACGACGACCAGGGCGCCGTCGACCGCTGGCGCGCCCGTGCGTCCGTTGGGAAAGGTCAGCCGGCCGAGCTCTTCCATCAGCGAGCGCTGCCAGAGCAGCGTCCCGTCGGGGGAGAAGGCGACGAGCAGCCCGGGGGAGGTGTGCGCGTAGATCGTCCCGGTCTCGGGATCGACGGCCGGCGCGCCGATGCTGTAGCGCTCGTAGATGATGTCGCTGATGAAGTCGCTGAAGCCGCGCTCCCAGATCGGCTTGCCGGTCGCGAGCTCGAGGCAGACCAGCACCTCTTCGAGGGCCGCGCCCTCGCCGCGGTAGCCGATGGCGTAGACCCGGTCGCCGGCGGTGACGGCGCTGCCGCGGCCGCGCAGCGGGAAGCTCCACAGCTCGTTCGGCCCCCCGGGCGTCACGTCGACCGGCAGGTCGGTCTCGCCGCAGTAGCCGTTCTGGTCAGGACCCCGCCAGCGCAGCCAACCCTCGGGCCCGGTCTCCTGGGCGTGGGTGCCGGCGCACAGGGCGCCGAGCAGCAAGATCGGGAGGGTGGACCTCCGCAGGGCTTCGCGCATCGTGTTCTCCTCGGTGGTGATCCGGCCAGAGTCTGGAGCGGAATTGTCGCACATCCGAACGTCGACCATCAACCCGACGGTTCCCGCGGCGTCCCCGTCCGATCCCAGAGCGCAACCGGCTCGACCGGGCTCACAGACTCGAGATGACGCCGAACAGGACGAGCAGCGAGCTGCCTCCGACCACCAGCAGGGCCAGGCCGTTGAGGATCAGGCCCGCCATCCCGGTGCCGCTGCCCGGACGGCCCGAGCGCAGGCCGCGCACGGCGAAGACCACGCCGGCGATGTTCCCGAGCGCACCGACCACCGCGCCGCAGTACATGCCGAACAGCCCGACGAACAGGATGATGATCCCGCTCATGCCGGCGCCGCCGTCGCTGCTCGCGGCGATCTCGTAGATCACCCAGCCGACCCCCGCGACGCCGCCGAGAACGCTGGCCAGCAGGGCGAGCCCGAAACACAGGAGGGACCGTCCGCCGTCGCTCAGGGAGCGCGAAGGAGCAGGCCGGGCAGCGGGGCCGACGTTCGACCACGCGGGGACGCGGAGAGCGAGGAGGGGCGATACGGCGCGCGGGCCGCCGGCCGCCCGCCTGGATCGAGCGCCCGGCTGCCGGGATGGTCCTGCCCAGGCGCTCATCACATCTTCCTCTTCAGGATCTCTGCCAGTGCTTGACGGGCGCGCACCAGGCGCGATTCGACCGCCGACTCGGTGGTCTCGAGGCGGGCGGCGATCTCCTTGTAGCTCAGGCCCTCGAGGTACTTCAGGGCGAGCGCCGTGCGCTGGCTCTCGGGGAGCTTCTCGAGCGCCCGCGCGAGCTGCCGCTGCCGGTCCTCCGCCTCGAGGGGAGCGGCGGGGCCCGGGTTTTCGTCGGGCAGGTCGATGTCGCCCTCGGTGGTGCTCAGCGAGGACTCCCGTTTGGCGTCGCGCTTGCGCAGGGCGTCGATCGCGGTCCGCCGCACGATGCCCATCAGCCAGGAGCGGAAACGGTCGGGCTTGTCGAGGGTGTCGAGGTGCTGGTATGCCTTGACGAAGCTGTCCTGGACGACGTCGGCGGCGCTGTGGAAGTCGCCGAGGAAGCCGTACGCGACGCTGCCCGCCAGCCTCTTGTAGCGCCGCATCAAGGCCGCGAAGGCGGACTGGTCCCCGGCCAGCACCTTCGCGATCAGCTCCGGGTCCGCTCTCTTGTCGCGGGGCATCGACGCTCCAGGGGGGCCGCACTCTCTGGCCGGAGCCCCGATCATACCAGACTCTTGCGAGCCCTGGCGAGATCCGACACGATGCAGGCCCGACACTCAGGAGATCCGGCGTGCCCTCCCTGCCCCCGACGGTCCGCGTGCTCGCGCGCGGCTGGCTGCACGGCAACTGCGTGATCCTCGGCGGCGCGCGTCCCGCGCTGATCGACACCGGCTACCACAGCGGCGTCGACGCCCTCGAGGCGGCGATCGTCGAGCATCTCGGGCGGCTCGAGGAGCTCGAGCGCATCGTGCTGACCCACGTCCACAGCGATCACGCCGGCGGCGTCGCCGGGCTGTGCGCGACGCACCCGGTGCCGGTCGCCGCCCACGCCGACGCCGCGCGCCTGATCCGCGGCTGGGACCGCCGCGGGCTGTGGCTGGCGGGCACGGGCCAGAAGCTGCCGCGCTTCCGGGTCGACCGCCTGCTCGTGCCCGGCGCCGCGCTGCGCCTCGGTGACCGCGACTGGCAGGTGGTCGCGACGCCGGGCCACGCGACCGGCGGCGTCGCCTTCTTCGCTCCCGAGGGGGGCCTGCTGGTCAGCGGGGACGCCCTGTGGGAGGACGGCTTCGGCGTGCTCGACCCGTGGGTGGACGGTCCCGGGGTGTTCGACGCCGCCGCGCGCGCCCTCGCGCAGCTCGCGGCGCTGCCTGTGCAGGTCGTGATCCCCGGCCACGGCCCGCCCTTCCGCGACTTCGCCGGCGCCCTCGAGCGGGCCCGCTCCCGCCTCGAGTACCTGCGGGCGCGTCCCGAGAGCCTGCGGCGGCAGGTCGTGCGCGTCGGCGTCACCTTCTACGCGCTCGCTCATCCGGACGCCGACGAGGCGACCCTGCAGGCGGCGATGCGAGGCTTCGCCGCGGCGCACTGCGAGCGGCCGGAGCAGATCGCTCCCCTGTGCGCCGCGGTCGCGGAGGCGATGCGGGCCTGAGGAGTTTCCTGGCATCGCCCGAGGCTCAGGGCGTGAGCCGCATCGAGCGCAGCAGCGGACGGGCCGGGTCGAGGCGGACCCAGCGGCCGAGGCGCCAGTGGTGCAGGAGATCGCATAGATGGCTCGAGCGCGGGTCGGCGAGCTGGCCGCCAGCGAGGGCGAAGCGTGCGCGTGCGGGCGCGGCGAGGTCGATGACGAAGCGGGCGCAGGCGATCAGGCGCGGCTCGTCGAGGCTGCCGAGCTCGGTGTCTCCCGGGTTGAGGGTGAACCACGAGCCCCCGAGCGGCATCGCCGGCACCTGCCAGGTGCGCCCGCGCGGGTCGATGCTGTGGCGCAACTCGAGCCGATGCAGCCGTCCCCAGGCGCCTGCCGGCAGCTTCTGCTCACCCTCGATCGCCTCGAGGTCCTGGCCGGAGACCTCCGCCAGCGCCTGCTCGAAGGCGGCGAGCAGCCGGTGGTCGCGGCCGCGGGCCTCGAGCCAGGGCGAGGTGGGGGCGAGGGCCTCGAAGAGCAGGCGCCGCCAGCGCCAGGCGCGGCTCTCGACGTACTCCCGCAGCCGGCCGTCCTCGCCGAGCAGGGTCTGGACCAGCGCGGCGACGAGGCGGTGGAACAGGGTCGCCGGCTCGCTCTTCGGCGCGCAGTCGCCATCCCAGGCGCACAGCTTCTCGAGCTCCTCGCGCAGCTCCTCCCGCAGGCGCGGCCGGACCCGCTCGAGCCAGGGGCGGAGGAAGTCCTCGAGCAGCTCGCGGGCGAACAGCGAGACGGTGTCGCACTGGGCCTCGCACAGCGCGTCGGCGTCGAGCGTGGGGACCTCGAGCAGGGCCGTCAGCCGGCGCGCCCGGTAACCCGGGCTCGGATACAGGCTGAGCGGCCCCTCGGCGTCCTCGAGGGCGGCGTTGGCGAGCACGGCGGGACCGGCCGCGCGCTCCGGCCTCGGCACCCGTGGGCAGCGGAAGGGCTCGCGGCCGTCCACGGGCAGGGCGGCGAGCGGGCGCAGCACCCGGCCGCTGCGCGCCGTCCCCCAGCTCCCGTCCGTCGCCGCCCAGGCGATCTCCAGGGCCGGCACATCGAGGCGCGTCGCCGCCTCCTCGACCTCTGCCTCGCTCCGCGCCCGGTTCAGGGCGAGCAGGCCGCGCAGCGGACAGGCGGCCGCGTAGCCCGTCCAGCGCAGGCTCAGCCCGAAGCCCGCCGGCAGGCCGTCGCTGCCCAGATCGCTGAGGATCGGCCCGTTCGGACCGATGCGGCGGCGGAAGCCGTCGTCCGGCTGACCGCGGACCTCGAGCTTCTCGTCGATCGTGCGCAGGGGGACCGTGGGAGCCGGTGCCGATGCCGATGCCGATTCCGATGCCGATTGCGGAGCGTGCCCGCGCCCGTGCCCGGGTGAGGGCCTGTCCTCCAATCCGCCCTCTCTGCGGTCCTCTGCGGAACTTTGCGCCTCTGCGTTGTCTCTCTCCGGTTCGGATTCCGGTTCCGTTTCCGTGTCCGAGATCGACCCCGACCCGATCGCATCGGCATCGGCATCGGGCTCGGCAGCTGCCGCCTCCGGCACCTCCATCCCCCACGCCACCCGCCCGGGATCGTCCTCCGCGAAGCGCTCGACGCACAGCTGCATCTCGCTGACCGCCGCGCGGGTCATGCCCCAGGCCAGGCGCCCGTTGCTTCCACACCACAGCCCGGGCAGCCCGGGCAGGGTGAAGCCGCGCAGGGCGCGCTCGGGCGTGACCAGGGCGGCGAGGAAGAAGCCGACCGGCAGGCCGGGGCCCTGGTGCAGGTCGCAGGCGAGCAGCGGGGCGCCGCTCGCGCTCCGCTCCGGGGGCACGACGCAGGCGTTCGAGCCCTTGCCGGGCTGCTCGAGCCCGACGAAGGCCCGCGTCGCCCGGTCGAGGGCGGCGAGGCAGTCGGCGACGGCGGCGAGGTCGGCCGCGGCGGGCAGCAGGCTGGGGCGGCGTGGGTCGTCCGGTGGCAGATGGCGCAGCAGCTGGAGGTTCGCGATCGCCTCGCCGGGACCCTCCGCCAGGGCGAAGGCGTAGCCGAGATAGACCAGGCAGGAGTCCGCGGGCGTCCACGGCTCCGGCTCGACGCCGAGCAGCCGCGCCTCCTCGAAGCCCCCGCGCTCGGCGAGGAACGCGTAGCCGGCGTCCACCCCCCGGGCGTAGGCCTCGAGCAGGGGCCGGTCGGTGCCGAGGCGCTCGGCCTGGCGCGCGGCGCTGTCGACCAGGTCGAGGGTGCGCAGGTAGATGTCGAGCTCGCGCAGGGCGCGGCCCTTGAAGCGCACCGGCTCGAGCGGCCAGCTGATGCGCAGGTCGGAGAACATCGCGCTCAGCCGCCCGGACCAGGTGCGCCGGGAGAGCTCGAGGCTGAAGGGCCGGCAGGCCGCGTGCAGGAAACCGAGGGCCTGCCAGGCGTCCGCCTCGCCGCCCGCCCGCACCTCCGGGATGCCGAAGCCGTCGAAGCCGATCGCGACCGGCGCGGCCAGGCCGGGGAGGGAGCGCTCGCCCGCGAAGGACTCCTCGATGGCCGCCCGGGCCATCAGCCCCCCTCGCCGAAGCGCAGGCCGAGCACCGTGTAGGCCCCGGCCCGAACCTGCACGTCGCCGCTGCAGCTCCGCGCGCCGGCGTGGGCCTCGAAGCGGTACTCCCCTGGGCTCAGCCGCTGGCGGGTCGCGACCGTGCGGTACAGCCGCCCCTCCGAGGGGGTCTCGAGCACGAGCCGGTACTCCGCGGAGCCCTCCGACCAGAAGCGCACCTCGCAGGGCACGTCGGAGGTGAAGAACAGCCCCTGGCCGATCGACGGCGGCACGATCGGGCGCCCCCAGTCGAACAGCGGGAGCGGGTCGTCCAGGCGCCCGCCGCTGCGCCGCACGGTGTTGACCGCCGGCAAGACGAGCGAGTCGCCGGGGACGACCGTCAGCGGCTGGTGCAGCCGCGCCTGCTGGTGCACCCGCAGCCAGACCGCGAAGCCGCGGGTCGGGTCGAGGGGCAGGGGCAGGGCGAAGGAGTCGGCGGTCGCGCGCTCGTCGCGGACGAGGATCGGCTCCTCTCCCTCGAGCTGGACCAGGATCTCGACGCCCGGGAAGGGGAACGGGGCCCGCACCGTCGGACCGGGCTCGAGCCAGGTGTCGCTGGCGCAACCGGCCAGCACCAGGCCAGACATTATCAGGAGGCGGCGCATGCGGGCTTCTCCGGGGAGTGGAGCGCCGAAGGTACCAGGCCCGCGCGCGTGCGGCAAGCCGGCTGGGGCTCAGCGCAGGTCGGGGGAGCCTTCGCGCACGAACACCTGCGAGAAGTTGTTGTGGGGGGTGTCGATCAGCGCCGTGCGCAGCAGCCCCCGCCCCGCGGCCGCGGCCCGCACCCGGCCAAGGTCGCGCAGGCCCCACGAGCGGTCGCGGGCCTTCAGCGAGGCGTCGAAGTCGGCGTTGCTCGCCGTGGTCGGCTTGCCGCCGCGCAGGTAGGGGCCGTAGAGGAAGAGGACGCCGGCCGCAGGCAGCACCCGCGCCGCGAGATCGAGCAGTCCCAGACAGCAGGCCCACGGGGTGATGTGGATCATGTTGCTGCAGACGACCGCGTCGAAGGGTCCCTCCGGCCAGGTCTCCGGGTCGAGGACGTCGAGCCGCAGGGGAGGAAGCAGGCCCGGGTGACCGACCTCCGCCCGCCAGGCCTCGATGCTCGCCAGGGCCTCGGGGTCGACGTCGCTCGGCTGCCAGCGGTGGGGCAGGGCGGCGGTGAAGTGCACGGCGTGCTCGCCGCTGCCGCTCGCGACCTCGAGCACCGAGCCGTCCGCCGGCAGGGCGTCGCGCAGCACCGGCAGGATGTGCGCGCGGTTGCGAGCGGCCGAGGGGCTGTAGAGTTTCATCGGGTCTCCGGTTCCAGCGTCGCTTTCGTGTAACGGAGCTGCGCGCGTCGTGCAATCGAGCGAGGCAGCATCGGGCCGCACCTGTCGCGGAAGAGGCCGTGCAAGCCGTTGCCCACCGTCCCTCCCACGCCCGTGCACCGCGCCGACGCCAGACCTGGCGAGCGACCCCCGCGATGGCTATGATCCGAGCGGGGGGGCGGACCGTGAACGAGCTGCGCAAGAAGTGGGCGACCCTCGCGGACCTCGAGTCCGATCGCGCCCACGAGACTTTCCGGGCGGGGGCCCCGCGCCCCCTGGGCCTCGACATGCTGCCCTCGATGGCGGTCGGCGTCGGCGTCGGCCCCGAGGACGACGACCCGCCGGATTCCGAGCCGCCCGACTCCGAGGCGACCCTGGCCGATCCCGCCAGTCACGCCCCGGCGCCGCCGGACTCCGCGACCGGGCCCGATCCGTCGCTGCGCGACCGCGCCCCGGGGCCGGCGAAGGGCTCCGCGCTGCCGGCGGCCCAGGCCCCCGGCTACAACTCCCAGCCCTCGGCCCTCGCGGCCCGGGACGTGACGACGAACTTCTCGATCATCAAGGAGATCGCCCGCGGCGGCATGGGCGTGGTCTACCACGGCCGCCAGCGCAGCCTGCGGCGGGACATCGCGATCAAGCGTTCGCTGACCAAGCTGCGCAGCGCCGAGACGCGCCGCAAGTTCGTCGCCGAGGCCCGGGCGACCGCCTTCCTCGACCATCCGAACATCGTCCCCGTGCACGAGATCGGGATCGACGCCGAGGGCGAGATCCTGCTCGCGATGAAGCTTGTCGACGGGAAGTCGTGGGGCGACCTCCTGCAGCGCCGCGAGGGACGTCCCGTCGCCGACCTCGACGCCCAGCTCGAGGTGCTGCTCGGGGTGTGCAACGCGATCGCCTTCGCCCACAGCCGGGGGCTGACGCACCTCGACCTCAAGCCGGACAACGTGATGGTCGGGCCCTTCGGCGAGGTCCTGGTGATGGACTGGGGCACCGCGGTGGACATCTCCGACCCCCCGGTCAACAAGCGCTTCGCGCCGCACAAGCGCAAGATCGACATGCCGATGGGCACGCCGGTCTACATGGCGCCGGAGCTCGCGAAGGGCGAGGGAGCGAAGATCGGGCCCCCGACCGACGTCTTCCTGCTCGGCGCGATGCTGTACGAGCTCTTGTGCGGCGTCCCGCCCTTCCGCAGCAAGTCGGTCTGGGCGGCGGTCGCGATGGCCTCCCTCGGCAAATACGCCCCGCTGCCGCGCTCGGCGCCCCGGGGTCTGCGCAAGATCTGCGAGAAGGCGCTCGCCCTCGAGCCGGAGGACCGCTACCCGAGCGTCGAGGCCTTCGTCGCCGACCTGCGCCGTTTCCGCAAGACGCGCGACAGCGCGGGCTTCCTCTTCGCCAGCACGGTGTTCGTCAGCGCCCTCGCGGTGCTCGCCCTGTTCACGCTGTTGCTGGTCGCCAACGAGCAGCAGCTCGCCGAGGCGCAGCGGGTCCGCTTCACCTCCTACCGCGTCGCCCGCGACCTCGAGCGGAGCTCCGACGATCTGTCCGCCCGCGCGCGACGTTTCGTGGTGACGGGCGATCCCGTCGAGGAGCGCGCCTACGAGCACATCCTCGCGGTCCGCAACGGCGAGGCCCCCGGCCCGGACGGAGAGAGCGTCGCGCTGCTCGAGCGCATGCGCCGGCTCGGCTTCAGCGCCGAGGAGCTCGCGCTGCTCGAGGAGTCGGAGCGGCGCTCCAACGCCCTCGTCGCGACCGAGCGCTTCGCGATGGCCGCGGTCAAGGGGCTGTCCGAGGACTCGACGGGCGCGCTGACCGTAAGGGGGGAGCCGCGCCCGGAGGAGGCCCGGGAGCGGATGTTCGACGTGGCCTACGAGGCCCGCAAGCGCTCGATCGATGAGCCGATCGGGCAGTTCCTCCGCGCGATCGACGACCGCACGAACGAAGCGGTCGAACGCTACGCCGCGCGCAGCCGCCACTGGCTCGGGCTGATCCTCGGCACCCTCGCCGCCCTGCTGGTCGCCGCCCTGGTGCTGACCCTGCGCACCTGGCTGCGGCTGCGGCGGGGGTGAGTCAGCCCGTGACGTCGGCGGGGGAGCCCGCGCCGCGAGCACGCCAGCGGCGCAGGCAGCCGCGGGCGACGAGCTCGGCGCACACGATCGCGGCGACGACCGCCAGGCCGCTGCCCGGCCAGTCCCCCCAGTAGGCGCGCCCGACGAAGATCTTGCGCAGGAAGCTCCACGTGCCCGGGCAGTGCCAGAGCAGGAAGAACGGGTCGCTCGTGCTGAGCCCCCGGTCCGGGAAGGGCAGGATGGCGATCGCGGGCAACAGCACCGTCAGCAGGCTCGCGATCGGCGCCCAGGTGAAGGAGCGGTCGGGATCGAGGGCCACCCAGACCCGCCAGCTCACCAGGAGCAGCGCGAGGTAGGAGCTGCCGTAGTACCACAGCGCCTCGTCGAACCAGCGGTCGACGAACACGTCCCCCCACCAGATCGGCAGCACCGCGCAGGCGAGCCCGAGCAGAGCGGCGAGCGCGAGGGCCGAGACGCCGTGCTGGAAGCGCCGGCGCTCCCCCGTGGCGAAGCGCCACAGCAGCCCCAGGATGAGGGCGCAGACGATGCCGGCGACCAGGAGCAGCGGCGCCGTGAGACAGCCGACGGTGCCGGCCCGCTGGTAGGACGGGAGGCAGCCTCCGAAGACGACCGCTCCGGCGAGGCAGCAGAGCGTGCGCGCGCGGCTCATCCCGTCCCCTCCGCGAGCCCGAGGGTCCGGCGCAGCCCGGGCAGGGCGCGGGCGCTGCCGCACACCAGCGCGTCCCAGGTCTCTCCCTCCGGTCCGAAGACGCGCAGGGTGCCGTGACCGAGCAGGATCTGCAGGGCGCCCTGAGCCGGGAGCAGCTCGAGGGCGCGCACCTGCGGGAAGTCGCAGCTGAGCGCCGCGTTGTCGAAGGCGACCGCGCGCAGCCCGTCCGGGCCGACGCCGACCAGCCCGAGCACGCGCCGCCCGTCCTCCCTCCACCACGCCTGCCGCGCCCACAGCACCGCGCCGAGGCGGGCCAGCCCCTCACGGCGCGCCCGACGCTGGGCGAGGGCGTAGCAGCCGAGGAAGATGAGGGCGTGGAAGAGGCCCCAGCCGACGAGCACGAGGCCGCCCGGGACGATATAGGCGACGCCCTTTTCCAGGGTCCTGCCGAAGAACAGCGTGACGATCGAGACGCCGAGCAGCATGCCGAACAGGGTCACGCTGCACATCGGCAGACAGACCAGCCGCAGGACGAACCAACCGCGTTCGAATATGCCGGCGGACGCGCGCATGTCCTTCCTCCGCGTTCCTTCCCCTGACGGACGGGCGATCGCTGGCGGTATTCGCCCGTCGGCCGCGCGGCCGTCCCCGATCCTCACCCGGCGCCCGCCGGCAACTCGCTCTGCCAGCAGCCGCGGGCGTCCCGCTCGTGCCAGGGAAAGTCCGCGGCGAGCTGGGCGAGGCGCGCGTCGAGCGCGCGCACCGTCGGACGCTCTGCGGGCTCTTTGGCCAGGCAGGCGAGGATCGCCGCGTCGAGGGCGGGCGGCAGCGGCTGGGCGGCGACCGCCGAGGGCGGCCGCGGCTCGCCGGTCAGATGCTCGACCATCACCCGCATCGGGCTGTCGCCGGGGAACACGAGCTGGCCCGTCAGCAGCCAGAAGCCGACGCAGCCGAGGGCGTAGACGTCGCTCGCGGCGCTGAGCTCACGCTGGCCGCGGGCCTGCTCGGGCGCCATGTAGGCGGGCGTGCCGACGATCGCCCCGCGCGCGGTCAGGCGGCTCTTGTCGCTGTGGTCACCGTGGCGCGGCTCGGCGACCAGGCCGAAGTCGAGGACCTTGAGGAAGTCGTAGCGCCCGCCGATGCGGCAGGCGAACAGGTTGGCCGGCTTGATGTCGCGGTGGATCAGGCCGACATCGTGGGCCTCGCGCAACGAGGCGCAGGCCTGGCGCAGGAAGTGCACCGCGCGCGCCACCGGCAGAGGCCCCGAGCTGCGCACCAGGGTCTCGAGCTCGACGCCCCGGAGCTTCTCCATCACGTAGTAGAAGCTGCCGTCCGGGGTGACGCCGTAGTCGTACAGGGTGATCGTGTGCGGCGAGGTCAGCGCCGCGGTCACCCGCGCCTCGCGCTCGAAGCGGGCGAGCAGGCGTCGGCGCTCCCGGCCGGCGGCGAGGGTGTCGAGGGCCTCCGGGCGGATCAGCTTGACGGCCGCCGGGCGCGCGAGCATGCGGTGGCGTGCTTCCCAGACCTCGCCCATCGCGCCCCGGCCTATGCGGGTGTGCAGGGTGTAGCTGCCGAGGTCCTGGACCCGCTCGCGGATCTCGCGGAAGGCCCGGCCCCAACGGAAGACCAGCGTCCCCGGCAGCACCGCGAGCAGCCCGCACAGGGTCGGCGCGGCCAGCGCCCGCAGGGCCTGCGCCAGCTCCGTGGCCTCTCCGGCCCAGGCGACCAGACCCGCCGCGAGCGCGACCTCCGCGCCGGCGACCAGCACGTGGACGAGCGGGCGGGCGGGGAGGAGCAGCGGGAAGAGCAGGATCCATATCGCGAGCCAGGTCGGACCGTCGGGCGGGGCTCCGGTGTACTCCCACAGCCCGAGGGCGGCCGCGCCGAGCAGCTGGTAGGCGAGGCCGAGCCGCAGCCAGGGAGCCGGGGCGAGGGCGCCGGCGCTGAACAGGTACAGCAGGCTCACGGCGAACAGCAAGCCCGCGCAGGAAGGCCCGGCGAGCGCGGTCGTGGCCTCGGGCCGCGGGTCGGCGGCGAGGTCGAGCAGCAGGAGGACCGCGAGCACTCCCATCAGCCCCCCGAGCAACCAGCGCAGGCGGCGGGCCGCCGCGGCGAGGAAAGCCCCGTCGAGGAGGGATGTCGGCGCCCGTCCGACGCCGGGGCGCACGACCTGGCCCTGGCGGACGGCGGGCGGTGCGGATGCGGACATGCGCGGCCTCGGGTGGGGACTCGCTGCAGTATAGGGGAAGGGGAGGGGAGCGGGAAACGGGGAGCGCGCGCCGAGCGCCCGGACGACCCCTCGCCTGCTGCCTGGCGAACCCCACGCGACAATCCGATGGGATTCCATGGATCCCAACGCAGGGTATCCGCCGCGCCCGCGAGCGCACCAAGACGCCTCCTGGGTCTGTCGCGGCTCCACCGCGGGAGCACACGAGCGGAAGCCGACCCCGACGCGCGGAGCCCGCGCGATCCGGGCCGCTTCGGTCCGCTCCGGCTCGCTTCGAGCAGCCGTCCGGACCCCGCGACGGTGAACACCGCGGGCGCCCTCCGACGCCGAGTTGCCGGGGCGCGGGTGCCCTGGTAGTCTGGGGCGCAGATACGGACGCGCGCAGCACACACCACACGGCCGGATGCGGCAGGCTCGAGGGCGTCCGGGGAACCCGAGAAGAACCATGGCAGACCCCGCCCCGCAGCCTCCCGCCCCCGGCCCTGGAGCGCCTTTTGGCGCGCCCGGAGCGCGTCCTCCCGCTTTCGGCGGACCGCCTCCGCCGCGGAGCGGCCCGCCACCGGGCTTTGGCGCGCCGCCACCGGGGTTCGGTGCGCCGGCGCCCGGGTTTGGCGCGCCGCCGCCGGGCGGGCGGCCGGGCGTAGCGCCGCCGGCTCCGACGGGGCGGCCGGGCGGACCTCCGGCTCCGACGGGCCGGCCTCCGGC
>JAUIEM010000642.1 GCA_030428695.1 bacterium
CGGCGCGCGACAGGGAGTCTTCCGAGGTCGGGAGGCGCAACGTTTGCGGGCGGCGGTCTTGCGGTCGCTTCCGATTCCGATCCCGATGCCGACGGCGGACGGGACGGGACGGCACGGGGCTCAGCCTGTGTGCGACTGCCTCCTCCCGCAGACCCACGCTCCGAGGAACGAGGAGCGCGGGTCAAGGGCCGCCGACTACACAAGAGGAGTTGGGCGGCAGCCCCGGTTACGACACCACCGCAGATCGACCCTCCGAGGAACGAGGAGGGGAGATCGAGGAGGTGGCGCAATCAGGGCGATGGTCGCCCAACCTCCGACTGTGTTGCGCGCGCTACGGTGGTCCCCCACCGGGGGACTCACAGGGGGGCATCAACAAGCCAACAAACACCTCGCTCCTTCCCGGGTCGGCGCGCGACAGGGAGTCTTCCGAGGTCGGGAGGCGCAACGTTTGCGGGCGGCGGTCTTGCGGTCGCTTCCGATTCCGATTCCGATCCCGATGCCGACGGCGGACGGGGGCTCAGCCCCTGCCCGGATCTTGGGCTCGTTCGCCCAACCCCTACTCCACCAGATGGCCCCCGTCCACGGTGACCAGCCCCGTCTTCTCGACCAGCACCAGCCGCCCCCACGCCTCGGCCCAGAAGGCCCCGGTGAAGGCCTGGCGCTCGCGCCCGGACAGGTCCTGGCGGCGGAACCCGCGGAGCTGGCCGCTCTCGGGCTCGTACAGCGCGATGACGAAGCCAGCGGGGTTCTTCCCCAGCCGCAGCAAGAGAGCGCCCGCAGGACCGGCCTCGACCGCGAGCACCTCTCCCGGGCCCGCGCCGGCCGCGGTGCCAGCGCTCGCGGCGATGCGGGGACGCAGGACGAGCACCCCCTCGGGCGCCCCGGCGGGGGGCAGGGCCGGCTCCGCCTCGTCGAACAGGCGCCAGCTCTCCAGGCCCGTCTCCCGGACCCAGCACAGCCGGCGGCCGCTGACGCAGACGAAGCCGTCACCCCAGGGCTGCGCGGTCCAGCGCCCGTGGCTGGGGTCGAGGCGCGCCTCCCAGGCCGGGCCGAGGCCGCCGTCCCAGACGTGGGGCCGGCCCTGCCAGATCAGGACCGCGCGGCCGTCGGCCAGGCGCACGTCGCCGTACACGCCGGCTTCCTCGGCTTCCGCCACGGGCACCAGGCGGCCGTCCTCCCAGCGCTCGAGGCGGGCGCCCTCACCCCGGGGGACGCGCCACACGAGCAGGTCCGTACCGAGCTCGGCGAGATGGACGATGCCGAGGCGGCCGTCGGGGTCGTCGAGCATCATCGCGCCGTCCTCGCCCAGCTTGTGCGGGAAGCGGAAGAGGGCGTGGCGGAAGGGCCGCCGCCGGCGGTCGGCGTGCAGGCACCACCAGCTGCCGTCCGCGCGCCGGACGCAGGCGCGGGGGTCGTCGAGGCGCAGCGGGACGACCTTCGGCGGCCAGGCGTCCAGGGTCAGGCGGGCGCTGAGGTTCTGGCCGGCCATGCGCACGAGCAGGGTGTCGCCGTGGCGGCTCGCGTCGCCCCAGGCCTGGCCCCGCGCCCAGGCGAAGCGCGCCACCCCGTCGGGGTCCGCCGAGTCGAACAGCTCGGCGCGCACCAGGGTCGGGGCGAGGTCGCTGCCTTCCCAGTAGCCGAGGCCGCGCGCGGCCGCGACGGACAGCACCTTGACGATCGGCCGATGGGGCTCGCGATGCTCGGGGGCGATCGCGTCGAGGGCGCGGCGGACCGTGGCGAGGGCGGCGGGAACCTGCGTGGCAGGGATGAACGCTCCTGTTCCACGCGGGCCTTCCAGCCACAGCGGAAACTGCCCCTCGAGCGCCGGAAAGCGCGCGACGAGCGGCGCGAACAGGTGCTTGCCCGGGTCGGCCCCGAGCCCGCTCAGGGCCGGCGGCTGACCGGGCCCCTCGTGCCAACGGCTGATCGCGAGCTCGCCGCCGTACAGGTAGGGCAGGGTGCAGGCGCTGGTCAGCACGCCGAGCTCGCACACGCGCCGGGCGGCCAGCGCGGGGTCGCTGCCGGCGAGCGCTTCCCTCGCATCGACGATCAGCTCGGCGCCATCGGCGCGCTGGCGCAGCAACGCGTCGGGGCCGTCGCTGTGACCGAGCAGGGCGGGAACCAGGACGTGCTCGAGGAGCTCTTCGTCGACCAGGTGCAGGGTACAGCGGTAGGACATCGCGCCTCCCATCGGTGGAACCGTGGTGTAGAAGGCACGAGCTTCGCGGCAGGAACCCGCGGATGCAAGGACGGCTTTTCGGGGGAGCGGCGTCCTCTCCCCCTGATGGGCGGATCCCCGCCGGGCGGAAGCGCGGGAGGGATCCTGCCTCTAGAGGACTGGTCCGAAACCTCGCTCGCGAGGCTTGCGGAGGTGGGTGCCTGCCTTCGTCCTCCTCCTCCGAGCCGCAACAAAGGGCGCGTTGTCGTCGATCCTCGGCATCCACCCACCTGCGCGGCGCCTCGCCACGCGGCTTTCGGACCAGGCCACTAGAACCACTCCTCGCCGTCGTCCGGAGGGGTGTAGCCGAGCACGATGTCGAAGGTCGCGGCGAGCTCGCCGGTTTCCGACTCGGGAATCGGCGCGAAGTCGACCTGCACCGAGTCGCGCTGGGCCGCGTCGCGCACGCCGCGCAGG
>JAUIEM010000643.1 GCA_030428695.1 bacterium
CGGCGAGGGGGTCAGCTCGTAGTAGGCGTGGCCCGCGTGCTCGGCCTCGTCGATGTCGAGGTCCGCGCGCAGCTCGGCGCGCAGCCGGGCCGGGTCGATGCGGCCCTCGACGACGAACAGGGCGTCCGGCTCGCCGCCGTCGTTCATGCGCAGGGCGACGACGACGCGGTCGATGTCCGCGGCCGGGTCGAGGGCGAGCTGCTGCAGCTCACCGGCGAGCCGGGTCTTCACCGCACGCTCGAGCTCGAGGGCGGCGAGGCACTCCCCGAGGCGGGCCTGCACGACGACGTCCATGCCGGCGGGCACCACCCGCAGGAGGGAGCGCGAGCCCCAGCCCCAGGCGGTGGTCGCGACGGTCATGCCGCTGACCGCGAGCACGCAGCCGACGATCAGGGCGGTGCGCAGGAGTCGGCCCGCGCCCCGGGCGACCGGCGTGCTCCGGCGGCCGCGGCGGCGCGGCGTACGGGCCAGGGACGCGGCTCGGGCCTCGGGGCGGGACGCGCGCCGGGGGGAGCAAGCGGTCGGGATGCGGAAGCGACGCCCGCACTCCGGGGCCCGGCAGCGGGCTTTGCGGCCCTCCTGCGAGCGGGGGAGACGGTAGGTCGTACCACATTTGCAACGCACCTTGATCGTATCAGCCATGGTCGGTTCAGCCCTCCTGGAGGTCACGCATTCGCCCCAGGACGGTCGCAAGTTGCGTTCCGTTCAAAGTGAAGAACTTTAAAGTGTTGTGAGGTTTCAGCTTGTGGAACTCGCGCCGAGCGCGTAGACCGAAACCGAGGTGTGGCGCACCAGCTCCGCGGTGCTGCAGCCCAGCGGCGCCCGGATCAGGTCCCGGACCAGGTCGAGCAGACGGTCTCGGCGACCTCGAGCACGCGGTGGTACTCGACCCGGGCCTCGGCGATGCGCTCCCCGACCCCGTCCGGGCGGGCGCCGCGGAGCTCCGTCTCCAGCGCACGCCAGAGCTCCTGCAGCTCGGTGGCGCCGAGGTTCCCGCACACCCCGACCGCCGCGTGGGCGATGTCGGCGGCGTCGTCCCAGCGCTGCTCCTCGACCGCCAGCCCGATCTCCGCGTGGTGGCGGGTACAGGTGTCGCGGAAGACCTGCACGAAGTGCTCGAGGGAGCGCTGGTCGCGGAACACCCGGCGCAGGTAGGAGCTGACGTCGGGGGGCTTCGCCGGCGCAGGCAGCGCCTGGTGCTTCCCGCTGCTCTCCTCGACCGCCAGACGCTTGAGCACCCCGAACAGCGCGGTCGCCTCGACCGGCTTGGACAGGTAGTCGTCCATGCCCGCCGCCAGGCACCGCTCCCGGTCGCCGGCCATCGCGTGGGCGGTCAGCGCGATGATCGGCAGATGCTGCGCGCCGACCTCCTGCGCACGGATACGCCGGGTCGCCTCGAGGCCGTCGAGCTGGGGCATGCGCACGTCCATGATGCAGGCGGCGAAGCTCTCCTGGGCGACCGCCTCGACCGCCTCGACACCGTTGCAGGCCTCGACGACCTCGTAGCCCGCGTCCTGCAGCAGGAAGCGCAGGAGCAGCCGGTTCGTGCGCTGGTCGTCGACGACGAGGATGCGCCCGCCCTCGGCCCCGGACTCCGGCGCCGGCTCCTGACCGTTGGAGGGCGCGGCCTCCTCCGGGTCGGCGCGCGGCAGCTCGAGATGCACGGTGAAGCAGCTCCCGCTGCCGGGCACGCTCTCGACGTCGATCCGGCCGTGCATCATCGACACGAGGTGGCTGGTGATGGTCAGGCCGAGCCCGGTGCCTCCATAGCGCCTTCCGATGCTGCCGTCGCCCTGGTGGAAGGCGCCGAAGACGTGCTGGCGCTGCTGGCTGTCCATGCCGATGCCGGTGTCGCGCACCTGCAGCTCGATGCCGACGCAGTCTTCGGCGAGGTGTTCTCCCTGGGGGCGGTGGGCGGGGGTCGTCCGCAGCGCGAGCTCGACCAGCCCCTCGTCCGTGAACTTGATCGCGTTGCCGACGAGGTTGACGAGGATCTGGCGGATGCGCAGCGGGTCCCCACGCACCACCGGCACGTCATCCGGCAGGTGGACGACCAGCTCGAGGTCCTTCTCCTCGGCCTGCAGCCGCAACACCGCGATCGTGCTCTCGATGGTGCGGCGCAGGTCCATCGGATGCGACTCGAGCTCGAGCCGCCCCGCTTCGATCTTCGACACGTCGAGGATGTCGTCGAGCAGCCGCAGGAGCGAGCGCGCCGAGCTGCGCAACAGCTCCGCCTGCCGGTGCTCGTCGGCGTGCAGCTGGCCACGCACCAGCAGGTCGGCCATGCCGATGATCGCGTTCATCGGCGTGCGGATCTCGTGGCTCATGTTCGCGAGGAACTGGGACTTGAGCTCGGCCGCCTGGAGCGCTTCGTCGCGGGCGCGGGCGACGTCCTTCTGGGCGAGGAACATCCGGCCGCGGCTCGCGAGCAGCGTCAGGTTGAGGGCGACCGCGGTCAGGATCGTCCCCAGCCAGTACAGCCAGGCCGTTCCCGGCGGGACGCTGCCTTCCGCGATGCCCGCCTGCACGCCCGCCAGGGTGACGACCTGCAGCGTCACCGTGACGAGCATGTCGCGGCTGGTCTGCAGGAAGACCGTCGGCACGAGGATCGAGAGGGAGACGAACAGGT
>JAUIEM010000231.1 GCA_030428695.1 bacterium
GGCGACCTTCAGGCCTTCGCACACCGGAATCAGCAGATCGAGCGCGCGCCCGACCGGCAGCGGGCCCTTGCGGCGCAGGGTCTCGATCAGGGTCATGCCTTCGATGAACTCGCGCACGAGATAGGCGACCGCGGGCTCGGGGTGGCCGACGCCGATGTAGCGCACCAGGGCGGGATGCCCGAAGGAGCGGAAGTGCTCGTCGCTCTCCTTGAGCGACTGCACGAAGGCGGGGTTCTCGATGTAGCGCGGGTGGAAGAGCACCACCGTCGCGGGATCCCCCGCTGCGTCGTGCGCCCGGAACACCACTCCGCTCTTGCCGGTAGCGATCTGGCGCATCAGGCGGTAACCGTCGACGACCTTGCCGATGTTGCGCGAGCGGACGACCTCGTCGAGCTCGGGCTCGGAGCTGAGCACCTCCGGCTTGACCACCGGGCTCTCGGTCGGCTCTGGCGTCTCGGTGATCTCCCGCGAGGCGCTGTCCGTCGCGTGCTCGTCGCCCTGCAGGTGCAAAAGCTCCGAGCGTTCGTCGTCGGTCAGCGACCCGTCGGCGACCAGCAGGTCGCCGATCGGCTCGCGGATCCCCAGGGCACGCGCGACCTGCTGCCGCTTGAGCGCGCGCTCGACGACCTCGTCCTGCAGGTAGCCCTCGTCGATCGCGAGCTGCCCGAACGGCACCGTCCGGTAGTGGAGCCGCCGCTGCACCGCCGAGTAGGGCGCCATCGAGTTCGCGACCTCGATCAGGTTCGACGGCCGCAGCTCGGGGTCCTTCTCCAGCAGCCGCACCACCAGCGCCGACAGGAAGCGCGGAAGCTCCGGACGCAGCTTGCGCGGCGGCACCACCGGATCCTTCAGGTGCTTGGCGAGGACGACCGAGGGGTTGCTGCCCCCGAAAGGGAACCTCCCCGTCAGGGCGTAGTAGAACGTCGCCCCGAGCGAATACGCATCCGCCCCGGAGGTCACGTGCTTGCCCATGATCTGCTCGGGAGCGATCGTCGCCGGCGTCCCCTGCACCCCGCTCTCGTTGCCGTCGCGCCGCCCGAGCATGCGCGCGACGCCGAAGTCGGTCACGCGGGCGTCGCCCTGCCGGGTCAGCAGGATGTTCGCCGGCTTGACGTCCCGGTGCACGATCTTCGCGTGGTGCGCCGCCGCCAGCCCCAGGGCGGCTCCGCGGCAGATGTGGACCGCGACGTCGATCGGCAGCGGCCCGCGCTTGGCGACCAGCTCGGACAGGCTGCCGCCGCGCACGAGCTGCATCACGATGTAGGGGTCGCTGTCCTCGTAGCCGACGTTGTACACCTGCACGACGTTCGGATGCTCGATGCGGGCCGCGATGCGCGCCTCATTGACCAGCTGCCGCACGGACTCGGTGCCGAGCCCCTGGACCGCGAGCACTTTGAGCGCGACCGGCTTGTCGAGGGCGAGGTGGTGGGCCTGGTAGACGACCCCGTTGCCGCCGCGCCCGATCACCCGATCGACCAGCGAGCCGCCGATCACCCGCCCGGGCGCGATCGCCGCCGCCGACTGCATCAGATCGGCGAGCCGGCTCGGCGACAGCCGCTGCAGCGCTTCCCCGGCCGACTGCCCGGTCAGCCCGCTCAGGGCCGCGAGCGCTTCGTCGACCGTCTTGACCCGCGTGCTCGGCTCGATGGAGCGCAGGCTGTGGAACACCTGGCGCGCCTCCTCGGAGAACTCGTCGAGCCCGCTGGCCGATGTCGAGCCTGTCAGCAGGCGCGTGAACAGCACCCCGAGGCTGAACACGTCGCTGCACTCGTTCGGCAGCCCGCCGACAGGCAGGAGCAGCTCCGGGGCGACGTACTCGCGCTCGGCCTCGGGCAGCGCGGCGTAGTCCATCGCCCCGACCGGCCCGAAGTCGACCAGGACCACACGCTCCTGCGCGACGATGAACGAGGACGCGTTCAGGCTGCCGTGCACCCGGTCGAGGGAGTGGATCTCGCGCACGACCTCCGCCGCCGCCACCAGGAAGCCCTGGGCGACCTCGAGGGGCTGGGGCCCGAGCGCGACCAGCGGCCGCCCGGCGACCTCCTCGCGCACGAGATAGGCCCGCCCGTCCAGCCGGCCGACCTCGACGATGGAAGCGACCGCGCCGGGCCGCAACGCGTGTAGCTCGGCGGCCTTGCGCACGTATTGCGAGACCAGCTCTTCGCGCGCGGACAGCTCGGCGCTGAGCAGCTTGAGCTGGTAGGTGCGCCCCTTGCCGTCGGCGACCCGCAGGAGCTCGGCCTCGGCCGTCCTGCCTCGCTCTTCGATGACGTGGAAGCGGCCGATCAGGCGCGCCCCCGGCGGCGCGAGCCCCTCGACGGAGAGCCGCACCGAGGCCCGGCGCTTGTTCCCGAGGTGCAGGCGCACCTTGGTACGCAGCTCGGCCATCCCGATCGGCTTGACGAGGAAGTCGACCGCGCCCGCGTCATAGGCCCGCATCATCAGCTCTTCGTCGCCGCCGGAGCTGACGAGCACGACCGGCACATCGTAGTCGAGTCTCTCGACGATCTGACGGCAGACCTCGGCGCCGTCGGCCGCGGAGGTGTCGAGGTCGAGCAGGATCAGGGAGGGCTGCGCCTGCGCGACGCTCTTGAGCGCCTCGCCCGGCTCGCGGAAGCGCAGCAGGGTGCGTCCGAGGCTCTCGAGGCTGGAGGCCGTGTAGTTCAGGGAGAAGGCGTCCTCGTTGACGAGGAAGATGGGCCCGTTCTCTCGGTGCGTGCTCACGGGGTCTCCGCGCGAAGCCTGGGCAGAGGATGTGACCTCCTATCTTGCCAGGAAAGCGGGCCCCGATCAAGCCGCCGCGGAAGCGGCCGGGGTCAGCGCGCGGACAGCTTGTCGAGCGAGCTCGAGGCCCACTGCATGCACTCGCTGACGAACCCGTCCCAGCCGTCGCCGAGGCGCACGCGGAGGAACGCGACGAAGAGGTGATCGACCAGGCCGAAGAAGTCCTCGAGGTCGGTCAACCGCGCCGCCACCATGTCGTCCCCGGGCTCGACCCCGAGCTCGGGCATCTTCGTCGAGCTGATCTTCAGCCCGTCGCCGGTGATCAGCGCCGACCAGCTGCGCTCCCCCTGGGCGAGCTGCACCCGCGCCTTCGCCAGCTTCTTGCCCGACATCAGCGCCATCCAGGCCTCCGGCGAGCGGGCAGGGTTGCCCTTCTTCAGGCTCGCCTCCTGCGCTTCCTCCTCATCGCTGACAAAGCCGA
Organism: bacterium; assembly: GCA_030428695.1. The sequence continues at coordinate 3,206 of JAUIEM010000231.1, forward strand.
GGTAGTCGTCGAGGACGACGCCGATGCGCCCGTCGGGATGGTCGAAGGTGCCGGTCCCCGATTCGGTCTGAAACCACAGCCAGGTCAGGAACTCCCGGCCGAGGAAGGCCTTCTCACCGCCGAGGTATTCCATCACGCGCCCTCCGAGAAGTCGGTGGGCTCGCACGCGACCAGCAGGCCGAGCTCGTCCTCCGTGCCGAGCAGGGCGCAGCCCTGGGTGTAGGGATTGAGCGGCTCGAGCTCGGTCTCGAAGGTGCGCTCGAACAGGTCGACGAAGATGTCGAGCGCGCCCTTGCTGAAGGAGCCGACGCCGACCAGCCGGGTCTGCACGTTCCAGAACCAGTCGACCTGCGCGTACGAGGTGTTGACCTCGGCGAGGAGCTCGGCGCGGCACTGCTCCCGGATCTCGCGGCGCTTCTTCGGCGGCACCCGCTCGGCGTCCGCCTCCTTCCGCCAGGCCTGCTCTTCCCGCAGGCACATCGCCCGGAACAGCGCGCCGGGTACCTTCTTCTTGTCGACCCGCAGGCCGAGCGTCAGGTACGGCTCGTGATAGATGTTCTCGAGCTCGAAGTCGGTGTCGAAGAAGTGCTGCGGACCGGTCCAGCCGGCCCGGCCGCCCATCTCGACGGTCGCGATCATGTTCTCGACCGAGAACTTCTCGATCGTCTCGCGGAACTCCGGCGCCATCACGTCCGGCTTGTCGCCGAGGGAACGGAAACGGCAGATCGACAGGGAGCTCTTGTTCAGCAAGGGAGCCTCCGGAAAGGGGCGGGAAAGGCGGCCGAGTATAGGTCCCGCCCGGCGCGCGGTCAAGGCGTCGGATCCCCCAGCCGCGCCCGCAACGCCGCCGCCTCCCCGTCCCCTGGAACCTCCGCGAGCCGCGCGTCCACACAGCTCCGCGCCGCCGCCATCCGGCCGAGGGCGAGCAGCGCCCGGGCCTGCCCCAGCCGCCCCACCGCCCCCAGCGAGCGGAAGAGCACCAGCGCCGCCAGCGGCCGCCCCGCGGCGAGCAGCGCGCGCCCGCGGTGCGCGGCGCTGGCCTCCCCCCGTCCGGCGAGCAGAGCGCACAGCAGGCGGTCGTAGTCCGCGTCCGGAGCGAGCTCCGCCGGCGCCCGCGGCGGGCCCTCCCAGCCCCACCGCGGCAACGCCCCCAGGCCCCCGTGGGTGTGGCTGGCCCTCGCCCCGAAGCCGATGTTGCTGACCAGGTTGACCGCGCTGACGGCGCTGACGGCCCCCGCCGCCAGCCGCGCCCAGCTCCACTGGAAGTCCCAGGTGTCGAGCGTCCCGGCCCCCGCCGCCCGCGTCCGTTTCCGCCGCCGCCCCGCCTCTTCGGCGCCGACGACCGCGGCGACCCGGCGGGCCACCTCCTCGGACGCCGCGCTCGCCGCGCCGACGTCGTACAGCCGCCAGGCCCGCCGCCAGGACGCCCAGCCCCAGATGCTGCCGAGCCGCGAGTAGAGGTGCGTCGCCGCCTTCCAGCGCAGCAGCGGGTTGCAGCCACTGACCTGCGCGACCCGCGGCTCGTGACGGTAGCGCGCGAGCAGGCTCTCACAGAAGGGGAAGAAGTCCGCACCCGGCAGCGTGTCGTCCTCGAGCACAATCGCCTCGGGCTCCGCCGCGAACACCGCGTCCAGACCGGAGGACAGCCGCGCCCGCAGCCCGAGGTGGCGCTCGGCGAACAGCCGCTCGACCGCGCACGGCCAGTCGACCGCGCACACCGCCCGCGCCGCGGCGACCGCTTCCGCCTCGCCCGCCCGCGGCCCGTCGGCGATCAGGAACAGCCGCCGGGGCCGCGCCGCCCGCACCGCCGCGAACACCCGCGCGGTCAATGCGGGCCGGCGGTACAGGAAGAGGGCGACCGGCGTCCGCACTACTCCGCCGGCTCCGCCGCCTCCGCGGCCGGCTTCTTCGCGGGCTTCTTCTTGCCCCGGCTCGCGAAGCGCCGCACCTTCGCGATCAGCGAGAACAGCGGCGCGAGGCGCAGCTTCCCGAACCGTCCGGACCAGAAGTGCGAACCGAGACCGATCCAGAACAGGGCGCTCGCCCCCATCAGGCACAGCACCGCGAGGATCGGCACCTGCTTGTAGGTCAGCGGGTCGTTGCCGGCGAGCACCGCGGCGGACACGAACAGCGCCGAGGACGCGAGGGCCAGGGCGAGCCGGGTCGAGGCCCGGTTGAGATCGGCGCCGAGCCGCTCGAGCGCGGGGTTCCCGACCTCGAGCCGCAGCGAGCCGCCTTCGAGGTCCATCAGGATCTGGCTGAGCTGGCCCGGGATCTCCTGGATGAAGCCGGACATCGCGAGCATGCTCGAGGTCATGTTCTCGAACAGCTTCTGCGGGTTGTAGCGGTCCTTGATCAGGCGCGCCGCGTAGGGCTGCGCGGTCTTGATGATGTCGAGGTTGGGCTCGAGCCGGCGGATGATCCCCTCGAGGGTGCCGGTCGCCTTGCCGAGGATCGCGTACTCGTGCGCGACCCGGATCCGGTACTCGGTGCCCGCGTTGAGCATGTCCTGCAGGAGCGCCGCCGAGTCGATGTCCTCGAGGCTCTCTTCGATGTACTTCGCCCGGATCTCCCCGATCGTGCGCTTGAACTGGTTCATCGGGATGCGCTGGGTCGGCGTCCCCATCCGCATCACGATCCGGGCGATGCTGTCGAGGTCGCCGTTGAGCACGGACAGGCATAGCACCACGATGTCGTCGACCTGCGACTTCGACAGCCGCCCGACCAGCCCGAAGTCGATGAAGCCGAGCTTGCGCTCGGGGGTGACGATGATGTTCCCCGGGTGCGGGTCGCCGTGGTAGTAGCCGTGCTCGAAGATCTGCAGGTAGATCGACTCGAGCAGGATCTCGAAGACCTCCGGCGCCTCTTCGCTGTCCGGCTCGACCTTCGCGAGCTTGTAGCCGTGGATGCGCTCCTGGGTCAGCACCGTCTGGCAGCTCAGCTCCTCGTACAGCGCCGGTACGACCACCTTGTCGTAGCTCTCGAAGTTCTTGCGGAAGGTGCGCAGATGCGCCGCCTCCTGCAGGAAGCTCAACTCGGCCGACAGCGCCTTGTCGAAGATCTCGACGATCTCCTTCGGCGAGTACAGCTCGACCTCCTCGATCGTCGCCTCGAGCAGCCGGGCGAGCACGTGCAGGATGTCGAGGTCGGCGCGGATGATCGTGCCGATGCCGGGCCGCTGCACCTTGACGACCACCTCTTCGCCGCTGTGCAGGCGGGCGAGGTGGACCTGGGCGATGCTCGCGGTCGCGAGCGGCTCCTCATCGATGCTCGCGTACAGCTCCGACCAGGGTTTGCCGAGCCCCTCCTCGATCATCTGCGCGACCGCCTCGAAGGTGATGGTCGGGGCGTTGTCCTGGAGCTTGACCAGCTCCTTGATCATGTGCGGCGGCATCAGGTCGAGGCGCGTCGAGAGCACCTGGCCGAGCTTGATGAAGGTCGGCCCGAGCTCTTCGAGCATCAGGCGGAAGCGGCGGGCGGTGCCGGCGGGATCCTCGGCCGTGGCCTGGAAGGTCTCGACGCGCATGCCGAGCGTGTCGGCGACCCCGCCGAGGTATTGGGCGAAGCCGTGCCGGCTCAACGTCTTGATGATCGTCGTCAGGCGGTCGATGTCGGTGACGAGGCTGCCCAGGAGCGTGCCGGATGTGGCCATGGTGGTTCCCTCGCTGCAAGGGTGCGATTGTACCACACGCCTCCGTCACGCTGCCCGGGTCGCCCGCGTCGTCGCGCTTCCGCTATACTCCCCACTCCCCCCTGTCCGGAGGTTCCCGATGCCCGCCACGTCCCTGTCCGCCGAGGAGGTGCGCCGCCTGTGCGCGCCGGAGCAGCTCTCCTTCGAGACCACCGCCGACCTGACCCCGCCGGAGGGCATCGTCGGCCAGGCCCGGGCGGTCGAGGCGATCCGCTTCGGGATGGCGATCCGACGCGCGGGCTACAACCTGTTCGTGCGCGGCCCGACCGGCATGGGCAAGCACTACTTCGTGCGCCGCTTCCTGACCGCGAAGGCCGCGCAGGAGCCGACCCCCTCGGACTGGTGCTACGTCGAGAACTTCTCCGACCCGATGCGCCCCCGCGCCCTGCACCTGCCGGCGGGCACCGGCTGCGCGCTGGTCAAGGCGCTCAAAGCCTTCGTCCGCGAGCTCAAGCCCGCCCTGGAGATGGCCTTCGAGGGCGAGAAGTTCCGCGTCGAGCGGGCGGGCATCGAGCGCGAGTTCCGCGAGGCCCGCGAGGTCGTGCTCGACGACATCAAGCGCCGGGCCCGGGCGATGGACGTCGTGGTGGTCGAGGCCGACCAGGGCGTGCAGCTCAGCTTCCTGCACCAGGGCGAGCCCCTCGGCGAGGACGCCTTCAAGGGCCTCGAGCTCGACGAGCAGAAGCGGCTGCAGGACAACATGCAGAAGGTCTACGACATGCTGCAGGAGGAGCTGCGCAACGTGCCGCGCTGGGAGCGCGAGAAGCGCAAGCGCATGCGCGAGCTGCAGGCCTCGATCGCGCGGGGAGCGGTCTCCGCCCTGATGCAGGAGCTGCTGAAGAGCTTCGGCGCCCACACCGAGGTCGCCGAGCACCTCGATGGCCTCGCCGAGGACGTCGTCGAGAACGCGCCGGTGATCCTCGGCGAGGAGGAGGACGAAGACCAGGCCGGCATCCTCAAGCGCTACGCGGTCAACCTGCTCGTCGACCACGCCGAGAGCGAGGGCGCGCCGGTGGTCTTCGCCGACCGCATCGACCTCGACGAGCTGGTCGGCCGGCTCGAGTACCGCTCGCGCATGGGGGTGCTCGAGACCGACTTCAGCCTGATCAAGCCCGGCGCCCTGCACCGCGCCAACGGCGGCTACCTGATCCTCGAGGCGATGCGCCTGCTGAGCGACTCCGACGCCTGGGAGACCCTCAAGCGCTGCCTGCGCAGCTCCTGCGTGCGCCTCGAGCCGCCGACCCGGCGGGCCCTGAGCACCGAGTCGATCGAGCCCGAGCCGATCCCCCTCGACGTCAAGGTCGTGCTGATTGGCGAGCGCAGCCTGTACCGCCTGCTGTGCAAGGCCGAGCCCGAGTTCCAGAAGTTCTTCAAGGTGCTGGTCGACTTCGAGGAGGACATGCCGCGCGACGCCGAGGGCGTCCAGGCCTACGCCCGCCTGATCGCGACCCTGACCGGGCAGGAGCGGCTGCGCCCCCTCGACCCCGCGGCCGTCGCCCGGGCCGTCGAGTTCGGCGCCCGCCAGGCCGAGCACGCGGACAAGCTGTCGGTCCGGGTCCACGAGCTCTTCGACCTCGTGCGCGAGGCGGACTACTGGGCCGGCGAGGCCGGCCGCGAGACGGTGAACCGCGAGGACGTCGTGCGCGCCCTCGAGGCGAGCCGCGAGCGCGAGGGGCGGCTGCGCGACCGGCTGCTGGAGGAGGTCATCGAGGGCGTGGTCGGGGTCCGCACCGACGGCGCGGTGTGCGGGCAGGTCAACGGCCTGTCGGTGATCCAGCCAGGCCGGGTCGCCTTCGGCAAGATCGGCCGCATCACCGCCAGCGTGCGCTTCGGCCGCGGGGAGGTCGTCGACATCGAGCGCGAGGTCGAGCTCGGCGGGCCGCTGCATTCGAAGGGCGTGCTGATCCTCTCCGGCTACCTCAGCGCCCGCTACTGCCCGCAGGAGCCCCTGGCGCTGGCGGCGCGGCTGGTGTTCGAGCAGTCCTACGGCGGGGTCGACGGGGACAGCGCGACCGCGGCGGAGATGTGCGCGCTGCTGTCGGCCCTGGCGGAAGCTCCGCTCGCCCAGCGCTTCGCGATCACCGGCTCGATGGACCAGCACGGCAACATCCAGGCGGTCGGCGGGGTCAACGAGAAGATCGAGGGCTTCTTCGACATCGTCCGCGCCCGCGGCCTGGACGATCGGGAGGAAGTCCCGGGCGTGCTGCTGCCGCGCGCGAACGCCCGCCACCTGATGCTGCGCGAGGAGGTCGTCGACGCGGTCCGCGCTGGCCGCTTCCAGGTCATCGCCATCGAGACCGTCGACCAGGCCCTCGAGATCCTGTGCGGCTCCCCGGCCGGAGAACGCGACGCGGCGGGGAGCTTCCCCGCCGGCAGCCTCAACGCCCGCATCGAGGCCCGGCTCGCGGGCTTCGCGGAGGTAGCGCTGCGGTACCGGGGGTAGGGGAAGGGCCGAACGCAGCCGCCGACCCGAGCTCCGAGGAACGAGGAGCGCGGGTCTGCCGAGGTGGCGCAATCAGGGCGATGGTCGCCCAACCTCCGACGCTGTTGCACGCGCAGCGGTGGTCCCCCACCGGGGGACTCACAGGGGGGCATCAACGAGCCAACAAGCACCTCGTCCCGCGGGGACAGGTACGCGCCGCGGTGCAGGCTGCTCTACGAGGGGCGGGAATCGGCGCGGGCACGGGCACGTTCTCGGGGGCCGCCCTGCCCTACATCCCCGAGAACAACCAGTACACGAAGGCCGGCCCGATCAGGCCGATGACCAGGAAGATCACCAGCACGATGATGGCGGGCCGGCGACCGGGCGCGTCCGAGCGCACGCCGTGCAGCGCGAACTGGAGGTCGGGCTCGCTGGTGTCGGGGAGATCGACACCGTCGAGGTACGCGTCATCGGCGTACTCGTACGCCTCGTCGTAGCCGCACTCCTTGCAGAAGGTGCCGCCGACCGAGAGCGTCGTCCCGCAGTGCGGACAGGGGATGTCCTCACTCACCGTCTCCGTCCGCCTCCTCCGTCTGGCGCGGGGCCAGGGCCTGGCGCAGGACATCGTGGGCCGCCAGCGGCCCGCCGGAGAAGAAGCTCGTCAGCTCGCTGGCGAGGTTCTCCCAGCCCTGCTTGGCGAAGTGCTGCGCGGCCAGGTGCGCGGTGTAGGCCTCGAGCACCCGCTCGAACGCGTCCTCGGCATCGCTGGCAAAGGCGCCGTCGAGCTGCCAGACCAGCGGCGAGACCTCGCCGCCGAGCTGGGCCCGGCTCAGCTCCCGCCAGGAGCGTGCAGCGAGCGCCGCGTCGACCGGGGCGGGGCCGCGGCAGGCGTGCTCGAGGGCGCGCAGCTGGCGCAGGCCGAGCACGTCGAGGGCGAGCAGGAAGTCGGCCGCGTGCGGGTCGCACTCCAGGCCGAGCGCCGGCTGCAGCAGACGCTCGAGCAGGGTCTGGGCGAGCTCCGCGCTGGCCGAGTGGCGGCTGAGCTCGTCGACCGGGCGCTGGCAGCTCGTCACCAGCGCCTCGGCGAGGACGGAGGCGGCGCGCTCGAGGACGTCCACGCCCTCGGCGTCGGGCCCGAAACGCAGCCACATGTCGAGCTGCGGCGCGCCCATCTCGATCGTGTCGGCGGCGGGCACCTCCGGCCAGGAGCGCACGACCACGCCGCTACGGATCGACTTCTTCAGGTCGGCATCCTCGAGCACGTGCAGCACCAGGGCGCCGGAGTCGAGGGCCGGACCGAAGCCGTGGCCGCGGGCGACTTCCGTCATGCGCGCGGCGAGGTCTTCCGCCACGACCTCGAGGGAGTCGGGGCCGAGGCTGACCGCGCGGGCCGCGAGCACATCGGCCAGGCCGGCGCGCGTCGAGCCGCGGGCTTCGAGGAAGCCCTCGAAGCCAGCGCGGGTCGATCCGGCCAGGGCCTCGAGCGCCCGCTCGACCAGGCCGCCGTGCTCCTCGAGCCCGCGGGCGACCAGGTAGCCCTCGAGGCTGTCGACCACGTAGCGGTCGCCGATGTGGCGGCTGCGGGAGCGGCGCCGCTGCTCGGCGATCAGCACGCCGAGGTGGCGCAGGCCTTCCTCTTCGTTGCCGGCCCAGGCGTCCGCGAGGGCGGCGAGGATCGGCGCGCGGGCTTCCGCATCCTCCGCTTCCTCCAACGCCTTCAGGGCCTCGGCCAGCTTCGGGCTGTGGCCCGGCTTGAGGCTGACGCGCAGGTTCTTCAGCCAGCCCTGGTAGGCGCCGCGCGCCTTGTCGAAGCGGTCGCTGGCGGCGGCGACATCGGCGTCGACCTCGTTGCGCGCCTCCCACAGGGCGGCGATGCGCGAGGCCCGCTCGGACAGGGCGCGCAGGCTCTCGACGGCCTTGGCCTGGGAGTCGAGAGGCTCGTACAGGCGGACCAGGCCGTCGGCGACGAACACGAGGTCGTGCAGCCGGTCGAGGATCGCGCCGTCGCCGAGCTTGCGCTCGTGCTCCTTGGCGGCCTGTTGGAACCAGCCGCTGGCCAGCTCGGCGTCGAGGCCGGACATCAGGTCGCGGCGCCGGGCGTTGCGGGTGGCGGTCAGCTTGTCGAGGTCGGCGACCAGGCTGTCGAGCCACTTGCCCGCGGCGTCGTCCTTGCTCGAGACCTCGCCCTGGAAGAAGCGCTGCTTCAGGGTGTTGTTGCCGGCCCTGATCGTGAAGCTGCCGAAGAAGCGCTCGACCGCGAAGGGCCCGCCGGGCGCTTTCGGCGCGGAGACGGTGAACTCGCCGGCCTCGTAGCGCTCCAGGCTGAGATTCTCGGGCTTGACGGTCAGCGCGACCGCGCGCCGCAGCACGTGGGTCTCGGTCCACTCCAGCTCGAGCTCGGCTGGCCCGTGCAGCCAGGCCGGGCGCCGCTCACCGGGGCCGCCGAAGCCGTACAGGCCGGCGTGGTCGAAGCGGTGGATGCGGACCGTGTAGCGGCCGGAGCCGGAGACGCCCCAGCTCAGGTCGTACTCGTTCGGCGGGATGTCGACGCTGCGGTAGACCCCGCCCTTGGTGACCGGCCGGCCCTTGGCGTCGAAGACCTCGGCGTACAGGCCGATGGCGCGCGCGACCGGGTCCTGCTCGACCTCGAAGCGCACGCGCAGGTTGCTCGCGCCGGGGATGGCGACGATCGGCACGTCGATGAAGTTGCCGCCGCCGCTCAGCTTGCGGCTGCGCACCCAGGCGTTCGCTTCCGCCGCCAGCGAGACGCCGACCGGCGCGTAGGCGTTGACCACCTCGGCGCTGATGCTCTTCTTGTCCTTCGGGAAGTCGAGGCCGCGCCCCGGGGCGAGGTCGACGCCCATCAGGCGCATCGAGTAGGAGAAGGGCACCTCCTCGCGGGAGCGGAAATAGCGCCGGAAGACGATCTCGTAGACGCCGGGCTCGGGGATCGCGATCACGCCGCGGGCGCGGTGCGGCTCGTCGAGGTGGGCCGGCGCGTCATCGCTGAGGTCGACGCTCCCGAGCTCCTGCCCGTAGGGCGTGATCACCCGCGCCTGCACGGCCGCGAGCGGGTCCTCGGAGGCGACGCTCAGCTCGAGGGCGGTCGCGCCGTAGGGGATCTGCACGAAGGCGCGGTAGCTGCTGCCGATCGGCAGGTCGCCGATCTCGACCTGCTCGGTGTGCCGGCGCGCGCCGAAGGTGTCGAGGCGCAGGGGCACGATGTAGGTCGTCACCAGCTCGAAGGCGGGGACCGGCTCGGAGCTGCCGATGACGTCGGGCTCGATCGGGTAGCCGGAGATGGTTCCGACGTGGATGCCGGGCGCGAGGGACTCGGCGTCGTAGGCGACGGTGATGCTACCGCCGCTGCTGCCCATCCAGAAGGAGTCGCGGCTGGTGTCGCGGCCGAGCCCCGTGCCGGAGGGCGAGCCGCCGGTCGTCCACAGCCAGTCGGCGTCGGAGACCAGGCGGAACTTCCCGAGGTAGGCCGCCTGCTTCGCTTCGCTCGTGCCTTCGGGGAACTCGGGGATCACGCGGAAGGTGTTGCTGGTCACGTCGCGGAAACCGTCGCGGATCACCGCCGACTCCATCCCGCGCCCCTCCTGGCGGTACAGGTTCCCGCCGGTGCGCACGTGGATCACCGGCGGCATGCGCCGGGCGCTCGAGCGCATCGTCGAGAGCAGCTGCCAGGCGGTCGGGACGTGCAGCACGCCGCCGCCCTGCTCGATCTTCAGGGTGTGCGGCAGGGGCTTGCCGCTGCGGACCATCGCGGTCTTCAGCTGGCGCCGCGCGAGGTCCTTGGCGACCCGGTCGGCGCTCGGCTCCGGCCAGTTCCCGGCCTGGCGCAGGCCGCTGATCAGGAGCGCCGCGCAGCCCGCCGCGTGGGGCGAGGCCATCGAGGTGCCGTTCATGAAGGAGTAGCCCGTGCCGTACAGCGGCACCGAGTTGATCGCGAAGCCCGGCGCGAGCAGGTCGGGCTTGAGCCGTCCGCTCTCGAGGGGTCCGCGGGAGGAGGAGCCGATCAGCACGTCGTTCGGCAGGTTCGTGTAGCCGAGCATGTCCGCGGCGCCCTCGCGGGTCCAGAAGTTGCCGACGGTCAGCGCCTCGGCGGCGGTGCTCGGGGTGCCGATGGTGAACAGCCCGGGGCCGTTGTTGCCGGCGCTGATGCAGAACAGCGTGCCGAACTCCCGCGACAGCTCGTCGACGTAGCGGGCGTTGAACCACTGGCCGTCGCTCGGCTGCGGCGCCCCGCCGTAGGAGTAGTTGACGACGCTCGCGCCCTGCTCGCAGGCGTAGCGGAAGGCGCTGGCCGAGGCCCGGGAGGTCGCGCTCGCGCCACGGCGGCGGCCGTAGCCGACCTTGATGAAGATGAACTGGACGCCCGGGGCGATGCCGACGATGCCTTCCGGATCGTTGCCGCCGATGATCCCGGCGACGTGGCTGCCGTGGCTCGAGTCGGCGAGCACGATCTTGACGTGGTCGCCGGTCTCGGGGACGTTCAGGCAGAAGGCGACCAGGCGGTCCTCGTCGAGGTACCCCATCTGGCGCCGTTCCTTGTAGTCGCGCATCGACACCTCGTCCGCGACGCTCCGGTCGCCGTCGAGGTCGATCCGGCATTCCCACACCTTGCGCCCGTCCTCGTCCTCGACCAGGGCGAGCACGACGTCGAGCTGGTCGCGGTCGTCGCGCGGGTAGCGCACCTCTTCGACGCCGGGGGGCGGGTCGAGCAGCTCGTCGCCGACCGCGGTGTCGCGGTTGACGTCGGGCAGCGGGGAATCCTCCATCAGCTCCTCGCGCAGGACGCCGACGCGGTAGGCGCTGCCGACGAAATCGCCGAGCTCGATCATGCCGCCCTGGGCCGAGGGCAGCCCGAGGGTGTCGTCCGGCACCATCAGCACCGGCCCCATCGGCACGACCAGCCGGTCGCTGAAGTCGCGCACGTCGATCACCTTGGGCTCGCCGGTGGTCGTCGCGCGGAAGGCCGGGTGGCCGATATCGAAGCCGCTGTCGACCACGGCGACGATCACGCCGCGGCCGTCGGCCTGGCGGGTCCTGAAGTCGGAGACGCCGGTCCTCTCCTCCGCCATCAGCACCGCCTGCTCGCCCGACTGCTGCGCCGCGACGGCGGAGCACAGGGCGAGGACGGCGAGGAGCTTCTTCGTCATCGTCTCATCCTTGTGATGGAGGGGTGGGCGCACCATAGCAGAAAGCCCCCTGCATCTGAAGGGATGCAGAGGGGCTTGCGGGGAAGGGGCCGCGGGGCCTTCTCAGCTCAGGGATCGTCGGGCTTGAACAGGTCGAGGAAGCGGTCCTCGTACTTGTGGAACAGCTTCCAGCGGTCGAGCTCGGACTTCAGGTCGATCGCCCGCTCGCGGCGCACGCTCGCCTCGGCGAAGAGGCGCTCGATGTTCGCGATCACGTCGGCGGGGACGTCGCTGGACTCGTTGAGCTCTTCCATGAAGTCGAGGTTGTAGTCGCCCTCGAAGTCGCCCTTCTCCATCGAGCTGATCAGCCGGTCTTCCCAGTCGCGCGCCATCTCGTCGAGGGGCTCGAGGTCGAGCTCGACCGGCACCATCCGGCCGAACACCCGCAGCACCGCCGCCGAGGACTTCGGGTTGGGAATCCCGACCGTCTCGTAGGGCAGCTCGCCGAGCAGGCACAACGCCTCGATGCCCTGCAGCGCCGCCAGGCCCGGGAACAGGCCGTTCATGCCGGAGATCTGGCCCTGGTCGAGCAGCCCGACCTCGAGCTCCTCGAGCTCGGCGAGCAGGTCGGGACCGCTCGCCGCCGCCCACACCTTCGGCTTGTCCCCCGGCTTCATCGGCCGCGGCGCGGCGGCGAAGGTCACGACCCGCTCGATGTCGTCGGGCAGCCGGTCGAGCAGCCCATGGCCGTAGGAGAACACGCGGAAGGCGGGCTGGCTGTCGGCGGTCAGGATGCACAGGTCCGGGCCGTTGGGGTTGGTCCAACGGTGGAAGAAGGTCTTGGGCGCCTCGACGGGGAGCAGCAGTCCCTTTTCGACGCTGATGCCCGGGGACTCGAGGGAGAGTGTCGACGGGTACTCCGCCACGGGATGGGCCTTCAGGCTCGAGATCAGGTAGGAGGCCGCCCCCAATCCCACCGACCCGAGACCGGGCCAGGCGGCGATCAGCCAGCTCTTCTTCTTCGGTTCTGCCATAGACTCGCTCTTCTTTCCCGGCACCCGTCCAGCGGAAGAACCCGGACAGTGCGCCCGGAGCAGACGGGATCGATGGGGCCGGCCGCCTGCGGTGCGGCCTGACGGTTTTGCTGCATGTTCTGGATCAGCGGTCGCGGGTCGCCGCCCA
>JAUIEM010000644.1 GCA_030428695.1 bacterium
CCGTCACCGCCGCCTACCGCCTGCTCGAGCGCCGCGGCCTGATCGTCGCTCGTCCCCAGTCGGGTTACTACGTCCGCGAGCGCTGCTGCCACCGGCTCGAGGCCGTCGGCGCCAGCAACCCGAGCCGTCGGCCGGCGCTGCCCCAGGCCTGGGACGTCGCCCGCCAGCTCGCCGAGGAGGCCAACCGCCGCGACCTCGTGCCGTTCGGGAACGCCGACCCGCCGGCCGCGCTGCTGCCGGCGGCGGCCCTGCAGCGGCGCCTGCGCGGCCTCGGCACGGAGGCCCTGCGGGCGATCTCGTACGGCGACCCGCGCGGCGAGCTCGAGCTGCGCACCCAGATCGCGCGGCGCCTGGTCGCCCGCGGTTGCGCCCTGCGCGCCGACGATCTCCTGATCACCAACGGCGCCTTCGAGGCGACCCACCTCGCCCTGCGCGCGACCTGCCGGCCCGGGGACGCGGTCGCCATCGAGTCGCCGGTGCACTTCATCCTGTTGCGGATGCTCAGCCAGCTCGGTCTGAAGGTCGTCGAGCTGCCGACCTCGCCGCGGACGGGCCTGGAGCTCGACGCCCTCGCCCCTCTGCTCGCCGAGGGCGCGGTCGCCGCGGTGCTGTGCCAGCCCGCCTTCCACAACCCGCTCGGCGCGCGCATGCCGGTCGACTCCCTGCGGCGGTTGGTCAGCCTGTGCGCCACGCACCGCGTGCCGCTGATCGAGGACGACGTCTACGGCGAGCTCTACTACGGGCGCGAGCGGCCGGTCGTGGCGAAGGCCTTCGACACCGACGGCAACGTGCTGCACGCCTCGTCCTTCTCGAAGACGCTGTGCCCGGGCTACCGCATCGGCTGGCTGACGCCGGGCCGCTTCGAGGAGGAGATCCGCCGCGAGAAGTTCGCGATGAACTTCGTGACCGCGACCCCGATGCAGCTCGCCCTCGGCGCCTTCCTGCGCGACGGCTCGTACACCCGGCACATCCGCAAGGCCGCGCGCACCTACGCGGACAACCTCCTGCGCCTGCGCGAGGCCCTCGCCCTGGGCTTCCCTCCCGGCACGAAGAGCGCTGAGCCGACCGGGGGCTTCGTGCTCTGGGTCGGGCTGCCGGGCGAGGTCGACGCGATGCAGGTCTACACCCGCGCGCTGGACGCGGGCATCAGCATCGTGCCCGGGCACCTGTTCAGTGCGCAGGACCGCTACACGTCGTGCATCCGCATCGCCTACGGGCACCCGTGGGATGAGGAGAAGAGCGCGGCGATCGCGCGGCTCGGGCAGATCGTCGCCGCGCTCGCGGATGGCTCCTGAGCGGCGTCCACACTGGCGGGCTCAGTCCCGGGACGCCCGCGCCAGGAAGACCTGGAGGGCGTGGGCGAGCGCGCGCGCGCGGCCTCCGTCCTGGAGCCGGCCGATCACTTCCAGCTCCGCGTCTCCGGCCTCGAGCACCACGCGGTGCACGGTCCCCAGACCGGGCTGCTGGTGGTGTCGCACGGCGATCCCGGTGATCGCGGCGAGCGGCAGGCTGCGCGGGCGCAGGGGCAGCGGGCCGAGCCGCCAGGCGATGCGGAAGCGGCCCTCGCGGGCGTCGACCTCGGCGGAGCGCCAGGCCAGGCACGAGAGCCCGCCGAGGAACAGCACCGCGCCCATGCCGCCGGCGACGAGCGCGCCCATCAGCGTCTCGAGGGCCAGGGAGCCAGCGCCGAACACCAGGAAGCCGCCGCCGAGCAGCCCGAAGGGCGCGCCCAGCCAGGCCCACACGCCGGGCTTCCAGACGACCAGGCGGTCGCTGCTCGGCACGGGCAGCCCGCGGCTCTCTGGCGTCAGCGCCAGCGCGGTAGGGGCCGGCTCGTGCCAGTCGTCGTGGTAGTGTCCGAGCAGGCCGGCGAGGCCGAACATCCCGCTGACGATGGTCAGAACGCCGTAGGCCAGGGTCCTCGCGCCCGCCTGCCCGCCGAGATCCTCGACGATGCGGTAGGTGCCGAGCGCGCCGCCGACGACGTACAGCAAGCACAGCGGGTAGCACAGCCGGGCCGCGGCGATGCGGACGCCGCGGCTCCGCGGGTGCAGGCGGGCCCACAGGAAGAACCCGCACAGCGGCGCGACCAGCAGCGTCGCGGCCATCGGCACGGCCCACGCGCGGGGCCAGTCGCGGGCGACGCCGTCGGCCAGGCTGCCGACGATCGGCAAGAGCGCGGTGTAGACCAGCGGCGCGGCGAGCAGGCGCTGCGCGTGGTGGTGGAGCCAGGCGGTCGGGGCCATCGGGGTCTCCGTTCGGGGTGCAGCAGAGAGTCACCGCAGGATCCCGGCGTATGCATCGGAGGATGCGCGAAACGCCCGACAGCTGCATGGAGGGTGGACCGACGCGATCGGTCCGCGCAGGGCGGCAACGCAGCGGGCAGCCCGGGATCGGATCGGAATCGGGATCGAAATCGGGATCGGAATCGGAATCGGAATCGGAAGAGGGTCCGAGCGCCGCTCAGCCGTCCAGCTTCCCCTTCGGCGGTACCTTCACGATCTCGGGCTTCCGCTCGAGCCCGCGCTTCTCCATCATCCCTTCGACGGCTTTCTTCCCCGAGTTGAAGCTGACGATGATCGAGCCCTTGCCCTTCGGCACCGCCAGCTCGCCGACGACGTAGAG
>JAUIEM010000645.1 GCA_030428695.1 bacterium
CGGCTTCCTCGCGCAGGCCCTCGAGCTGCTCGCCTGCGTCGAGCCCGGTCCGGCCCTCGACCCCGAGCGTCTGGCGGGCGTGCTCGCCCCGCACCTGCGGCAGCTGTCCTGCGTGGTGCTGCTCGTGCAGGTCTGGGATGAGGCGCGCCAGAAGCTGCGCGAGCGCATCGTCAACCAGGGGGTCGGCTGCAAGGTGTTGCGGCTCGGGGAAGGCGGGGACGGCGCGCGGGACGTGCTCGACGTCGAGCTCGAGGCGATCGAGAGCGGCCGGGAGCTGCTGTTGTGAGTCCGGCGCAGGAAGCGCCACGCCGCGCCCTCGAGGGCCTCGCCCAGGCGGCCGTCGCGGTGCTGTTCGGGATGCGCACCGGCTTCTGGTTCATCGCCCTGCCCCTGACCCTGCTCGGGGTCGCCCTGTGGCTGTTCGGCAAGCGCCTGCGCCTCGGGGCGACGCCGCAGCTCGGCTTCGCCCTGGTCGGCGGCCTGAGCGCGGCCTTCGCGGCGCTCCTGCTCGACGGCGCGGACGACGGGATGCGCGCGACGGCGCAGGGGATGGCCCTCGGCAGCCTGCTGATCGGCCTGCCGCGCTGCGCGATGCAGAAGCCCTGGCTCGGCGAGCGGGGCACCGCGGCGATCGTCCTCGCCGGGCTGCTCGCCCTCGGCCGCTCGCGCGAGGGCGGCTACTACTTCATCCTGCTCGGGGTGATCGCGCTGTTGCAGATCGTCGCGCTGCGCAAGGTCGATCCCGCCCACGTGCCCTGGAAGCGCCTCTCCACCCGCGGGCGCTGGGCCCTGATCGGCGTCATCGGGGTCAGCCTGGCCGCCGGCGCCGGCCTGGTGGCGGTGCTGCCGCCGCTGTCGAGCTATGTCGAGGGGCGCCTCCTGCTCAGCGGGAGCTACAGCCAGACCGGCTTCGGCTCCGGCATGATCCGGCTCGGCGCGCTCGCGGGCATGCTCGAGAGCGACGAGCTGGTCGCCGAGGTGCGCGGCGGCCCGGTCGACTACCTGCGGGGCACGGCCTTCGTCGCCTACCAGGACGGCCACTGGCTGTCCCGGCGCAGCGCCCGCCAGACCTGGCGCAGCCCGCGGGCGGTCGGCGGGGACAGCGTCGAGATCCGCAGCGTGGGCGGGACGCGCGACCGCTACTTCCTGCCCCTTCACTTCAGCCACCTCGCGACCGACCAGGAGCATCTCAGCGTCGACTTCTTCGGCGTGCCGCGCAGCCTGCTCGACGACGACGTCGAGTGGGCGCGCCTGCAGACCGGGCCGCGCGATCCCGAGCTCCCGCGCATCCGCCCGGCCGACTCGAGCGAGCTCGCCGTGCCCGCCGAGCTCGCGCCGCTGCTCGACTCCCTCGCCGTCGCCTGGTCCGGCGCCGGCCCGCCCCGCGACCGGCTGCGGGCTGTCGAGCGCGAGCTCGCGTCGAGCTTCAGCTACAGCACCTGGTACGAGCGCGACCCCGACCGCGACCCGCTGGTCGACTTCCTGGTCCGCGGGCAGAGCGGCCACTGCGAGTACTTCGCCAGCGCCCTCGCCCTGCTCGGGCGGTCCCTCGCGATCCCGACCCGGGTCGTGGTCGGCTACCGGGTCATCGAGCGCAACGAGCTGAACGGCGTGTGGCTCGTCCGCGAGCGCAACGCCCACGCCTGGGTCGAGGCCTGGTTCCCGGACAGCGGCTGGCAGACCTTCGACGCGACCCCGCCCGCGGGCATCGCGGCGCACATGCCCGCGACCACGCCCTGGATGCGCGCCGTCGCCCACTGGCTGGGCGGCTTGCTCGGGGCGTTCTGGGACTGGCTGCTCGGCCAGAGCCCCTACCTGCTGCTGCTCGCCGTCGCCGCCCTCGCCGCCTTCTGGATCGGCCTGCGCATGTGGCGGGAGCGGCACCAGCGGACGCAGGACGCGGTACGCAGCGGGCTCGGCTTCTCCGATCCGCTCGCCTGCCTCGCGGCCCTGGAACAGGCCCTCGCGACGCGTGACCTGACGCGGGCGGAGACCGAGTCCCTCGCGCGCTTCGCCGCCCGGGTCGAAGCCGCCCCGGGCTGGGGCGCGGAGGCCGCCTCGCTGCTGCGCGCCTACGCGGCGCTGCGCTACGGCGGGCACGGCCGGGAGCCCGAGCTCGCGGAGCGACTGGTCGCCTGCGCCCGGAAGGTCGAGGGGTAGGTCCGGGGCCCGAGGGCTCGCCGCGCGACCCGGTCTCCATTGACCGCCATGTCACAGATCCCGTAGACTCGCGGGACCGTAGACGCGCTGCAGGAAGGAGCCGGGTCGGCCTCCAAGAACATGGCACACGTCGCCCGCATCCTGATCGCAGACGGCGAGTCCTACTACGTCGAGTTCAAGAGCGCGTTCCAGATCGGGCCGGAAGGACGTTCGCCGCGAGACCTCAAGGACGTCGGGAAGGACATAGCCGAGGCGGTCGTCGCCTTCGCGAACACCGACGGCGGCGACCTTCTCGTCGGTGTCGAGGACAATGGCACACCCACGGGGATTCCGTGGACGGGGGATGCCTTGTTGTACCTCGTCCAGGCGCCGAAGAACCTGGTCGCCGAGCCCGGGGCCGCCGTACAGGTCCACGAGATCGAGCTCGACGGTCAGCGCGCCCTGCTGTTCCGCGTCGAGGAAC
>JAUIEM010000232.1 GCA_030428695.1 bacterium
GAGCTGAACCTGCCCGACGCGGTCAAGTCGTTCATCCCCGAGCACCACGGCACGAGCTGCGTCGAGTACTTCTACCACCGGGCCAAGCAGAAGGACACGAGCGCGACCCGCGACCAGTTCCGCTACCCCGGGCCGAAGCCGCAGACCATCGAGTCGGGGATCGTGATGATCGCCGACAGCGTCGAGGCGATCTCACGCAGCCTGTCCGATCCGACGCCGAGCCGGCTGGAGAACATCGTCCACGAGGTCGTGATCGACAAGCTGATGGACGGCCAGCTGTCCGACTCCGACCTGACCCTCAGCGACCTGCAGAAGATCGAGAAGAGCTTCTACCGCGTGCTGCTCGGCATCTTCCACAGCCGTATCAAGTACCCGGAGAAGGAGCGCTCGCAGCTGACCGTCAAGGTGCTCGAGACCTCCACCGAGGACAAGGGCTAGCGCGATGCCGGCGACCGTCAGCGATCAGGCCGCGAGCGGCGTCTCCTCCGAGCGGCTGGTGGCGCTGCTCGAGGCGGTGCTCCGCGCCGAGGGACGGGACGCGACCGTCGACCTGATCATCGTCGACGACCCCGCGATCGCCGCGCTGCACGAGCAGTGGCTCGCGGTGCCGGGACCGACCGACGTCATCGCCTTCCCCCTCGGCGACGGGCCCGACGATCCCTACCTCGGCGAGGTCTACGCCTCCTGGGACACCGCCCGGCGCGAGGCGGCGGAGCGGGGGCTGCCGGCGGCGCGCGAGCTCGCGCTCTACGCGATCCACGGCACCCTGCACCTGCTCGGCTACGACGACCGCGAAGAGCCCGCGCGGAGCCGGATGCACGCGCGCCAGGACGCCCTGCTCGCGGAGCTCTGGGGGAGCGGTGAGTGACGGGGCGCCCGGGGGAACGGGGGCGTGTGAGCTGTGCGCGCGCACGACGCGGCTGACGCGCCACCACCTGATCCCGCAAACCCGCCACAAGAACAAGAAGAACAAGAAGACCTTCAGCCGCGAGGAGGTCAAGACCCGCATCGCCCTGCTCTGCCCGCCCTGCCACAGCAACGTCCACGCGACCTTCGACGAGAAGGAGCTCGAGGCGGTCTACAACACCGTCGAGCGGCTCGCCGCCGACCCCCGGATCGAGCGCTTCACCCGCTGGGTGCAGAAGCAGCAACCCGGCAAGAGGGTGCGGGTGCGCCGCAGCCACGAACGCAGGAGCCGGGGGAAACGCCGGGAGCGCTGAGGGTGACATCCGGGGGCCCGCGGACGTCACACTGGCGGCGTGGACGGCAGCTGGTAGAGTAGCCGGGTGTGCTGCGCCAGCGCGGCGAGATGGAAAGACATGGCGACGTTGCTCTTCGAATGGTTGGCCGGCCCCGACAAAGGCGGAACGCTGCCGCTCGACGCCGGGGAGGTCCTGGTCGGGAGCGGGGCGCAGGCCGACATCCACGCCCGCTCGCCGTCGGTGGCGACGCTGCACTGCCGGCTCTACGTCTCCGGCAAGGGCCTGGTCGAGATCGAAGACCTCGGCAGCGAGACCGGCACCCATGTCGAGGGCGAGCCGGTGCACGAGCGCGGGATCCTGCCGCTGCACGCGCGGGTGGCGCTCGGCCGCGCCTCGTTCCGGGTCGTCCCGCGCAATGGGCGGCGGCGGCCGGTCGCGAGCGACCGCTACCCCTCCGACCGCTACCGGCGGCGCAGCACCGGCCGCCTGCGCGCCCACAACACCCCCGAGGAGTACGTCGACGAGGCGACGGTGCGCGGGCTCGAGCGGCGGGTCGAGGAGCTCGAGACCGAGCTGCTCGCCGCCCAGCACGACGTGCGCCGGCTCAAGGCGGTGCGCCTGCGCCTCGAGGCGGAGATCGACTCGCTGCGCAACCAGGACACGCCCGTCCCCGGCAGCCTGCCGGCGCTGACGCCGGACACCAACGAGGAGCTCCTGCGCCTGCGCGCCGAGCGGGACGCCGACCGCATCAAGATCGAGGGCCTCGAGCGCGCACTCGACAGCCTGCGGCGTCGCAGCTCGCGGGGAGTCCACGAGGTCAGCGGGCTGCGGCAGACGATGCTCGAGCTGTTCGACGGGGTGATCGACCGCCTGAGCGACCCGCCCGGCGAGCGCTGAGACCTGTTGAGCGAGCGCGGGTCCGGCGCCTCCTCGCCAGCTGGAGCCGAAGGTCTACGCCTCCGGGTTCCCCGGCGCCGGGGCGAAGAGGTCGAGGAAGCGGTCCTCGTAGACCTCGAACAGCCCCTCCCGGTCGAGCACGTGCTTGAGCCGGCCCGCCTGGCCCCGGTCGATGCGGACCAGCGCGAACAGCTCCTCGATCTCGGCTTCCAGAGCCGACTTCCTCGGGGGCTCCCCACGCTCGAGCAGCGGCGGCAACGCGAGCAGGTCCTGGAGCGCGGCCAGCAGGGCGCGCGCGCCAGGGCAGAACAGGCGCTGGGCCGAGCACGACGGGACCTCGGCGAAGAGCCCGGCGGCGGGCAATCCGACGGCCATCGCCGCGCCGAGGAAGCTCGCGGCAGTCGAGCGGACGAAGCCGTCCGGCAGCGGGAGCGTGCGGCTCCGCTCGCGGAGCTGCCGCTGCAGCGCGGCGGTCGTCGCGGCGTCGAACACCCGCGGCTCGACGACCGGACCGCCCGCGCACTGGCCGTCGAGGAACACCGCGCGCTCGGCGCCGAGGCTGGCGAAACGGCGCAGCAGCCGCTGGCAGGTCTCGTAACCGCCGCGACACTCCGGCGCGGCGCCGAGCAGGACGACCAGGCTCGTGTCCTCGAGCTCGCGGATGTAGGCCTGATGGCGCGGCACGGTGGCCAGCTCGAGCAGGCCGCCGCGGACCGGCAGCTCGTGGAGCTCGTGGCGGGTGTCGCGCTCGTCCAGCAGGCCGTTCAGCGGCCGCATGCGCAGCCGGCGGACCAGACAGCTCGCGGCGACCAGGCCGGCCTGGCCGGCTCCGGGCCAGGCCGCGACGAGGCTCATCGGGGGAGGGAGGGACATCGGCGCTCCTGGCGTTTGCGGCCCCAGACAGGGGCACATAGTTCGAAGGACAAATCTTTCGACTATCAAAGCAATAGCGAAGATTCAAAGCCAAGACAATCAAAAATCACGAAAGTTTGATCATCAAAGTTTTAACTTCACAGCCACGCCCCGCTCCGGTAGGGTCCACGAGATCAACCACGATCTTCACGAGGACCCTCGATGCGAACCTGCCTCCTGCTTCTCCTGGCCGGCCTCGCCGCCGGTCAAGCACCGCACGCGTCCACCGAACGAGGCATGCTGCTGCCTGGTCCGCTGGCGTCCTTCGCGGCCGACGTCCACGGCGGCTGGCTGTACGTGTACAGCGGCCACACCGGCCCGGTGCACGCGCACTCCCGCGACAACCTGTGGCACGGCTTCGCCCGCCTGAACCTGCACGACGGGGCGACCTGGGAAGCCCTGCCCGCCCTCGAGCCGATGCAGGGCTCCAGCCTCGTCGCGCACGCCTCGGGGCTGTACCTGATCGGCGGTCTCGAGGCCCACAACGGCGCGGACGAGCCGGAAGACCTGCGCTCGACGACCGGCGTCTGGCGCTTCGATCCGCTCACCCTGGGGTGGGAGCGTCGTGCGGATCTGCCCGCCCCTCGCTCTTCCCACGCGGCCGCGGTCATAGGCGACGAGCTCTTCGTCATCGGGGGCTGGGACCTCTCCCCCGAAGGCGAGGATTGGCATGCCACCGCGCTCAGCCTCGACCTGGGCGCGGCCGACGCGACCTGGCGCACGCTGCCCGAGCCGCCCTTCGTCAAGCGGGCGCTGCAGGCCACGGCCCACGACGGACGGCTGTACGTCCTCGGCGGCATGGACAGCGCGGGGAAGATGCGCCGCGAAGCGCACGTCTACGACCCCACCACGGGCACCTGGGAGGAGGCGCCGGAGCTGCCCTTCCCCGGCTTCGGTGTCGCCGCGGTGTCCCACGACGGCGCCCTGTACACCTCCGGCCTCGGCAGCGAGGTGCTGCGCCTCGACGCCGCGAACGGAACCTGGACGCACGCGGCGACGCCTCGTTTCCCGCGCTACTTCCACCGCCTGCTCAGCGGCCCGGCGGGACTGCTCGCCGTCGGCGGCGTCACCCAGCCGCGCACCCACCTGCGCTGCATCGAGCCGATCGCCCTGGAAGCCGGCGCCGGGCCGGTCATCACGGAGTGGTCGGTGCCGAGCCCCGGAACGGCGCGGAACCGCCAGGGGATGTACATCCGCGACCACCACCTCTACCTGTTCGGGGGTAACAACAGCCTCGGGCAGCACGACTTCGAGCCGCACAACTTCCTCAGTGAGGCCTGGCGGGTCTCCCTCGCCACGTTGCGTTTCGAGCCGCTCGAGAGCTTCCCCATCGAGCGCCAGAGCTTCTTCACCGTGCCTGTCGGCGGCGACCGCACCCTGGCGATCGGGGGCTTCGGACACACCGGCGAGCGCACGCGCTCCTACGAGGAGTGCTACGTCCACGGCCCCGACGGCAGCTGGGAGCTCTCACCCGCCCGGTTGCCCTACGGCCTGACCCAGTTCGGCCTCGCGGAGCAGCCCGACGGGATCTACCTGTTCGGGGGCGTCGACTTCGACGGCGGGCGCCCGCGGGCCGAGATGTTCACCTTCCGCAACGAGGTCTATCGTCTCGCCGGCGGGAAGTGGGAGACGACCGACCTCGCGCTGCCCGGGCCGCGCCGGGCCTACGGGGGCGCGCTGCTCGGCGACCGCTTCTACATGATCGGCGGGATGCGGGCCGGCTTCGAGCTGATCGACCAGGTCGACGTCTTCGACTTCGCCTCCCGCCGTTGGAGCACGGCGAAGTCGCCGGAGCGGACCCGCATCTCCCCGGAGGTGGCGGTGCTCGACGGGCGCATCTACGTGCTCGGCGGGACCTCGCTCAGCGCGGAGGGGGACTTCGAGTCCAACCGCAGCCTGGAAGTCTACGATCCCGCCGCCGACAGCTGGACGACCGTGCTCGAGGAGGTCCCCTTCGAGACGCGGCACGCGCGGCTGTTCGTCTACCAGGGCGAGCTGCTGGTCGTGTCGACCCACAGCGCCGGCGCGCCGGTCCTGCGCCTGTGGAGCATCCGCCCCTGACGTCAGCGCAGGTCGAGCCGCGGCACCAGCCCCATCGCGAAGTGTTCCTTGCGCTGCTCCTCGAGCTCGACCAGCTCGTCGCTGCAGGCGTCGATGCCGGCCCGGACCGTCGGCAGCCGCAGACCGCCGAGGCGGTCGGGCAGGGCGCGGAGGATGTCGCGGGCGCCGTTGAGCAGCTGGCGGGCGCCGGAGAGGTTGCCGTGCTGGATGTGGCCGAGGGCGCCGGCGAGCTGCATCAGACCGCGGTACAGCTCGCGCAGGTCGCCTTCGGCTCCGCGGTAGGCGTACTCCCAGGCGAGCTGGGCCTGCTTGAAGTGCTTCTTGTTGAACCAGTCCACGCCCTCGGCATAGCGGGCGGGCCACGAGGGGCGGACGCCGAACAGGCGCGAGAGGAATCGGAACACGCGGGCCCCCGATGGCTACACGCCGAGGTAGGCTTCCTTGACGCGGTCGTCGACCAGCAGGTCCTTGGCGGGCCCGGACATCGTGATCGAGCCGGTCTCGATGATGTAGCCGCGATGGGCGAGCTTGAGCGCGGCGAACGCGTTCTGCTCGACGAGCAGGATCGTCGTCCCCTCGGCGTTGAGCCGCTTGACGGTCTCGAAGATCGTGTCGCACAAGAGCGGCGCGAGACCGAGGGAGGGCTCGTCGAGCAGCAGGATCTGCGGCCGGGCCATGATCCCGCGGCCGATCGCGCACATCTGCTGCTCACCCCCGGACAGCGAGCCGGCGCGCTGCTTGATGCGCTCCTTCAGGCGCGGGAAGATCTCGAACACATGCTCGAGGTCCTTCTTCACCTGCTGGCGGTCCTTGCGCAGGAAGGCGCCCATCTCGAGGTTCTCGAGGATGGTCATGTCCGAGAACAGCTTGCGCCCCTCGGGCACCTGGGAGACGCCGAGCTGCACGATCTCCTGCGTCGGATGGTTGGTGATGTCCTTGCCCGCGAGCTCGATCTTGCCTCCGGACACGCCGACCAGGCCGCAGATCGCGTTCAGGGTCGAGCTCTTGCCCGCGCCGTTCGCGCCGATCAGGGTGACGATCTCGCCGCGCCGGATCTCGAGGTCGATGCCGCGCAGGGCGATGATCGGCCCGTAGGACGCCTTCACGCCGGTCAGCTTCAGCAGGACTTCCGCCTGGCTGCCCTCGCTGTCGCCGCTCACTCCGCCTCCTCCGCGTGCACACCGAGGTAGGCCTCGATCACCTTCTTGTTCGCGCGCACCTCTTCCGGCGCCCCCTCGGCGATCAGCTCGCCGTGGTCGAGGACGTAGATGTGGTCGGAGATCTCCATCACCATCTTCATGTCGTGCTCGATCAAGAGCACGGTCACGCCGTGCTCGCGGATGCGACGGATCAGCGCGACCAGCACGACCGTCTCCTGCGGATTCATGCCCGCGGCCGGCTCATCGAGCAGCAGCAGCCGCGGCTCTGTCGCGAGCGCCCGGGCGATCTCGAGCGTGCGGCGCTCGCCGTAGGACAGGCTCGACGCGGGCTCGTGGGCGCGGTCTTCGAGGCCGACGAAGGCGAGGTACTTCCAGGACGCGCGCTCGACCTGCGTCTCCTCGCGCCGGAAACGGCCGGTGCGGAACAGCGCCGAAGCGACCCCGGAGCCGGTGTGCAGGTGGAGGCCCATCTTGACGTTGTCGAGCACCGTCAGATCGTCGAACAGGCGGATGTTCTGGAAGGTGCGGGCGATGCCGGCCTCGCAGATGCGGTCGGTGCGCAGGCCGGTGATGTCGCTCAGCCTGCCCGCGTTGTCGAGGAACTTGATGCGGCCGGTGGTCGGCGGGAACAGGTTGGTCAGCACGTTGAAGACGGTCGTCTTCCCGGCCCCGTTCGGCCCGATCAGCGAGGAGATCGCGCCCCTCTTGACCTTGAAGGACACATGCTGCACCGCTTTGACGCCGCCGAAGTGACGGGACAGGTCATCGACGACGAGCATCGCTTCGGCCGGGGCCGCCTCGGCGGGCTTCGCGTCCTTCGCCTCCTCGACGCCGATCTTGTACAGCTCGGCGTGCGACTTGCGGAGCGCCTCCGCGTCGTCGGAGGAGATCGGGTCGCCGCCGAGGCGCTGCGGCCAGAGCCCCTTCGGCCGGAAGCGCATCAGGAGCACGAGGATCACGCCGTAGAACAGGAAGCGCGCCTCCTGCGGCCAGGCTTCCCAGTAGATGCCCTGGGAGCCGATCTTCGGCAGCTTCTCCCGCAGCAGCTCGCCGAGCGCGACCAGGATCACCGAGCCGAGGATGGTGCCGGGGATCGAGCCCATGCCACCGAGCACCAGGCAGCAGACCAGCAGCACCGACTCCCAGACCTCGACGCCGATCGCCGAGAAGGAGGAGTTCCACAACACGAAGAGGGATCCGCCGACGCCGCCGATGAAGCCCGACAGCGCGAAGGAGGTCAGCTTGTAGCGGTTGATCGGCACGCCGCAGGTCATCGCCGCGGTCTCGTCGAGGCGGATCGCCGCGAAGGCGCGCCCGGTGCGCGAGTCACGCAGGTGCCGCGAGGCGAGGATCGCCAGCGCGAACATCACCCAGACGAGGTAGTAGAACCAGGGGCTGTCGTAGTACAGCTTGTTGCCGGCGATCTCGGGCACGTCGCCGGGGGTGAAGGTGATCGACTTCGGCCCGCCGGTCCAGTCGGCGTTGCGGTACCAGATGTAGATGATCTCGGCGATGCCGAGCGTGACGATCGCGTAGTAGTCGCCGGTCAGGCGCAGGGTGGGGATCCCGCGCAGGATGCCGACGAGGGCGCAGATCCCGCCCGCGAAGAGCATGATCAGCAGGATGTTGTACGGGAAGCGGAAGAGATGCCTCCCGCCCTCGACGGTCTTGCCGCCGACCGGGATCACACTCTGCGCGCCCTCGTAGAGGAAGCGCTTGCCCGCGATCACGACGGTGTCGGCGACCGCCAGCGCGTGCTCGGTCACCCGCGCGCCGTTGACCTCGACCCGGGCGCGCTCGGTCTCGCCCCCCGCGATGAGCACGAAGCCTTCGCCCCGGCGCTGGATGGTGCAGTGCAGGGCCTCGACTCCGGGGCCGTAGACCTTGATCGCTGCCGCGGGGCCCTTACCGATGCCGGTCGTATCCTCGAGCACCCAGGCCTTTCCCTGGTCGAGGGAGACCATCTGCGGCGGCTGCTCGACGGCGACCAGCAGTACGGCGGTGACGACCGCGCCGGTCGCCATGAAGGTGACGAAGCCGAGGTCGAGCAGGCCCGTGTAGCCGATCACGATGTTCAGGCCGAGGGCCATGATCGCGTAGATGCAGATCTTCTCGACGGTGCTCGGGACCGGCCCGGTGAAGCCCCAGATCAACGGAATCAGAGCGACGATCAGCGCCGCGACCCCGAGGACGATCAGCTCGTTGCGAAGGGAGCGTTTTTGCATGGCGACTCCCCCTCAAGCCCGCTTGGCGCCGGCCTGGCCGAGCAGACCATAGGGGCGCACGAGGATGACGAGGATCATCACCAGGAAGGCGTAGGCGAAGTCGTAGGCGGCGCTGAGATAGCCCGCCCCGAGCGCCTGGGTCGCCCCGATCAACATACCCCCGAGCATCGCCCCGCGGATGTTCCCGATGCCGCCGAGCACCGCCGCCGCGAAAGCGATCAGGCCCGGATAGTAGCCCATCCGCGGCTCGATGTTGCCGCCGACCTTCAGGGCGTAGAGCACGCCGGCGACGGCGGCCAGGGCCGAACCGATCATGAAGGTGTAGACGATCACCCGGTTGACGTTGACCCCCATCAAGGCGGCGGTCTTCTGGTCGAGGGAGCACGCCCGCATCGCGCGTCCGACGGTGGTCTTGCGCACCAGCAGGTCGAGGCCGACCATGCTGACCAGGGCGGCGACCCAGATCGCGACGTCCTTGCCCGCGACGGACGAGCCGAACACGGTGAACAGCTCGTTGCCGAAGAAGGCCGGGACCACATCGCTGGGGAAGCTCTTCGGCCGGGCGCCGAAGACGAGCTGGGCGACGGTCTGCAGGATCAGCGACATGCCGATCGCCGTAATCAACGCCGCCAGCCGCGTCGAATTGCGCAGCGGCCGGTAGGCGATGAAGTCGAGCGCCGCCCCGAGCAGGGCGCAACACACCATCGCCATCGGCAGCGCCAGCAGCAGGTGCACGCCCCACTGCGTGACGAAGAACCAGGCGAACATCGCGCCCGCCATGTAGACCTCGCCGTGGGCGAAGTTGATCAGCTTGATGATGCCGTAGACCATCGTGTAACCGACGGCGATCAAGGCGTAGATCGCGCCGAGGGTCAGGGCGTTGAGGAGGTGCTGCGCGAGCTGTTCCACGGGCGTCCTTTCGGGTGGGGAGCCGTCAGTCTTCGAGCAGCTGCTCCGGCGACACGCCGAAGCCGCCGTCGATCACCTGCTTGACGTAGATCGGCTTGCCGACGCAGTCGCCGTTCGCATCGAAGTAGGTCACGCCGGTGATGCCCGAGTAGCCCGCCTCCCTCGTGGCCTGCGCGGCGAGATGGTCGCGGATCTTCTGGCGGTCGGCCCCGGCCTTCGCGATCGCGTCGAGGATCTGCCCGCAGGCGTCCCAGGTCAGCGCGGCCCAGGTGTCCGGCGCGTTCCCGTGCATCGCCTTGAAGCTGTCGTAGAACGCGGTGACCTCTGCGGTCTGGCTGTCGGTGCCGAAGATGAACGGGCTGGTGATGTACATGCCCTCGGCCGCCTCGCCGCCGGTCTCGATCAGGTCGGGGCTGTCGAGCCCGTCGCCGCCGAAGAAAGGCAGGTCGAGGCCGAGGTCGTTCTTGGCGGTCTTGACGATCAGCGCGGCTTCGTTGTACAGGCCCGAGATGAAGACCCCGTCGGGCTCGGCCTGCTTGACGTTGGTCATGTGCGGCGTGAAGTCCTGGGTGCGGCCGCGCTGGTAGGACTCGCTGGCGACGATCTCGAGGCCGATGCGCGCAGCCTCGGCCTCGAAGGCCTCCTTCAGGCCCGTGCCGTAGTTGTCCTGCTCGAACACGATCGCGACCCGCTTCAGCTCGAGGGCCTTCATCGCGAAGTTGGCGAGGAAGAT
The DNA here is from genome assembly GCA_030428695.1 of bacterium. Next base: position 10,100 of record JAUIEM010000232.1, read on the forward strand.
GCCCTGCTGGTCGTCGCGGTACAGGTTGCGGAAGGTCCAGTCGCCGCCCTGGCAGACATCGACGTTGGTCGAGCCCGGGCTGAACTGGACCAGGCCGACCCGGTTGTACTCGGTCTTCCCGGCGAGCGAGCAGTCGCTGTTGAAGTGCCCGACGACGGCGAGCACGTTGGCGTCGGCGCTCAGCTTGCGCGAGACGCTGGTCGCCTCCGCGGCGAGGCCCTTGTCGTCCTCGATCTGGAACTCGACCATGCGGCCGTTGATGCCGCCGGCGTCGTTGACTTCCTTCTCCTTGAGCTCGGCGGCCTTGCGGATCATCTCGCCGAACGCAGCGGCCGAGCCGGTGATCGGACCCGCGACCGCGATGACGATCTTGTCGTCGCCGCCGTTGCCGGCGCTGTCGCCGCAACCGAAGATTCCGCAGACGCCGAACAGAGCAGCCAACAGTGCGGTGCGTAGACGCATTTTCTCCCCCAACGATGCTGTCTTGGAACGGCGCATTCTAGAGTTCCTCCCGACACACGTCAACGGCGATCGTCGGAGCCATCGCGATCCCCCGCCGACAGTTTTGCCCTCCCCTCGACCGGCCCCCAGCGCTCCCGCGTCCAACAACCGCCCTCCAGCCTCCAGCGGTGCACGCCTGTCGCTCGTTCCCAGTCCCAGGCACAACCCGGCAGGCGCAGCGAGCCCTCTCCGACCAGCAACGGCCCCGCGGAGGTCTCCAGGCGGCCAGGACCCAACGCCGCGTGCGCCTCTCCCGCCAGCCCCTGGCTGGCCAGGAAGCGCCGCAGGGCCCAGGGCGGACCGCCGAGCGCGCGCGCCGCGCCCCCCTCGGCGACCACCACCGCCGACAGCTCGCCCGTGCGCAGGCTGTACACCGTCAGCCCGGCCGGAGGCCGGGACAGCGCCAACCAGCCGGCGCAGGCCAGCAGCGCCAGCCAGGCCCAACGACAGCGGGGAGCGGTGAGGAAACGCGCGGCCGCGAGCAGCGCGCACAGGGCCCACAGCGCGGACGGCGGCGCGACCCGCAGCTCGGCCCCCGGCAGGGCGGCGCAGACCTCCGCCAGCCAGGCCAGCCCCTCGGTCAGCAGCTCGAGCAGCCACACGGCCGGGGCCGGCGGGCCGCCGAAGAGCAGGGCGACGGGGAGGATCAGCAGCGCGGACCCGAGCAGCAGCCCGGCCAGCGGCACGGCGACGATGTTGCTCAGCACGCCGACCAGGGACAGGCTGCCGAAGTGGAACAGCAGGAGCGGCGCCGTCGCGAGCGCGACCCGCCCCGAGGTCAGCGCGATGCGCAGGGCGCCGGCCAGCAGCCGCCCGGGCCCGCCCGACAGGTTGCGCAGCCAGCGGGGAAGCCGCTCCCGCGCCGACAGCAGCAGGCCCCCGACGGCCGCGAAGGACAGCTGGAAACCCGGCGCGAACAGCTCCCCCGGGCTCGCCGCCAGCAGGCACAGGGCGACCAGGCTGAGCACCGACAGCCCGTCCGGCACCCAGCCCGCCCGCCGCAGGCTCAGCGAGCAGCAGCAGGTCAGGGCCGCGCGGGTGGCCGAGACCTGCCCGTCGACCAGCGCGCACATGCCGAGGGCGGCGCCGACCGCGAGCAGCCAGGCCAGCCGCCGCCAGCCCAGGCGCAGCGGCAGCCAGCTGACCGCGAGCACCAGCGCGGACACGTGCAGGCCCGAGACCACCAGCAGATGGTACATGCCCGCCCGCCGGAACGCCTCGACCCGGTGCGAGGCGAGCCCCCGCCGCTGGCCGAGCAGCAGCGCGGCGAGCAGCTGCCGCGTCGCCGGCCGCAGCCCGCACGAGAAGGCGCCGAGCACCACGCGGCGCACGCCCGGGAAGGGCCGCCAGCGGGTCGCCTCGCCCGGGGTCCAGGCGCCGGGCCGCAGCCAGCCAGAGATCCCGCGCCGCCGCAGCTGAAGCGCGAAGTCGGGGGCCCCGGGGAAGCCGAGGGCGCGGTCGGGACGCAGCCGACCCCACAGCACGGCCAGGCGCCGCTCGCTCCAGGCCGGGGCGTCGTAGCGGCTGACCAGCACTGTCCCTCCCCGCGGCAGGTCGAGGGCCCAGTGACCGCTGGACAGCGCGCGCGGGAAGCCCTCGACCCGCAACGGTCGGCCCGCTTCCGCCAGCCCGGTCGCCGTGGAGACGACCGCCTGGAAGCGCAGGGCTCCGCACAGCACGCAGGCGCACGCGAGCAGCAGCACCGCGAGGCGTCGCAGCGGTCCGGGGAAGCCCCGGCGTGAGCGCCACAGGACCCAGAGGAGCGCGACGCAGGCGACGACCAGGCCGACGCGAAAGCCCGGAGCCCGGCCGCCCGAGCGGTCGGCGAGCCAGATCCCGAGAGCGAAGAGCGAGAGCACGGTGCACAGCGGTCGTGGACCCACGACGTCCCTCCAGCGACGATTCCGCCGCACCTCTGGCACATCCCACGCCAGACGCGAGGATCTGCGGGAGGGAACGTCGCCGAGGCCGGAGGAGAGCGGGTTGCGAAGGAAGCCACGAGGCGGTGACAAAGGAGCGGTGCTTCCCGGGTGCAGACCAGGGAACCGGAAACGCCGCCAAAGCGAAACCGTTCGGTTGCACCAAGCTGTGCAACAGAGTATGGCACGGGATGGAATTCCCTTGAGAACCCCCACCCTTTTCTCTAGTCTACTGGAAGGCGCAAGGGGAGCTCTTGCCGCTCGGCGGCGGTGTTGTCTGCATCCGGTACACAACCGGAACGACCTCGCCCGCTCCTCATCCGACGGGCGACACCCGCGGGGAACACCTCCCGGAGAACCGGAAGCGGCCATGGATCAGGACTCTATGACAGCCAAGGCCAACTTCCGGGCCGAGATCCTCGACCTGCCGGACATCTTCCAGTCCCTGCAGAACAAGGGCCGCTCCGGCACGCTGAAGATCCAGAGCGCCGAGGGCGTCTGGTACCTGTACTTCAACACCGGCTCGATCGAGGCGGTGCGCACCAAGCGCTTCCTGACGCCGATCGGCAAAGCGCTGCTCAATCGGCACGCGATCACCGAAGAGCAGCTCAACCACGCGCTGTCCCTGCAGAAGCTGAAGAAGACCAAGCTCGGCAAGATCCTGGTCGAGCTGCACTACACCAAGCGCGAGACCGTCAACTCCGCCGTGCGCGACCAGGTCACCGACGAGATCTGCGAGCTCCTGACCTGGACCGCCGCGCAGGTCGAGTTCCACCGCGGCGACCCGCCCCTCGACATCTTCGACCCCGACCACTTCGTCCCCGGCATGCGCCTGTCGCCGACCAGCATGGTGATGGAGTCGGCCCGCCGTCAGGACGAGTGGCGCCAGATCCAGAAGACCATCCCCTCCCTCGACGACATCTACGCCCACGACCCCGAGGCGCTGTTCAGCTTCAACACCTCGGCGGAGAGCCAGATCGAGCGCGAGGTGCTCGCGGCGGTCGACGGCAAGCGCAACGTGCGCGAGATCGTCGAGGCGGTCCACCTGCACCGCTTCGACGTGCTGCAGAACCTGGTCAACTTCATCAAGCGCGGCGAGGTGCACCCGCTCAAACCGCCGGACCTCGTCGGCGTCGCGATCGAGTGCGAGCGCGAGGGGAACGTCAACAAGGCGCTCGGCCTGTACCTGCGGGCCGAGCAGCTCGGCGTCGTCCAGTTCGACCTCCCGAAGCGCATCGCCAAAGCCTACGAGCTCAAGGGCGACCAGGCCCGCGCGGTCGACCGCTACGAGGGCTTCGCGAAGCTCTGCGAGCGGGAAGACTTCCCCGAGGTCGCGGCGGGCACCTACCGCAAGATCCTCGACCTGCAGCCGCTGAAGTTCGACGCCCGGCTGCGGCTGATCGAGCTGCTCAAGGAGATCGGGCACCCGAAGCAGGCGATCGACCACTACCTGTTCCTCGCCGACCACTACCGCAAGAACGGCCTCGAAGAGCAGCTGGTCGACGCGCTGACCGAGATCGTCTCGACCGACCCGAGCCAGGAGGCGGCGTACCGCGAGCTCGCCGAGCTGCACCACGCGCGCGGCGACAAGGTCCACGCGATCAACTACTACGAAGAGCTCGCCGGCTACTACCTCGAGCAGGGCAAGCACGACAGCGCGGTCGACTGCCTGCGCCAGGCCCTCGAGGTCGACAGCGAGTGCATCGAGGCCCGCCTGCAGCTCGCGACCACCCTGGCGAAGTCCGGGCGCACCTCCGACGCGGTCGTCGAGTACAACAACCTCGCGAACTCGCTCAGCAGCTCGGGAGTGATCCGGAACCAGGGCAACTGGCACTTCCTGATCAACATCTACAAGAAGATCACCGAGCTCGACAAAGGCAACTGGCGGGCGCGGAAGTGGCTCGCGCAGGCCTACCGCGAGAAGCAGCAGACCGACGTCGCCCTCGGCTACTACCAGGATCTCCTGCGCATCTTCCGCGACACCAAGGACGACGAGCACCTGGTCGAGATCCTCGGCACGGTCTCCGAGCTCGAGCCCGACCAGCTCGGCCATCTCGGTGAGCTCGCCGACGCCCACCAGCGGCTCGAGCAGCCCGAGCAGGCCCGTGACGCCCTGCACGAGATGGCCAAGCGCGCCGTCGTGCTCAAGCAGTGGCCGCTCGCGGTCGGGGCCCTCGACGACGTGCTGCGTTCCGCGCCCTTCGACGTCGCCGCCCACGAGCAGCTCGCGGCCATCTTCCGCGAGCGCCAGTCGGCCGAGACGGCCTACGACAAGTACATGGACGTCGCGCGCCTGGCGCGGATCGGGAAGCTGTACAAGCAGGCGACCGAGGCCTGCCGCCACGCCCTCGAGCTGATGCCCGGGGCCGCCGAGGTGCACGCCGAGCTCGCCCGCATCTACCTCGACAAGGGAGAGCACAAGCTCGCCGTCCGCGAGCTGCGGCTGCACGCCGACCGCTGCAAGAGCGAGGGCAACCGCGGGCTGGCCAAGCAGTCCCTGCGGCGGGTCCTCGAGCTCGACCCCCACAACGACGAGGTGGCCGTCGCCCTCGACAACCTGAACCGAAAGTCGATCGCGCCGACCCCGAAGGCCGCGACCAAGCGCCTCAAGCCGGTGATCATCGGCGGGGGCCAGGGCGGGATGCAGAACCTGACCTCGAGCTCCGTCGTCGGCATCGCCGGCAAGCTGAAGACGCTCGGCGGGCGCGCGAACACGACCCGGCTCCCGGCCGCCGCGAGCCTGCTCGGGCGCGACCTCGACCCCGGCAGCAAGCCGAAGAACCTCGGCAAGAAGCTCGGCGGCGCACTCTCCAGACTCAAGGCCCTCAAGGGCGGCGGCGACGAGCCGCCGACCGAGCAGAAGGCCCTCAGCGGACTCGAAGGCGTAGACCTCGACCCCGGCAACAGGCCGAAGAACCTCGGCAAGAAGCTCGGCGGCGCACTCTCCCGCCTCCGGGCCCTCAAGGGCGGCGGCGACGAGACTCCGGCGCTTCCGCCCGCGACCGAGTCGGCGGCGCTCGGCGGCCTGGTCGGACGCGACCTCGACCCCGGCAACAAGCCCAGGAACCTCGGCAAGAAGCTCGGCGGCGCACTCTCCAGGC
>JAUIEM010000233.1 GCA_030428695.1 bacterium
CTGCCGGTCGTGCTGATCGCGGTCCTCGCGGTCAGCCTGGTCGAGGCCTTCCTGATCCTGCCCGCGCACCTCGCCCACTCGCTGCACGGCGTCGACATCCGCAAGAAGAACCGGCTGCGGCGGAAGGTCGAGGCGCTGCTCGAGTGGACCCGGCAGAAGGTCGTCGGACGCACCGTCGACGCGATGGTCCGCCACCGCTTCGCCGGCCTCGCGCTGGTCATCCTGATCTTCCTCGGCGCGGTCGGCACGCTGGCCGGCGGCCTGATCAAGTTCGAGGCCTTCCCGGACGTCGAGGGAGACGTCGCCGTCGCCCGCCTGCTGTTGCCCCAGGGCACGCCCGTCGAGCGCACCGGGCAGGTCGTCGCCCGGCTGACCGACGCGCTGGACAGAGTCAACGCGGCCTTCGCCGCACGCCAGCCGGAGGGGCAGGAGCTGATCCAGGCCTTCAGCGTGCAGTTCGGGGTCAACCAGGACGCCCTGGAGAGCGGCGCCCACGTCGCGACCGTCAGCGCCGACCTGCTCGGCGGCGATGTCCGCGACGCGGGCATGGACGAGATCCTCAACCGCTGGCGCGCCGAGGTCGGCGAGCTTCCCGATGTGCTCGCCCTGAACTTCACCGAGCCGGCGCTCGGTCCGACCGGCTACCCGGTCGAGGTGCGGCTCAAGGGGGCCGGCCTCGAGCAGCTCAAGCAGGCCGCCGGCCAGATGGCGGCCTGGTTCGCGCAGTTCGCCGGCGTCTACGACCTCAGCGACGACCTGCGGCCCGGCAAGCCCGAGCTGCGGGTGCGGCTGCGCGAGGGCGCGCTGTCCCTCGGCCTGACCGCGCGCCAGGTCGCCTCGCAGCTGCGGGCGGGCCTGCTCGGCCAGAAGGTCTCCGAGGTGCAGGTCGGCCCCGAGACCTACGAGATCGAGGTCCGGGTCGCGGCGGCCGACCGCGCGGACGACGCCGACCTCGAAGGCTTCTACGTCACCCTGCCCGACGGCGCGCAGATGCCGCTGACCGCGATCGCGAGCCTCGAGCGCACCCGAAGCTACGGCCGCATCGCCCGGGTCGACGGACGCCGCACCGTCACCCTGATCGGCAACGCCGATCCGGCGCGGGCCAACGTCAGCGAGCTGATCCGCACGATGCGACGCGAGCTCGAGCCCGAGCTGCGCGCGCAGTTCCCGGGGCTCGAGCTGTCGATCGAGGGGGAGACCGCCGAGGGCAACAAGACCAGCGCCTCGATGGCGCGCGGCTTCCTGCTCGGCCTGATCGGGATCTTCTGCTTGCTGAGCTTTCAGTTCCGCAGCTACATCGAGCCGCTGGTCGTGATGACCGCGATCCCGCTGTGCCTGGTCGGCGTGATCGCCGGCCACTTCGTGATGGGGCTCAACCTCACGCTCCCGAGCATGGTCGGCTTCGTCTCGCTGTCCGGGGTGGTCGTCAACGACTCGATCCTGCTCGTCGAGTTCATCAAAATCCATCGGCGCCGCGGGATGCCGGTGCCGAAGGCGGCCTGCGCGGCGAGCCGGGCGCGCTTCCGGGCGGTCCTCCTGACCTCGCTGACGACGGTCGCGGGCATGGTGCCCCTGCTGTCGGAGACCAGCACCCAGGCGCAGATCCTGATCCCGCTGGCGACGAGCATCGTCTTCGGGCTGTCGGCCTCGACGCTGCTGGTGCTGTTCGTCGTGCCGGCGAGCTACGCAGCGCTCTCCGACCTCGGGCTGGTGACGGCGGTCGAGGAGGATGAGGAGGACGTGCAGGAGACGGAGGACACGTCCGCTTCCGACGCGCCCGAGGCCCCGGAGGGCCCCGAGGAGCCCGATGCCACGCCGCGGGAACGCCCGGCGCCTGCGGAAGAAGCGCCAGCCGAGCCAGCTGCGGCGGAAGGATCGGGCCCGCACGAAGACGAGGGGGACGGCGCACCCGAGGGTTGACCCGGGCGGCGCGCCGTCAGCTCCACCAGTCGACGAACTCGTCGAAGTCGATCGTGCCGTTGCCGTCGGTGTCGATCGCGTCGAAGCCGACGGTGAGCTCCTCGTCGCTCATGTCCGCGTCGAGGGTGCGCATCAGCTCGGCGAACTCGGCCCGGTCGATGCGCCCGTTCTTGTCGCGGTCGAAATGGTCGAACTCCTCGCGGATCTGCTCGCGGTCCATCATCCCTCCTCAGCGCCCCTGCAGCAGGCGCTCCCCGCGCACGGTCCGCAGGCAGGTGTTGTAGCGGGGATCGACGTGCACCAGCCGCGCCTCCCGCAGCAGCGCGACGGTGCGCGTGAACTCGCCTCGGCCGACGTGGCTCGGACGTAGCTCATCGAGGTCGACGGCCTCCTTGCTCGACCGCAGGATGTCCTCGGCCAGGGCGATCTGCCCCTGCCCTCCGGACATCCTGAGCGCAGAAGCGAGGACCTTGAGGTTGCGGCGCAGGAAGACCGGCGGCACCACGACCGCGAACAGCAGCAGGATCGGATCACGCCGCCCGACCGGCCGCCGGTCCCGGTGCGGGTTGAAGAGGTTGTCGAGCGGGAAGATCCCGAGCAACACGAAGACCGCCGCGATCGCGATCAACGTGGGACCCGCGGGCAGCCCGCGGGTGGTCAGGAGCATCCACAGCAAGCCCCCGACGACGACGACCGCCACCGCCGCGAGCACGCAGCCGAGCACGCCGGCGAGCAACTTTTCCTTGCGCAGCTCGGCGAACCGAGCGGTGAGCGCCGCGCGAACATCGGACATCTCGTCCCTCGATCTCGTAAACCCACAGTATACACGGCTACAGCCGGCTCGCACGGCGACGTATACTGGAGTCGACCGGAGGCCACATGGACGCCGAGCAGGACGTATTGTGGGAAGGCCGCTGCGAGACCTGGCCGGCTTCGCTCTGGCTCTTCACCATCGTGCTCGGCCTCGCGGTCGTGCTGGGCAGCGGAGGGGTGATCATCCAGCTCCGCTCGCCCTGGTACCACAGCGCGCTCTACGCGGGGGCCGGCCTGTTCTGGTTCTGGCACATCGCCCACTGGCGCAGCCAGCGCTACCGCATCACCCGCACCACCGTCGAGCGCCGCCAGGGCGTGTTCCGGGAGAGCTCCGAGAGCCTGCCCCGTCGCGAGGACGACCGCTACGTCGTCAACGGCCACGAGGTCCTGGTCTGGCGGAATGAGAAGGCCGGGCTCCGCGAGCTGCGGCTGATCGGGCTCGCCAAGCCGGAGCTCGCGGCGGATGCGCTGGCCCGCTCGGGCACCCGGCGCGGGCATTTCCGGCGCGTCGAGGGCATCGTCCGGTTCTACTTCACCTACCCCGTCTACGGGCCCCTGTTCGGAACGCGGGACATGCTCGCGACGACGGCGGGCTTCGCGGCGTTGGTCGGCCTGATCACGGGGCTCCTGTACCTGTGCTTCCCCGGCAACCTCGTGACCCGGCCCGTGCTGGTCGGGGCCGCGTGGGCCGTCGGCCTGCTGCTGTTCGTCGCCTTCCTCGGCATCGACCACCTGCGCCGGTCGAGGAACCGTCGCTGGCGCGAGGATGCGCACCTGCCGGCGGTGTGTCTGGTGTGGCCCGCGATCCGCGAGTCCGACGGCTGCCGCGGTCTGCTCGGGCTCGGGCAGAGAGCGCTGGTCTTCGTGCCCGTGCGCCGCCGCTTCCTGCGGCCGGCGACCCTGGAGGTCGAGGCGCGGGAAGAGCGGGCCCTGACCGCCGTCGACCTCGACCGGGAGCCCCAGGCAGGCAGGCTCCAGGGCTTCCGCCTCGCCCGCGCGCGCTCCGCCGACGTGTTCTTCCGCGCCCGCCTCGAGGCCCTCGCTACCGTGCGCGCCGGGGAGCACGCCGAGGACCGCGACGACGGTGAGCCGGGCGTAGCGACCGAGGGCCGCCTCAGCGCGTGAAGACCAGGTCCAGCGGCAGGCTCTGCCCCTCTTCGACGGTGATCTCGCGCTCGACGGTCCCGAACACCTCGTGCCAGGCCTCGATCGTGTAGGTGCCGGGGGGCAGGTCGGGGATGACGAAGCGCCCGTCGTCGCCGGTGACCGCGAAGTAGGGGTGCGGCACGACGGCGAGCCAGGCCCGCATCCAGGGATGCACGCTGCACTTCACCTCGAGCATCATCTCCGCCTCCTTGAAGCGCTTGCGGAACGAGGTCCCGAAGGAGGCGAGCGGGTCGTTGATGCTGCGGTTGTGCTCGGCGTCGATGCGGACGTTGTGCAGGAAGTTGTCGCTGTTGAGGAACTCGACGCGCTGGCCGGCCTGGATCGCGACCACCCGCGGGGTGTACAGGCAGCCCTTCTGGTCGAGCACCGCGGTCTCGCGCGGCACTTCGCCCTCCCAGTCTTCCATCCCCTTCTTCACCCACACCAGCACGTTCTTGATGCGTCCGTCGTCGCGGACCAGCACGTCGGTGTCGTACACCTCCTCGTCGCCGTGGCCGTGCTCGCAGCCACCCGACATCACGAGCTCCTGGCGCGCGGGCACCGCCCCGTCGAGGGTCACGGTCCCCCCGAGCTCGCCCGGCGCGAGCGGCACCACCACCTCGCCGGTCTCGGCGGGCGGCGGATCGCCGACCTCGACGCTGTCCGGCGGGGTGTGGCCCGTGTGGGCCGTGTTGCCCGTGTTGCCCGGCACGACGACGGGTCCCTGGTTGCCGGTGTTCGCGGCCGGGGCGGTGTTCCCTGCGGGGGCGATGTTGCCCCGGTTCGCGGTGTTCCCCGCCGGCTCGACCCAGGCGACGTCGTCGTCGTCATCGTCGTCATCGTCGCGGGCGCTCGTCACCTGGATCAGCCCCATCCCGAGCAGCGCCGTCGCCAATGCCAGCCACAGCCCGACCGCGCGGCCCTTGACGTTCATCACGTGCTTGATGCCGGCGCCGAGGGCGATGATCCCGGTCAGCACCAGCCAGGCGTGCCGGTGGCCGTAGGCGAAGGTGAAGTGGTTGCTGATCATGATGAAGATCAGCGGATAGACGAGGTAGTTGTTGTGGCGCGAGCGCAGCTTGGCCCGCTTGCCGAGCGCGGCGTCGAGCTTGTCCCCCGGCTCCACCCCCTTCAGCATGCGGCGCATCGAGGGGATGATCACCATCCAGACGTTGCCGACCATCATCGTGCCGATCACCGCGCCGACATGGATGTAGGCAGCGCGCGCGCTGAGCAGCGAGCAGAGCCCGTAGGCGAGGCCGGCGAAGAGGCCGATGCCGACCACGGCGAAGGCCGCGCCGTGCTGGAGCAGCGGGGTCCGACACAGGCCGTCGTAGACCGCCCAGCCGAGGACCATCGAGCCGACCCCGATCAGGACCCCCTGGAGGTAGCTGATATCGGACACGCTCGAGTCGAGCAGGTACAGCCCGCCGCCGTGGTAGTACACCAGCGAGAGCAGGAAGAAGCCGCTCAGCCAGGTGAAGAAGGCCTCCCACTTGAACCAGTGCAGGGTGCCGCGCAGCTTCTTCGGGAAGACCGTGGTCTTGACCAGCTGGAAGAACCCGCCGCCGTGGACCATCCAGAGCTCGCCGACCTTCGGATCGTCGGGATCCTCCGGCGGGACCAGGGCGTCCTCCAGCTCGTTGAACAGGAACGCGTGCCCGATCCAGGCGATGGCCACGATCACGTGTGCCCAGCGAACGATCAGGTGCAGCCATTCCATCGCCTGCGGATCCATCGTCTCCCCTTTCCTTTCGACCCCGGGCCGGCCCGCGGATGCTCGCCTGCAGCCGCTGCCTGCCCTGTTCCCCGGCAGCCTGGCCGGGCGTCTACGCCACACTCCCCGCCCGGCGCCCTGCGGGCGCGATCATCGGGCGGGAGCGCAACATTCTAATGGCAGGCCCCGTCGCCGCCACGTTTAACCCCGTTGCTCCGCGACGGGTCACAGACCGAGCAGCGGGGACTGATCTTCGGGAGGCCAGGGCGGCGGATGGGCGACGAGCTCTTCGAGCGCCGCGAGGCAGGCGCGGGCGTGGGCCTCGCCCGAGAACTGCGCGCGGCAACGCGACCGCACCACCCCCTCGACGTCGATCACGAAGCTGATCCGCGGCGGGAGCACGAAAAAGCGCCGGCCGATGCCGTACCAGCCGTGCACCTCGTGCTCGAGGTCGCTGAGCAGAGCGAAGGGCAGCCGCTCGCGCAGGGCGAGCTCGCGATGCGCCTCGATCGGGTCCGCGCAGATGCCGAAGACCTCGGCGCCATGCTCGCGCAGCATGCCGTAGGAGGCCCGGAAGGCGAACAGCGCGCGCAGCGAGATCGAGGAGCGGTCGCTCGGATAGAAGAACAGCACCACGGGCGCCTGGCCACGGTACTCCGAGAGCTGGACGATGCGCCCCAGCTGGTTCGGCAATACGAAATCCGGCGCCTTCGAGCCGACCCCGAGCAGGCCCGCGACCATGGAGCACTCCCACAAACTGTGCGGCCCATGGTCGCGACCTTCCTCGTGGCTGTCAAGCGACGATCGCGGCCCCTTCGCCGAGAGCTGCACCTGCTCCCGGCACGCGCTTTGCTGCAGGTCCGCCGTGAAACGAGCCGCGGAGCCTCCGATGAGTTATCGAGCGTACGGTCTGTTCAGCCCGGGTTTCGTCCGCACCAACGGACGCGCGATCACCCTGCGGCTCAAGCGGGCCCCGGACGGCGAGCTCGACCTCCAGCTGTTCCAACGTACGGCCGGCGGCGCCCGGCGCGTCGCGCGCTTCGCGGTCGAGGTCGAGGAGCGGCGCTTCCGCGCCGTGCGACTGCTCGAAAAGCAGACACGTCCCGCGCCGCAGTCCGGCGTGACGACGGTGCAGCTGCGCTTCGAGGGCTTCGACGGCGGCGAGGAGCTGGTCTTCTTCGACGAGGCGCGCGCCCTGCGGGACGCCGACCTCCGCGCGCCGTCGTCCGTGGCGGCCGCGCCCCGGGCGACGGCCGCAACCTCGCGCGGGAAGCGCTGGCTCGAGCTCGACTTCGAGCTGCGGCAGCAGGGCCGGCTGCTGTTCCGCCCGAGCCGCTGCTGCCTGCTGCCGCTGCCCCCCTACCTGTGGGAGCTCGCCTCCCGCGGCGATCAGCGCCTGGTCGTCGCGAGCGACGGCAGCCTGCGCTGCGGCGCCGAACCCCCCGCGGGTGACGCCCAGCGGCTCGCGGCCGAGAGCGAGGCCCTCGCGCTGCTCGCGGCGGGGAGCGGAGACGCCTTCGCCTGCGTCGACGACCTCGACCTGCTCGAGCTGATCGCGACCGGCCTCGCGCGTCGCCACGCCGCCGACTGCCGCGCTCCGGGCACCACCGGCGCGCGCCGCGCGGCCGCCCTCCGGCTGCTGGAAGACGTCGCCCGCCGGGCCGGCGAGCTCGCCTGCAGCGCAGGCTCCCCGCTCCGCACCGCGCCGCGGTCGTTGCTGACCGAGCGCCTCGAGGCCGAGCCCTACCGGCCCCTGCGCGACTGCGCACAGCTCCGCTACGTGCACCGCTCGCACCGCCCCGAGCTCGCGCTCCGGGACGCGCTGCGCGCGGGGTTGCTGGCGGCCACGCCGGAGGCGGGCGGGAGCGACCTGCGCGCCTGTCTGCGCAGCGCGGCGACGGACGGGCCGCGGCCGGGCCTCCTCGCCGCCCTGCAGAGGCGCGGCTTCGAGCTCGAGTCGGACGGGATGGGCCTGCGGCGCTCCTCGGGCCTGCGCCTGGAGATCGCGCAGGAGGCCGATCCGCGCGCCCTGCTCGAGGGAGAGGCGGAGGTGGTCGTGCTCGAGGCGCGCCCCGACCTCGCCGAGGCCCTGGGAGCGGAGCCCGTGCGCGGAGGCGGACGCGGCACGCTGGTCCTGTGTCTCGGCGGCCGGGGCACGGCCCTGATCGATCGCCTGCGCGCGAGCCTGCCGCACGCCGCGCTCTTGAGCACCGCTCCCCCGCGCACCGATGCCGCGGCCGCCCGGCTGCTCGGGACGCTCCTCGAGGGGCTGGCGAGCGGCAAGAGCTGGCGGGAGCTAGACGCCGCGCTGGGCCCGCGGCCGGCGGGGCCGGACCTGCCCGCGCTGTGCGTCCCGGCTCCGACGGAGTCCCTCGAGCGACGCTGGGAGAGCGCCGCCGCCGGCCAGCCGGACGGCTACGCCCGCGCCCTCGACCTGCGCGACGGGGCGGCCGCGGGCGGGCGCCTGTTCCGCGCCTTCACTTGGCTGCGGCGCCTGCTCGCCACGGAGCGCTGCTTCGCGCCGGAGCAGGCCCGCGCCCTGGGCTGGCGTCCGGACGGCGTGATGCTCGGAGGCTTCTGCCCGCCCCCTCCCGACGGCCGCAGCTTCCGCTTCGACGCGAACGCCCGCATCGGCAAGCTGGTCGTCCGCCAGTCCACCGCCTTCAAGCGGGTCCCCGCCGCTGCCCTCGCCGCGATGCTCGCCTTCGAGGCGGGCGTGGCCTTCGGCGCGCGGGCGGGCCTGCCGCACGCCGAGCGGGTCGCCCTCGGCCTCGCCCTGCTCGAGCGCCTCGCCTCGCTTCTGCCCCGCGACGCGCAGCGCGACGCCGCGCTGCTGCGGCGCTACGGGCTGGACGCCGGCGCTCCGCAGGAGGTCGCAGTCGACGCCGGGGAGCCGCGCTGCTTCTCGCCGGAGGGCTTCGCGGCGGTCTGCGCGGCGCTCGCCACCGATGCCGCGCGGACCGCTTCCTACGCGGCCGCTGCCCGCCTGCGTCCGCGCCGGCTCGCGCCGCGCGAGTGGATCGACGAGGGCTCGAGCCGCGACCTGCGGGTGGCCGGGCCCGCGTAGGACAGGGAATCGGAATCGGACCGAAGGGGAAGTCGGCGCGGGCGCGGGCACGTCTCGGAAATCGAAAACGCGCGTGAGATTTCGCCGGAATCTTCGTCCCCTGGATGCGAAGCTACCGCTCCCGGACGTGTGACCCGAACCCGAGGAGGTCCCCGTGAAGATCCCGACGACCCTGGTCCTGTTGTGTGCCGCCGCCGGCAGCCTGACGGCGCAGACCATCGTGACCGAGAAGAACTGCGACGAGGTCTGCGACTTCGTGCTGCCCGACAAGGCCGAGCAGCGCTGGCGCGACATCCCCTGGCTGCCGACCTTCTGGGAGGGCGTGGTCGAGGCCCAGGAAGAGGACCGGCCGATCCTGCTCTGGGCGATGAACGGCCACCCCCTCGCGCTGACGTGAAACAACGGAGTCATCGGCCGGCAGTCTGTCTGGTCAAACGCTGATGTCCGTGAGCTGAGCAAACGTTTCGTCCCCTGCGCCGACGAGGTCTGGCGCCTGCAGAACCGGGACGAGCCCGACTGCGTGCTGTTCCGCGAGTTCGCGCAGCACGGGCACTACGCCGACAACTTCCGTCGCGGGGCGACCCTGCAGGGGATCTACTGCGCGACTCCGAGCGGGCGCCTGCTCGCCTCGATCAACAGCAACGATCCCGGGCGCATGGCGCGCATGCTGCGCGAGGCCCTCGCCGCCTGGGAGCAGCTCTCCGAAGAGGAGCGCCTGCTGCCCTACGACCCCGCCGAGCGCAGCATCGAGCGGCTCGAGAACCTCTACCCCGAGGACGGCCTGATCCTGCGCTGCACCGTCCGCGACCTGCCCCGCGAGCGGCAGGCCGGCCGCGACACGTGGTGGGGCGAGGCGTGGAACCAGGACACGCTCTGGATCCGCAAGGACGAGATGCTCGCGATGCTGCCCCGCAAGCTGAGCAAGGGCACCGTGCAGGCCTGGCCGGAAGCGGTCGCGCAGCGCCTCGCCCGCTTCTCCCTGGTCGACTTCGTGCGCGGCCAGACCGTCGCCTACGAGCCGGGACACATCGTGCTCGCCGAGCTACAGTCGGAGGTGACGAAGACCAGGCGCGGCAAGTGGGTGGAGATCAAGATCAGCGGCCAGATCCGCACGAGCACGACCGGCTCCTGGCCGGGCGAGGGCCTCGAGCTGAGCGGGACGCCGGGCGGCCGCGGGGTCGGCGTCGAGCTGGTCGGGACAGCGCGCTTCGACGTCCGCGAGGAGCGCTTCACCGCGTTCGAGCTCGCCGCCGGCGGCGTGCGCTGGGGACGCACCGAGTTCAACTTCCGGGAAGGGGACGAGGCGCCCGCGGGCATCGCCTTCGCGATCACCCTGACCGAGGGCGAGGCCCTCGACCGCGTCGCTCCCGCCTTCCTCTGGCAGTACGGCTGGTAGCGGGGCGACCGGGCCGGTATCATGGCGGTCTGCTGTCTTTCGACGAGGCGACCATGATCAGTTTCAACCTGGAAGTCGACCCGGGCGGGCGCGCGCTGACCGAAGCGGAGAAGCAGGAGCTCGCCCGCGACGTCCCGCGCATCAACATCGAGCTCAAGCGCCGTTTCGGGGACGTGACCTGCCCCGACCCCGAGTGCGGCACCCCCGAGTCCTTGACCACGGTGCTCGAGCTGAAGGACTTCCCGAACATCGGCTTCCGCTTCGCGAACATCTGCTGCGACGCGTTCAACCGCGCGCTGCTCGAGGCGGCGAAGGCCTGAGGGGCGCTCCGATGCGCGCCCAGCCCGGGCCTCCGGGGCGCAGCGGGAGCCGCCGCCGTGGCGCCTCACGTCCTGCGACGCGCGCCCCCTCGCGCGGCCAGGGAGGAGACCGGTGACCGTGGAAGGCGCTCCGCCGGGAGTGCGCGCCGGTCCGGACGGGATCTGCGTCGACGGCCGGCCCCTCTACCTGTACGGCGGCGAGCTCCAGTACTTCCGCGTCCGCGACCGGGCCCGCACGGCGGGCGGCACCCACGCTCTGTGGCGGGCCGCCCTCGACGCGATGGCCCGGGCGGGCATGAACCTCGTCACGACCTACGTGCCCTGGGACGTGCACGAGCCCGCCCGCGGGCAGCTGGCCTTCGACGGCTGGCGCGACCTCGGCGCCTTCTGCGAGCTCGCCTGCGAGCGCGGCTTCTGGCTGCACCTCAAGCCCGGCCCCTTCATCAACGCCGAGTGGCCCCTCGGCCTCGGCAGCTTCGGGGCGATCCCGGACTGGTTGCGCAGCGAGCACCCCGACTGCCTGGTCCGCCGCCCCGACGGGCGGGCCTGGAGCTTCCACCCCCTCGGCACCTTCGCCGGCCGCCAGCCGAGCTTCCTCGACCCCCGCTTCCTCGCCGCGACCCGGGCCTGGTTCGCCGGCGTGACGGCGGTCCTGCGGCCGTTCATCGGGCGCCGGCCCGGGGCGATCCTGTGGCAGCTCGACAACGAGACCAACGGCTTCTTCCACCCCCGCACCCGGCTCGACTTCTCGCCGGCCGCCCTCGGACATCTGCGGCGCTTCCTGCGCGCACGCTACGGCCGCGTCGAACAGCTCAACGCGGCCTGGGGCACGGGCTATGGAAGCTTCGCCGAGGTGCGCCCGCCGCGCCGGGCGCCGGGCGGGCGGCGCGCGAACCGCCGGACCCGCGACGCCTACGAGGCGGCACAGGCCTGCATCGCGGAGTTCCTCGCCATCCTCCGGGGCTATTGGGAAGAGCTCGGCGTGCGCGAGCCGGAGGTGCTGTTCACGACCAACGACTCCCCCCACCTGATGCCGGGCAGCCACCACCTGCTCTGGGATGCCCCGACCAAGAGCGCCTCCGGGGCGCCGAGCCTCGACCTCTATCCGCGCCAGCTGCCGTGGGGGAAGCGGCCGCTCGACCTGCCCTTCCTGTGCGAGATGTGGACTCAGCTGTTCGGCGCGGCGACGCCGGGCGGGCGGGCGCTGTCGGCGGAGCTGCAGGGCGGGCTGTTCGAGCTGCCGGTCGGGAAGATCCCGGTGCCGCCCGAGACCACCGACCAGGTGCTGCTCAAGACCGTCGGCCACGGCCTCTCGGTCGCCGCGGTATACATCATCCACGGCGGCCTGAACCGCGACGACAGCCGCTACGACTTCCAGGCCGCCCTCGATGCCGACGGCCTGCCCGGCCCGCGCTACGAGGTCCTGCGCCGTTGGGGGGAGCGGGTGTTCGGCCCGCACGGCGAGCGGCTGCTGACGAGCCGGCCGGTGCACGACCCGGTCGTGATCCTGTACGACGCCGACCAGCAGGTGCCGCAGCACGGCCTCGGCCTCGATCCCGCGCGGCTCGCCGCGGAATTGCACGGGGCCGCCTGGGGCTGGCTGGCCCAGACGGGCTGCAACGCCGAGCTGCGCGACCTGCGCGCCACCGGCCCGGAGCATCTGCGCGGCAAGGCCGTGCTGTGGCTGCAGACCGGCCAGCTGCGCCCGGCCTGGGCCGCGCTGCTCGACGACTTCCTCCGCGCCGGGGGGCGCCTGCTCAGCTTCGGCAGCGCGGCCCTGCGCGACCTGGACGGACGCTGCGAGGCCCCCGCTCTGCGCCGCCTCGCCGCGCGCTTCGGAGCGCGCGGGCTGCGCCGCTACCGCTTCAGCGCGGGGCGCTGGGAGGTCGGGGCCGACCGGGCCCTGCGGGTCGCGGCCCGCGGCTTCCGCGAGCGCTGCACGCCGCCCGCGGACGCGACGCCGCTGCTCTGGGAGCCGCGCTGGCTCGGCGGCCGCTGCCTCGGCTTCCGGCGCGAGGTCGGGGCCGGGCGCCTGTGGCACCTCGGCTGCTTCCCCTTCGCGCGCTTCGGCGACGGGGGCTACTACCGGCTGGGAGCCGACGAGCTCGAGGCGCACCGCCGCTGGTGCGGCGGGCTGCTCGCCGAGGCGGGGATCGCTCCCGCGCTCGACTGCCCGACGCCGCACGGCATCGCCTGGGGGCGCCGGCTGCCCGCGGGAGCCTTCCTGTTCGCGGTGCACGACGGCGAGGGGAAGCTCGCGATCCGGCTGCGGAAGCTCGCCGCGTTCGGGCTCGAGGAGGGAGCGCGCTACCGCATCGACGGCCTCCTGCACGGCGAGAGCCTGACGACGCGCAGCGGGAAGATGTTGCGGGACGAGGGGATACAGCTCGAGCTCCCGCGCCACGGCTGCGAGGTGGTGTGGCTGCGTCCGGTTGCGGCGCACGATGCAACTGTTTCGTAAACCTCGCACCACAAAAGAAACAAACATGGGACGAATACCCCTTCCCAAAGGCAGGACAGCCTCCGCTGATCGATTTTTTCTGCGTTTCCGCGTCCCCCTCCTCCTCCAGAGAACTGAAACATTTCCGTGTCTAGCTCTCCGCGCATCGTGATCGCCCCGGACGGCTTCAAGGAGTCCCTGACCGCCTCCGCCGCCGCGGAGGCGATCGTCCAGGGCGCCGGCCGCGCCTGCCCGCGGGCGGAGCTGCGGATCGCGCCGGTCGCCGACGGCGGGACGGGCTTCCTCGACGCGCTGCTGCGCCGCGGAGGAACCCACCATCGCGCGCCGGTCCGCTCCCCCTGCCCTCCCTACGTGGAGCGCTGCGCGGCCTGGGGTCGGGTCGGCGGCCGGGGTCTGATCGAGGCCGCCGCGGCGGTCGGCCTGGCGGGGATCCCCGCGTCCGCGCGGGATCCCCTGCAGACGAGCAGCTTCCCCCTCGGCCAGCTGCTCGGCGCCGCCCTCGACGCGGGGGTGGACGAGCTGGTCATCGGGCTGGGGGACAGCGGCTGCCACGACCTCGGCCTCGGCCTGCTGCAGGCCCTGGGGGCACGCCTTCCCGGCGCCTCGACCCCCGCCTGTGGCGCCGATCTCGAGCGGCTCGAGGCGGTCGAGCCCGCCACCCTCGACCCGCGGCTGCGGAGCATCCCGATCACGGTCGCCTGTGACGTGCAGGTCCCCCTGGCCGGCGCCCTCGACTACGCGCCCCAGAAGGGCGCCGACGCCCGCGGCGTGGAGCGGCTTCGGCGCGGCACCGCCCGGCTCCTCGAGCGCGTCGGCGACCCCGCGGACGCCGCCGGGCGGCCGGGGGCGGGGGCCGCGGGGGGCCTGGGCTTCGCCTGCGCCCGCTGGCTCGGGGCGGAGCTCGTGCCCGGCATCGAGCTCGTGCTCGCCGCTCTCGACTTCCCGGCGCTGCTGCAGGGCGCCGACCTGGTGGTGACCGGCGAGGGCCGGTTGGACGGCCAGACCCGCAGCGGCTCCGGGTGGTTGAAATTATCCGGGTTGGACATTAACAAAACTGCGCCGTATTCCTCTCCGAAACTTCCCTGGATCAGACACCACTTCCCTCGCGTCCCATCAATGCTATCTCTGACGGATTCTTCAGAGGAAATGATTTCACTATTGACGGCTCTCCATGCCTCGGTCGGGCGGATCGAAAATCCGGCATATCGATATTCCAATATTTTAAACGGACTTTCACCGGCACAAGCATATTCCATCTTGAAGTCGACGGCATACTGATCGTCGGATAGTGAGTGCAGACTAACTGTTTGAATTTCGTTCAGAGCCACCTTATTCTTGCCGTCTTTCAAAACCACATGCTCGTGCAAGGCACTAAAGCCATTTTGAAATTCTTTTTTAAACCCAGCAAAACGGACAGTACCCTGTTTATAGTCCAGATTCCAGAAGTCGAGTGTATCCTGCTCGAATTCTACTCTCGTCCAGGGATTCCAAACCCCATAATGATGGTAATGATCCGCCGGTTGGATCTGAGTAAGCGTATGCCCGCTCAAGGTTTTTAAGGGGTGAATAAAACCGCTGCGATTGTATACTGGATCAATTCCAGCAGGTGATTCATATTCTTCATATTGGTAAGATAGGACCGACCGGTTATTGATGGTAAAATGAAGCGCCCCATTTTCTTTAGAAGAATAGACCTGCTCCTGGTTCTGTTCAAAAGAGCAAAAGGAGGTTAAAAGTACCAGGAAAATGAGGAACACAGCTTTCATATTATTTTATTTTGGGCCATCTTTTTTGGCTTTTTTCTTCTTGGGCTTGGGCTCTGGAAGCTCCTCAACCGTCAGCTTGATCAGTTGGCTGATCCATTCACGATCTTCTAATTGGTCCTCGATTAGGAAGCTATTCTTGGCTCCCGGGTAGGGCGGGGCTTCCACAGGATCTTGGATGAAGGCTCTTACTGCTTGTGTAGGCTTAACAAAGAGTTTGTTATCACAAATGAGTGCAAAGATCTTGTGATCGGCAAACAGGCCGTATTCACCGAACATTTTCCTGGCCTTTATCTCGCCAGGATGATCTATCTGATCGACAACAAAGTTTACGAATACTTGATCCGAAGCCATAGTGTTTTATTTATCAGTGTTTGGCAATGCTTCAAATTCCTTTCGCTTTTGGTCCATCCAAGCCTTCATTGCGTCCGAAGATTGCATAAGTTGCTGCATTTCATTCATTGCCGCCAGGTGAGCTTGATCTCCTTTTTGAAACATGTCCATTCCATGTTTTTTGCTTTGTTCGGCCATTTCTTCAAAAGTTTCGGCATGAAATTCCAGGTCGCAGGCTCCGCCTAGTTGTTTGCAAGTCATTGTTTTCATAATGGATTGATTTAATAAAAAACTGAATGGTGATAAATGAAGCACTCCCCATCTAATCCATGGCACGGTTCAAAAATTCATCAAAGGGATGTAAGGCTTTGAAAACTTCACCGCAATGAGCCACAAAACCTTCAGACAAAACCGTTTGATCTTCACAACTATGCGTAGCGAGAAAGCTTTTATGCCGAAGTAATTCTATCTCCGGATGATCTTTCGGGTAATCCCGTGGAGCAGTTTTCAACTTTTCTCCTTCCATTTCTCCAAAGTACTGCTTAAAACTCTTACTGTTGAGAATCTTCTTTAGATCAGCTGCATTATAGGCAATTTCCTGACGAATGGCCTTCAACCAAGGCC
>JAUIEM010000234.1 GCA_030428695.1 bacterium
ACCACGGTGTATTGCCACATAGGAGCCTGGGGGGTGAGGACGCGCGCCACCATCAGTATACGGCACATGTCGTCTGGACCGCGACGAAAATCGCCGACGGGCGCCGGGCGGCTCAGTCCGCGGCGGTCGCGTCCGCTGCGCCGAGCAGCGGGCTCTCGGGCGGAAGCACGAACGGCACCGCGCGCGGCAGCAGCTCGACGCGCAGGGTCCGGCTCTGGTAGGGCTCGCCGTCGAGGCTGAAGTGCACGGGCGCGTCGGCCTCGAGCTCGAGCCAGCGGCCGGTGAAGCGCACGAACAGCTCCGCCGGGTTCTCATCGAGGGCGTTCTCGACCAGCTCGCCGACTTCGAAGGCGGGCAGGATCGCGCCGCCGAACACCCCGTCGTCGAGGCGCGCGGCGGCGTCGAGGGTGAAGCCCCCGCCGGCGGTCGCGCCGTTGCCGACGCCGACGCCGAACAGGTCCCCCCGCCAGTCGAGGCCCTCGGCCCGGATCCGGGCGCTGTGCGCGCTCATCTCGGGGAGCCGGGCGACCCCGGTCAGCAGGTAGGCCAGGCCGCCGAGCATCGACTTCAGCTCGGCGGGGGTCTCGTGGGTGATCTGGCTGCCGAAGCCGCCGGTCAGGGCGTTGACGACCACCCGGTCGGCGCAGCGCAGGAGGTCGATCGCGCGGATCTCGGCGGAGAGCAGCATGCGCAGGGCCGCCATCGGGTGCTTCGGGACGAGGTTCGCGGTCGCGAAGTCGTTCGCGGTGCCGAAAGGCAGCACCCCGACCGTGACCTCGCTGGCGGTGGAGTGGACGGCGTTGACGACCTCGTGCAGGGTGCCGTCGCCGCCCGCCGCGACGACCACGTCGACGCCGTCGTCGATGGCCTCCCGGGTCAGGGCCGGGCAGCGGTCCGGCCCGTCGATCGGCACCAGCTCGCAGCGCTGGCCCTCGGTGTAGAGGTTCGTGATCGCCTCGCGCAGCAGGAAGTCCTCCGCGGCGCGGGGGTTGGCGAGGATGCGCAGGAAGCGGCCCATCGGTGGCTCCGGCTGTGTGACGCGCGGGGATTGTACCCGATCCGGCCTGGGGGCGGGAAGCGGGAGGGGGTGGGTCTCGTCCCCGGCGAGCACCGGTTCGGTTCGGCGCCTTCGTGGCGGCGCATCCGTCCTCGGTCCAGGCAGCGGAACCAGCGTCGCAGACAGCCGGTGCACTTCAACGAACTTTGATGTACTATAGTGAACAGAGGGGGCGTCATGCCGGAATCCTGGGACGACGAAGTGATGACCCTGCGCGAGGTGGCGGCCTACCTCAAGCTCGCCGAGCGGACGGTGTTGCGCATGGCCCAGCGCGGCGAGATCCCCGCGGCGAAGATCGCGTCGCAATGGCGCTTCCTGCGCGCGGTGGTGCGCGACTGGGTCGCCGCGCAGATGCAGAGCCTGCCCGCCCCCGCGCCGGGCGCCCCCGGCGGTCCGCACTTCCAGCTGGACGAGCTGCTGCGTCCGGAGCTGATGCGCTTCAACGTGCAGGCCGGCCCGAAGGAGGCGGTGCTCCGCCAGCTCGTCGCGCCGCTGGCGGAGGCCGGCGTCGCCCGCGAGCCCGGGCGCCTGCTCGCCGGACTGCTCGAGCGCGAGCGCATGCTGACCACCGCGATCGGCCACGGCGTCGCCCTGCCTCATCCCCGTCAGGTGCTGCCGGGGATGTTCACGGAGCCCGCGCTGGTGCTCGGGGTGTGCCCCGACGGCACCGACTTCGCCGCGGTCGACGACCGCCGCGTCCACGTGTTCCTGTTGATCTGCGCGACCCGCGAGCCGGTGCACCTCGCGATGATGGCCCGGGTCGCCTGGTTCCTGCGCTGCGAGGGCGTGCTCGAAGGGCTGGCGGCCGCGCGCGCGAGCGCCGACGTCGCCGCGCTGGTGCGGCGCGTCGGGGGCTCGCGCCCGCGCTGACACAGGAGGGAGAGCGATGCTGCTGATCCTGGGGTCCGGGGGCGGGGGAGGGCTCGTCCCGATCCAGCTCGGGGTGCTGCTCCTCGCCGCCCTGCTGCTCGGTCAGCTCGCGCGGCGCTGCCGGTTGCCTGCGGTGCTCGGGGAGATCGCCGCCGGCCTGCTGCTCGGTCCCGGACTGCTCGGTGGCGTCGGTCCGGGCGGCGGGCTCTTCCCCGACGGGGCGCCGCCCGAGCTCGGGGTGCTCGCGATGCTCGCCGCCCTGGTGCTGCTGTTCGACGCCGGCCTCGAGACCGAGCTCAAGCTGCTCCTGCGCTACCTCGGGGTCGGCGGGGCGGTCGGCATCGGCGGCCTGCTCGTCAGCTTCCTCGGCTGCTGGGCGGTCGCGGCGTTCGGTCACGCCTGGCTGACCGGCGGGCCCCTCGTCTGGAACCGCCCGGTCGTGTTGATGCTCGGCATGATCGGCACCGGCACCTCGGTCAGCCTCTCGGCCCGGGTGCTCGCCGACCGCCGCAAGCTCGACGCGCCGGAGGGGGTGACGATCCTGTCGGCGGCGGTGATCGATGACGTGCTCGGGATCATCGGGCTGGCCCTCGTCGTCGGCTGGCTCGAGGGGGCCGGGCAGGTGTCCTGGGGCGAGCTCGGCTGGCTCGCCGGGCGCGTTCTCGCCCTGTGGCTCGGCGCGACCGCGCTCGGCCTGTTCCTCGCCCATCGCATCAGCCGCGTGCTCAAGCGGCTCGGCGACGTCGCGGTGCTCGCGCTGGGGCTCGCGCTCGTCGTCGGCGGGCTGTTCGAGCAGGCGGGGCTGGCGATGATCATCGGCGCCTACGTCGCCGGGCTGTCCCTCGCCCGCTCCGACCTGCGCCACCTCCTGCGCGAGCAGCTGTTGACGGTGCGCCGGTTGCTGGTTCCGCTGTTCTTCGCCCACGCCGGCCAGCAGATCCCGCTCGGCAGCCTGAAGGATCCCCAGGTGCTCGGCATCGGCCTGCTGTTCGCCGTGACCGCCTTCGCCGCCAAGGTCATCGGCTGCGGGCTGCCGGCCTGGGCGACGCGCTTCAACCTGCGCGGGGCCCTGCGGGTCGGCTTCGGCATGGCCCCGCGCTGCGAGGTCGCGCTGGTGATGGCCGGTGTCGGGCTCAGCGCGGGCTATGTCGACGAGCAGGCCCTGGCCCTGGTCGTGATGATGGTGTTCGTCAACGCCCTGTGCGGACCCCTCGGACTCGCGCTGAGCTTCGCCTCGAGCGCGCCGGGCACGCGCGGGCCGGCCCTGGGCAACGACGGCGGGCAGCGCTTCGCGATCGAGCTGCCGACCGAGGAGACGGCGGATTTCTTTCGCCAGAAGCTGATCGACGCCTTCGTCGCCGAGGGCTTCTTCGTGCACGTGCTCGAGGGCGGCGACCTCGTCGAGATGCTGCACGACGCGCGCATGATCGAGCTGCGGCGCGAGCAGGCGACGCTGGTCTTCTCCTGTGATGCGATCGGCGAGGGGCTCGTGCGCGAAGCCTTCCAGGAGGCCCGCGCCGCGCTCGAGAACACCCTCGCCCGGCTCGAGCGGCCGGCGACCCTGCCCCCCGCCGCGGTCTCCGCCGCGCCTCCTTTCGAGCTCTCCCGCTACATCGTGCCCGAGCAGGTGGCCTACCGGCTGCGAGCGGGCGACCGCGACGCGGCGATCGACGAGCTGCTCGCGCTGCTCGCCCGGGCGGGCCGGGTCGACGACGTCGCGGCGGCCCGTGAGGCCGTGCTCGCCCGCGAGCGGCGGCTGAGCACGCTGCTCCCCGGCGGCCTGGCCGTGCCCCACGGGCGGACCGCGGCGGTGCCCGGGCTGGTGTGTGCGATCGGCCTCGCGCCGGACGGCGTGGCCTTCGGGACCGGGGGCGAGCCGGCGTCCATCATCATCCTGACGCTGATCCCGGCCGCGGGCCACGCGCCTTCCCTGCAGCTGCAGGCCGCGCTGCACGCGCGCCTCGACGAGGACGGCCGCAGGCGGCTGCTCGCGGCGCGCTCGTCGCGAGGGGCGTGTGCGGTGCTGCTCGGAGACGAACGGGGCGGAAAATGACCGCAACGGAGGCCCGGAGGAACTTCCTGGCCGGGGGTCGGCGGACGCTTCCTCCGATGCCACAAACGGTTGTGCCGGAAGGCAGGGGGGCCGGACCGACGCGGGGTTGACAAGCCCCCTGGCATCGGTCATGAGGGAGGGTGGAATTGGGCGGCCTGGGCCGCCACGACGGAAGTCCTGCGTGCGTGCGGAACCGGACCGGGCGTGCGCGAACGTCGAGCAGGAGGCCTGCCCGCGGTCTCCTCGCCCGCGACGCCTGGACCGGCTGCGCGGACGACCTGTGAGCACCGATGCCCGGCACCTGTGAATTCTCTCGCCTGATCCAGCTGCGCAGCGCTTCGAGCGCCTGCCTGCCCGAGGCGAATCACGGGACGCTGCTGATCGGCCGCGAGTCGCCCCGTCCGATCTCCGCGCGCAACCTGTTCGTCCACCGCTACCTCGACATCCACGCCGCCCTCGAGGCCTGTGACCGCCCGGGAGTCCTGCTGCTCGCCTTCGACCGCCAGGAGCAGCCGATCGGCACCGCCTGGCTCGCCGCGACCTCCGAGCGCGCCCGCGCCCTGATCGTCGGGCGCCACAGCCGCTGCGGCCTGGTGATTCCGCCCCACCACGCGACCATCGCCCTGCGCCACCTCGCCGTCATCGTCCGCCTCGGCGGCCACGGCGTGCCGCTGACCCGGGTGATCGACCTCTGCACCCACACGGGTTTCGTCGACGAGGCCGGGCGCGTGCTGCAGTCGGCCAGCGTCGACGGTCCGGCCTTCCTCGCCACCGAGGAGGTGCAGCTCGTCGTGCTGCCGACCGGTGATGGGCGGGTCTGGCCCGCGGACGCGGAGGCGGCCTACGCCAGCCTGCCGCCCCGCAGCTTCCGCGACGAGCGCGTCAAGACCTGGGGCGTCGCGCAGCATCCGCGCGCCTTCGAGGACGACGTCTCGGCCGAGGACATCACCTCGGTGTCCGCGATCCTGCCGCCGCTGCAGCCGGGCGGGCGGATGGTCGAAGACGGGGAGTCGGTGGTCGGCCGGCTGTTCATCGGCCACTCGGGCCACAGTGTGCAGCGCAGCGTCGGCCGGCGCGCCCTCGAGCGGGGCATCCTGCTCGGCCGCTACGCGCGCTGCGATCTCGGCAGCGACTTCCGCAGCCAGGGACGCATCTCCCGGGTGCACCTGTTGCTGATCCACGACGGCGGCGGAGTCGTCGCCATCGACACCGCCAGCACCAACGGCACGCTGCTCGGGGGCGACCGCATCGACCTGCTGCCCCTGGCCGACGGCACCAGCCTGAACGTCGCCAAGGTGCTCAACGTCGTCTGGCACGAGGTCCCCGCCTCCGACACCGTGCCCGGCTCGGCCGATGGCGAAGAGGCCCTCAGCCACTCGGTGCTCCTCGAGGTGCAAGAGCTGCAGGGCCAGGGCTGATGGCCGGGATTTCCCCCGACGATGTCCGCGAACTCGCTCTCGCGTTGCCCGAAGCGGTCGAGCAGGACCATCACGGCTTCCCCTCGTTCCGCGTCCGCAAGAAGATCTTCGCGACCTGGCCCGACGAGGGCCACCTGCACATCATGCTGTCCGAGGACGGCATCCGCGAGGCGCTCGCGGTGTACGCCGACGCCTGCGCGGAGCAGTACTGGGGGAAACGCCTCGCCGCCCTCCGGGTCGACCTGGCCCGCATCGAGCAAGCCCCGCTGGTCGAGCTGCTCGAGGAAGCCTGGCGGCGGCGGGCCCCGAAGAGTCTACAGGCGCGGCTCCCCGATTCCGGTTGACCCCGGTACCAAGCTGTCCGACAATGGTGAGCAAAGGTAGACCGTGTCCCGCAACCGGGGGAGGACACCATGCTGACCGCCGCGCCGACCGAGGAGCAGGGCCTCGCCCTCGAGCCGCTGTCCCCGACCTGGGCCGGGATCCTGCGCCGGATCAACCGCTTCAGCGGCGTCGACACCGACGCCCGCATCGCCGGCCTCGACTTCCCCGAGCTCAACGAGTTCGGCTTCGACCCCTTCGGCCTGCATCCGGAGTACCTGCGCCGCGTCGCGCCGTTCATCGCGCTGTTGTACAAGCGCTACTTCCGGGTCGACGCCCGCGGCCAGGACAAGATCCCCGCCGGCCGCTGCATGCTGGTCGCCAACCACTCCGGCCAGGTGCCGATCGACGGCTTCATGATCGCGGCGGCGGTGCTGAACGAGGGGCATCCCCCACGGCTCGTGCGCAGCACGGTCGAGCGGGTGATCCCGAGCGTGCCCTTCCTGTCGGTGGTGCTCGCCCGCACGGGCCAGGTTGTCGGCACCCGCGCGAACTGCCGGCGCCTGCTCGACAACGACGAGCTCGTCCTCGTCTTCCCCGAAGGCAGCGCGGGGGTCAGCAAGCCCTGGTCGAAGCGCTACCAGCTGCAGGAGTTCGGCCACGGCTTCCTGCGGCTGGCGATCGAGACCCGCACCCCGATCGTGCCGGTCGGTGTGGTCGGCGCCGAAGAGCAGGCACCGTCCTTCTACAACATCGACTTCCTCGCCCGGGCCCTCGGCGTCCCGTCCTTCCCCGTCACGCCGACCTTCCCGCTGCTCGGCCCGCTCGGCCTGATCCCCCTGCCGACGCGCTACCGCATCCGCTTCGGGGAGCCGATCGTCGTCGCAGGCAACCCCGACGCCCGGCGCCGCTCGCTGGACGAGCTCGAGGCGCGGGTCAAAGAGGCCGTCGCCGACCGCATCCGGGTCGGACTGGAGGAGCGCGGGCATGTCTTCTGGTAGCGCCGTCGACACCGGGACCATCCTGATCACCGGCGTCAGCGGCAAGCTCGGCCGGGTCGTCGCCAAGCGTCTGTACAAGGAGATGCAGGTGGTCGGGGTCGACCGCCGGCCCTTCCCCGGGCGGCCCCGCGGGATCACCCACTACGAGTACGACGTGCGCGGCCGGCGCTACGAGGACGTGTTCCAGGACCACGACCTCAGCGCGGTCATCCACCTCAACATCTTCCACGACCCACGGGCCAAGTCCGAGCTGACCCATGAGTTCAACCTGATGGGGACGCAGGCGACTCTCGAGTATTGCGTGCGGTACAAGGTCCCGAAGCTGATCGTGCTGTCGAGCGCGGACGTCTACGGACCGCAGTCGAAGAACTCGGCGCTGCTGACCGAGGACACGCCGCTGATGGCCGGCGCCCAGTTCCCCGAGATCCGCGACCTCATCGCCGTCGACATGCTGTGCAACAGCTTCTTCTGGAAGTACCCGACCATCGAAACCGTGGTCCTGCGGCCGGTCCACATCCTCGGTTCGGTGCGCAACGCGCCCTCGAACTACCTGCGGCTGCGCTATCCGTGGAAGCTGATCGGCTTCGACCCGATGGTGCAGGTGATCCACATCGAAGACCTGGCCGAGGCGATGGTGTGCGCGCTCAAGCCTCAGGTGCGCGGCGTGTTCAACGTCGTCGGCCCCGGCGAGCTGCCCCTGTCGACCGTGCTGCGGCTGCTCGAGCGGCGCGCCTTGCCGCTGCCGGCGCCGTTCGCGAAGTGGCTGCTGCGCCAGCTGTGGCGCTTCCACCTCGCGAGCTACCCGGCGCCGGAGCTCGACTTCCTGCACTACGGCTGCACCGTCGACGGCTCCCGCGCTCGCGAGGTGCTCGGCTTCGAGCCGCGCTACAACCTCAAGGACACCGTGCTGTCGATGCTCGAGTACGCATGAGCCGGGCTGAGCCGGTTTGGCGCGACGGGCGCACGCCTGGTACTCTGTGAAGGGAATTTCATTCGGAGGCGAAGCCATGCGCCTTTGTGTTCTGCTGCCCTTCCTGCTGTGTGCCGCCGGCGTGTCCGGTCAGGACATGCAGTGGCTCAACCCCCGCCGCGCGAGCAGGCTGCGCACGATGTTCGCCCACTGCCGGGTCGACATGGAAGCCCGCATCGCCGCCATCCGCACCCTCGAACGCGAGAAGACCGAGCGCGACGCCGCCCGCCTGGTGTGGTACCGCGACCGCTCCGAGCGACTGGCAGACGGTATCGAGGTCCTCGACCTCTGCATGTCGGGCAACGAGCTGAGCGACGACTACTTCGTGTTCGTCGCGAAGGCCTTCCACGTGCTCGACGGACCGCAGGAGGCGCCGGGCTTCGTGACCGCGATCCCGGCCCCGCGGCCGTGGACGCCCGAGAACGAGGCCGACCTGCTCGCCTCCTCGGAGACCCTGATCGCCGTCCAGGACGCGCGGGACGCGAGCGCTCCGGCCACCGAGGAGGAGCGTCTGCAGCAGAGGGTCGCCGTGCTCGAGCTGCAGAAAGAGCTCGCCGAGCGCGAGGCCGCCCGCAAACAGCTCGAGCTCGAGCTCGCCCAGCTGCGACTCGACGCCCTGCAGACCCAACGGCTGATCGAGAAGCTCGAGAGCGCGGAGGAATAGCGATGCGGACGATGATGCTCGGCCTGGCGCTGTGCGCGCCCCTCTGTGCCCAGCTACAGCTCAACCGGGAAGAGGCCGACCGCCTGCGGCGGATCTACCAGGACCACTACGAGCTGTTCGTCACCCGCGCGGTCAAGATCGAGACCGAGCCGCGCGCCCTCGACGAGCGCGACGGCGCGCGCATCGACTGGTACCGCGCCCGGGCCTCCGATCTCGAGGCGGCCGTCGAGCTGCTCGACCTGGTGCTGCGGGCGAGCTACCGCTTGAACGAGAGCGACCTCGGCAAGATCAATCGCGCCTCGGAGATCGTGCGCGGGCCGAAGGACGCCCCGAGCTTCGCGGACGAGTTCCCCGACCCCGAGCCCCTGCCCGTGATCGAGGAGAACCCGCTCGAGCGCCTGCGGCCGACCCAGCCGGCCATCTTCGGCGATGCGGACACCGCGTCCGACGTGCTCGAGCAGCGGGTGCAGGCCCTCTACGACGGCGGGCTGATCACGCGCTTCGAGTACCTGCTCGAGCGCTTCCGCGCCTCGGCGGAACCGAGCCATTGGGCCGAGCTGGTCAGCTACCTCGAGGACCTGCGCAAACGCGGGGCGATCAGCCAGGAGGAGTTCGACCGCGAGCTCGAGGGGGTGTCGGACCTGCCCTCCGCGGATATCCTCCGCGGCAAGCAGATCGAGATGCTGCGCGAGAACGTCGCCGCGATGCGTCGCCAGGAGGCGGCGCTGACGGCGCGGATCGGCGAGCTCGAAGACGAGATCCTGCGGCTCGAGTTCCGCCTGCGGCTGCTCGAACAACCTTGACCCTGGAGGAACCATGCGCCTGATCCTGTTGCTCTGCCTGACGGCCGGCCTGTGCGCCCAGGAGCTCACCCGCGACGAGGCGGTCCGCCTCGGCGAGCGCTTCGAGCAGCGCGTCCGCGAGCTGCGCGATGCGCGGCGCCGGATCGAGATCAAGGACCACCGGTCCGCCGCCGACCGCGAGGCGCTGCGCTGGTACGACGAGCGCATCGAGGCGCTGCGCGACGCCCAGGAGGTGATGGCGCTGATCGAGGGCTTCGACTACATCCCCGACGACGCCGACCGGCGGGTGTGCGACCGGGCGATGGAGATCCTCGCCGAGTCCGACCCCGCCACGCCCGCCCCGCCGCCGGCCCAGGTCGAGCCGCAGGAAGCTCCGCTGAGCCAGGCCGACCGCAACGCCCTGCAGCGGCTCGAGCGGCTGCACGACAACGGATTGATCACCGAGTATCAGCTGCTGCGCGAGCGCATCGAGATCATCCCGAACCTCGAGGACATCGAGCGCCTGCTCGCCATCCTGGCGCGCACCTACGAGCAGGGCCTGTTGTCCGACGCGGAGTTCAACCGCCAGGTCGAGGAGCTCGAAGAGCACCGGCGGGCCCTGCGCGCGAGCCAGCTCGATCCGGACCAGCAGGCCCTCGAGGACGAGCTCGCCACCCTCGAGCTCGCCGAGCAGGCCGCCCGCCTGCGGCTGCGCGAGGCCGAGCTCGCCCGCGAGCTCGCCGAGCTGCGGCTGAAGATCCTGCAGCTCGAGCTTGAGCTGTCCGGACGCTGAAGGTACCCCTCGGCCTCGAGCATGATCGTGTCCTCGGTCCGGCTCCCACGACGGAGCCTCGTGGGCTGCGTTCCACGCGGTTCGTTCCCACACACGGGCTTTGCGTCTGGGAGGGGTAGACGCCCACGGAGACACGCCATGACGACGGAAGCCCTCGACGAGATCGCCCGGACCATCGCCAAGTACGGCGAGCGCCACAGCCTGTGGAGGCAGCTGCGGCGCCTCGACGAGAAGCACGGCGAGGAGGCTCTCGACCGCCTGCTCTGGGAGGGCTTCCGCGCGGACGCCTTCGAGGTCGTGTACGTCCTACAGGTCGTCGAGCGCATGCCGCAGCGCGCGGCGACCCACGGCATCGAGGATGCGGTCGCGCTGCTGCAGCGCTTCGCGGCGGCCTTCCCCGAGGGCGAGCAGAGCGGCCCCCACGGCAGCCACTGCCTGTGGAGCGACGAGGAGGTGCCCGGGCTGATCCCGCTGACCGCGCACATCGTCACCGCGCGCAAGGACGATCCGGCCGCGGTCGCGGCCCTGCGGGAGGCCGTGGCGACGCTGCCCGCGCCGTACGACCAGGGCCTCGCCCTCAGCCTCGCCCAGGCCGGGGTGCTCGCCTCCGACGCCCTGCCCGCCGGGACGCTCGAGGTGGTCGCGATCCGCGATGTCGAGCACGGGAGCGACAGCTTCCGCGCGGTCTGGACCGAGGACGTCTACCGCGCCGCCCTCGCCGCGGCCCTGCGCCGCGCGCAACGCTGCACGCCCTCGGCGCTCGCCGCCCTGGCCGGCCACGTGCCGGCGGAGGAGCTGCTCGAGGCGGTCGGGCGCAGCGTGTTCGGGGGCGACGACTGGAAGACCGTGGAGGCCCTGGCGCCCCTCGGCCGGGACAGCTTCGACGCCGTCGCCGCGGCGGCCGAGGGCTGCGTCGGCGCGGTCGGGGCGCCGGCGAAGATGCGCGCCGACAGCTACGAGCTGGGCTGGCCCGCCTACTTCCGGACCTGCATCTACCTGCGCGCCTGCAAGCACCACGGCCGCGAGCCCGCGCCCTGGTGCGACGCGCTGGTCGGCGGGCTGCTCGACGGCTTCGAGCTGCACTGGAGCGGCTCGAACTACCTCGGCTACCTCGCGGAGCTGCGCGAGACCCTGGCCGTGCTGCCGGTGCCGCGCCTCGCCCCGCTGCTGGTCGCGGCCGCGAAGGTCCCGTGGCTGCTCGCGGCGGCCGCGCCGACGCCGGAGGTCGTCGCGCGCATCCTCGAGGCCCTGCACGCGCTGCCCCGGCCCCTGGCCTGGCGGGAAAAGACGGCCGTCGAACACTGCCTGAAGACCTTCGGCCCGGAGCAGATCCCGGCGCTGAACGCCGCCGTCGGCCGCCCCGGAGCGCAGCGCGGACTGGTGATCGAGGCGCTGATCGCGGCGGGGACAGCGGAGACGGTGCCCGGGCTGATCCAGGGCCTGTACGACAAGGCCAAGCGGGTGCGCGACCGCGCCGAAGAGGGCCTGGCGGCGTTGGACGACGTCGTCGACGCCCTCGAGGCGCCGCTGCACGCCGGGGCCCGGGACGTCCGCATCGTCGCGGCCCGGCTGCTCGCGCGGCAGCCGGCGACGGCCCGGCGCCACGCCCTCGCACAGGCGCGGCTGGAGGTGGAGAAGGCCGCCGCGGTGCGCGCGGTGCTCGAGACCATCGCCGCGCCGCCCTCCGGCGGCGACGAGGGCGCGGCGCTCGCGGCCGCCCTGGGCGAGGATCTGCGGGCCTGGCAGAGGTTCCCCGCGGTCGGTGACGACCGCCTGGAGATCCTGTGGAACCACCTCCTGCAGGTGCACCAGGGCGATGTGATCGCCGACGTCGAGCCCTGGCTCGAGCTGCTCGCCGTCGCGAAGAGGCATCCGCGGGCCCGGGAGTGGGCCATCCTCGGGCTGATCTTCAGCCGCTCGAGCGACGCCCGGCGCTCGCTGGAGGTCGCGCTCGGGCTGTGGCCGGACTTCCTCGCCAGCCTCGCCGAGCACATCCGCACGCACGGCTGGCGCCGCACGCCGGCGATGGGGACCTGCAAGAGCTGGCGAACACTCGGCCTGGACGCGATGGTGTCGACGGCGCACGGCCTCGAGGCGGGGGGCAGGACCGGCCTGTGGCTCGCCTGCGCGGACGTGAGCCGCAGCGCCCGCCAGTACCTGCTCACCCTGCCGGTCGACGAGCGGCTGCGCCTCGGGGAGCGGCTGCTGACCAGCGCCGTCAGCCGCGAGCGGCGGCTCGGCGCCGAGCTGCTGGAGTCGACCGGGCGGGACACGGTGCTGCCGCTCCTCGAACGGGCCCACAAGCGCGAGAAGGACCGCTTCCTCAAGAGCGCGCTGCTCGAGCGCCTGAGCGCCGTCGCGCTGCGCTCCCTGAAGGTCGCCGCCTACGGCCGCGACGAGGCGGGCGAGCGCGCCCTCGACCAGGCCCTCGCGGCGCTGCCCCGGGCGCGCAAGAACCCGGCCTGGAGCGCGCGGCTGCCGACCTTGCGGCTGGCGAGCGGGGCGGCCCTGTCCAAGGGCGCGCGCGGCTGGTTCCTGCAGCAGCTCGACAAGGAGGGCCCGCGCCACAACCCCGAGCTGCGGGCCCTGCGCGAGCGCCTCGAGCCGGCGAGCCGGCGGGCCTTCCTCGCGACCCTGCTGCGCCGCGCGAAGACCGGTCCCACGCGCGGGGTTCCGCTCGCGGCCATCGCGATCCTCGGCGGCCCGGACGATGTCGAGACCCTGCGCAAGGAGCTCCCGCGCCTCGCCGCCTCGCGCCAGGACGACTACGGCGCCCCGGTGTGCCGCGCCCTCGCCCGGCTCGGCCTGCCCGAGGCGGTGCAGGTGCTCGACGTCCAGTCGCGCAGCGGTCGCACCCCCGCCCTCAAGCGTCGCGCCGGGAGCGCCCTGGCGGGGCTCGCGAGGCGCCAGGGCTGCAGCGTCGAGGAGCTGGTCGACAACAGCCTCGGCGACGGCGGCTTCGGCCCGGACCGCTGCCTGCGCCTCGACTTCGGGCCGCGCAGCTTCACCGCGCGGCTGACCGCGGAAGGGAGCATCGTCCTGGTCGACGAGGCGAGCGGCAAGGAGCGCAAGGCGCTGCCCAAGCCCCGCAAGAGCGACGACCCGGAGCGGGCCGCCGCCGCCAGGAAGCAGCTGTCCGCGGCCCGCAAGACCGTGCGCCGCACCCTGTCGGCCCGCAAGAAGCGCTGGCAGCAGGCGATGCTCGCGGCGCAGGAGGAGCCGGTGGAAGCCTTCGCCGCGCGCACCCTCGGCAACCCGATCTGGTGGACCGCGGCCCAGGGCCTGCTGTTCGCCGTCAAGACCGGCGAGGGCTGGCGGAGCTTCCTGCTCGACGAGGACGGCCGGCCCTGCGACCGGGACGGGCCGCTGCGCCTGCCCGCCGCCGGCGTGGTGCGGGTGGTCCATCCGGTGCAGCTCGAGGAGGAGGAAGCGGAGCGCTGGCGGGAGCTCCTCGACGAGAAGGGCCTCGAGCCGCGGTTCGTGCAGCTCGAGCGGAAGATCTTCCGGCTCGACGAGCTCCCGGAGAGCGCGGAGGAGCTGCTGCGCGAGCTGCCGCTGGTCACCGGGCACGACCTCTACCAGGCCGCCCGCGCCCGCGGCTACGAGCCCGGGCCCATCGAGGACGGCGGCGCGATCTACCGCCAGACGAAGACGGTCGGGCCGTTCGCCTGGACGGTCGCGCACGGCGGCGTCTTCCCCGGCCACGTCAGCGACCACGAGGACTGCGAGCTGCGCTCGATCGAGGTCCGCAAGGACGGCGAGAAGATCCCCTGGCGCACGCTCCCGCCGGAGCTGTTCAGCGAGCTCGCCTTCGACCTGTACGCCCTCAGCGGCAGCCTGTACGAGGTGCTGTAGGCCTCAGCCGCGCTGCTCGGCCAGCACCGCGGCGAGGGCGGCGGCCGCCGCCTCCCAGCCCGGCGTCAGGCCTGGGGTGCCGAGGACCGGCGCAGGAGCGGCGAAGATGTCCCGGTGCAGCCGGTGCAGGGCGGGCAGGTCGAACAGGTCGACCGTGCCCGCCGCGCCCATCCCGGTCAGCGGACCGCGCCGCGGCAGGACCAGCGGAGCGCCGAGGGCGGCGGCGTCCAGGGCGACCGCGTCGAGCGCCCGGGCGGCGAGGGACACGACCGCGCGGGCCCCCGCCAGGAGCGCCACCCGCCGCGCCCGGTCGAGGTCCGGCAGCCAGGCGCAGCGACCGGCCAGGGCCCCGAGCGCGTCCCGCGCCCGGGCGGGGACAGGCCCGGGCAGCAGCAGGACCAGGAAGCCCGGCGCGCCGCCGAGCAGCCGGGCGAGCAGGCGTCGAGCGGCTTCCCAGGCGCCTTCACCCCTGCCGGTCAGGACCGCGTAGGCCGCGGGCAGGCCGAGCGGTGGCGGGCTCCGCGGCGTCGGCAGGGGGTCGAGCCCCGGCGGCACGACCCGCAGCCGGGGGTCTTCGCCCCGCGGCAGCCAGCTCTCCATCGCCGGCCCGGGCACGACGAGCCGCCAGGCCCGGCGCAGGCCGAAGCGGCCGAGCCAGCGCGCCGGCAGGTCGCCCGGGACGGGGCGCGCGAAGACCGGCGAGCCCGGGTCGAGGCGCACGACGCTGCGCAGGGACGGGGGCGCGAGGGCCGCTGCCCGCTCGTCCGTCAGCACCAGCTCCGCCCCCCAGCGCCGGGCCTCGGCGAGCATCCACAGCTGGGCAGGCAGGCCCCCGAGCGCCCGCGGTGCGAGGCGCGCGGGCAGCCCGGGCAGCGGGGCGCGGGAGAAGATGCGGAAGCGCGCCTCGCTCGCTTCCAGCAGGGCCCGCATCCGCGCGGGCTGGCAGCCGCCGGGGAGGCCGGGGCGCGTCGCGTCGACGGCGACCTTCATCGGCGCCCCGCGGCCAGCCAGGCGTCGAGGTCGTGGAAGCGCTGGACCAGGCCCTCCCGCAGCGGGTCCAGCCCGCGCTCGAGGCGTTGGGCCAGCGCCCAGCCCCGCTGCAGCCCCGCGCCGGCGAGGGCCCGCAGGGGATGGGCCCAGCGCGCGCGGCTGGCGGCGCGGGCCCGGCGGTACAGCTCCCGGTCGCGGAGGAAGCGCCCGGCGTGGGCGGCGACGAGCGCGGCGCGCTCGTCCGCGCCGAGGTACGGCCGCGAGCGGTTGGCGCGGCTCGAGGGTCCGGGCAGGGCGAAGCCGGGCCCGACCTGGCACAGCGCCCAGATCAGGTCCCGCGGCTCCTCGACCACGCCGAGCTCGACCTCCGCGAGCGCTCGCAGAGTCTCATGCCAGCTCACCCGCGCGGGGTCGAAGGCGCGGCCCGAGGCCCAGCGCCGGAAGAAGCTCGCCAGCCCGGCGTCCGCTCCCCGGGTCCGCCGCAGCCAGGCGGCGAAGTCGGTCCCCTCGGCGAAGATGTGGGCGAGCCGGCGCCGCACCGCCGCCTCGAACACCGTGCCCTGCTCGTGGCGCATGCGCTGGAAGGCCCACTCCGAGAGCGCCCGCTGGACGGGGTCCCGCACGAGCGCGATGGTGCGCAGCCGTCGCCCCGGGAAGTGCTCCCCCAGGCCGCGGTAGACCTGGTGGCCGATCACCACCCGGAGCCGCCGCTTGCGCGCGTCCGGCAGGGCGCGGAGGAAGGTGTCGGTCGCGGCCGGCGAGCCGAGGTAGTCGGGC
>JAUIEM010000235.1 GCA_030428695.1 bacterium
GGTCCGCGAAGTCATGGTCGCATCGGGGCAGTGGACTTCGTTTCGAACCCGGCCGTTCAGCCGCATTCCGGCGCCCGATGCCGTGCCCCGGGCCGTATTCGTTACAGCGATCGATACCAATCCACTGGCGGCAGATCCTGCGGTAGTGATTACCGGCGACCCGGCGGCATTTGCGGCCGGCCTGCGGGTTATCGCCAGGCTCGGGCAGGACAAGACCTACGTTTGCACGGCACCCGGCAGCGGCATCCGTTGTCCGGACGGCGACCGCTTCGTACACGCCGAGTTCGCCGGGCCGCACCCGGCAGGTCTTGTCGGTACGCACATGCATTTTCTCGACCCGGTCAGCGCTGCGCGCATTGCCTGGCATATCGGCTACCAGGACGTCATTGCCATCGGCCGCCTGTTTCTGACCGGGCGCATCAGTGTCGAGCGCATCATTGCCCTCGGTGGCCCCGAGATAAAGCGTCCGCGATTGCTGAAGACCCGTGCCGGGGCCAGTATTCGCGACCTGCTGCAGAGCGAAGTCAATCCGTCGAAATTGCGGGTTATCTCCGGGTCAGTGCTGGCGGGTCACCACGCGGCGCGCCACGCGGCCTGGCTGGGCCGCTACCATAACCAGGTGTGTGTGCTGCGCGAAGGCAGCCCGCGCGAATTCCTGTCCTGGATGCGTCCCGGTGTCAATCGCTACTCGGCCATCCGGGCCTATGTCGGGAACTGGTTGCGCGGTGGCGCCTACGACCTGACGACGACGCAGAATGGCAGCGCCCGGGCCATGGTCTCGATCGGCAGTTTCGAACGGATCATGCCGCTCGACATCCTGCCGACGCCATTGCTGAAAGCCCTGCTGGTGCGGGATACCGACAGCGCGCAGGCACTGGGCTGCCTGGAGCTGGACGAGGAAGACCTGGCGTTGTGTTCGTTCGTTTGCAACGGCAAGTACGATTATGGCCCGCATTTGCGCAAGACACTGGACGAGATCGAGGTTAACGGCTGATGAAGGGATTACGCGGCATACTGGACGATCTCGAACCGCTGTTCCTGCGCGGCGGGCGGTTCGAGAAACTGCACGCCGTCTACGAGATGGTGGACACGCTGTTCTATTCGCCGCCAGACGTCACGCGCGGATCGCCGCATGTACGTGATGCGATCGACCTGAAGCGCGTCATGATCCTGGTCGTGTTTGCCGTTACGCCCTGTGCACTGATCGGTATCTGGAATACCGGCTACCAGGCGCACACGGCGATGCTGGCCCTTGGCATCGACAGCAACCCGGGCTGGCGCGAGGCATTGACTGCGTTTCTCGGTGCGGGTCACGACCCGAACAGCACCTACGACAATTTCATGTTTGGCCTGAGTTATTTCCTGCCGATATACATTGTCACGATGATCGCCGGCGGCTTCTGGGAAGTCCTGTTCGCCGGTGTTCGCAACCACGAAGTCAACGAGGGCTTTTTCGTCACCTCGATGTTGTACGCATTGATCCTGCCGGCAACGATCCCGCTGTGGCAGGTTGCGGTCGGGACGATCTTCGGGGTCGTGATCGGCAAGAGCGTCAACCCGGTCGGCTACACCGGCGCGCGCATCCTGCATCTCGGCATCCCGGCCCCCGAAGATCACGGCTACGAGATCACCAAACCTTCGACACGGGTGGAGGAATCCGATGCGCATCGTCTTTCTGGTCAACGAGGTCGGCGAGCTCGAGCCGACGCAGACGACGAGCATGCTGATCCGGCAGGCGGCGCGACGGGACCATGAGGTGCTCGTCGGCGCGGTCGACGGGCTGCGCCTCGAAGCGGACGTCCTGCACCTGTTCGCGCAGCCGGTCGCCGGCGACAGCCTCGAGACCCTCGAGAGCTGCCTGGGAGCCTTGAAGACCGCGCCCCTGACAGACCTCGCCCTCGGCCCCGACGACACCGTCTGGATCCGCACAAACCCCGCCCGCGACCCAGCCCGCGCCTGGGCCCACGCGGCCTCCCTCGACATGCTGCGCTACCTGCAGAGCCGTGGGGGTCTGGTGATCAACGATCCGGCCGGCCTGCAGCGCGCCTCGAGCAAGCTCTATCTGCAGTTCTTCCCCGCCTGGCTGCGCCCCGAGACCCTGATCAGCGCCGACCCGAAGCGCCTCGCCGCCTTCGTCGCCGACCGCCCGGAGTCAGTGCTCAAGCCGCTGACCGGCACCTGGGGCCGGGACGTCTTCCGCGCGGCCCCCGGCGCCCGCAACCTGAAGCAGATCATCGACCTCCTGTGCCGCTCCGGCCACGCGATCGCCCAGGAGTTCCTGCCCGCCGCGGTCGACGGGGACATCCGCCTGGTCCTCCTCGAGGGACGCATCCTCGAGCGCGACGGCAAGGTGCTCGCTGTCCGGCGGCGGCCGGGGAGGGGGGACTTCCGCAGCAACATCCACGCGGGAGGCAAGGCCGAGCCGGCAGAGATCGGCCCGGTCGAGCGGAAGATCGCCGAGGCGGTCGGCCCGAAGCTGATGGAGGACGGCATCATGCTCGCCGGCCTCGACATCATCGGCGGCAAGCTGATCGAGATCAACGTCTACGCGACCGGCGGCTTCCGCCATGGGGAGCAGTTCACGGGGATCGGCTTCAGCGGTGAGGTGGTGGCGGCGGTCGAACGGATGCGCGGCTGAGCGCCCCCCGCGCCTGGCGGCAGGCCCGGTCTTCTTGGCTACGTGGGGTGGGTCCGGCAGGGCTCAGTTCGGGATGATCACGCCGGCGATCCCACGGGCCTTGCGCTTGACCTCTTCAAGGAAGGCGCTCAGCGCGGCTTCGCGGCGCTTGTCGTAGAGGAAGGTCAGGGTCTTGACCCCGGTGGTCTCGAGGCTGAGCCCGCCGCTCTTGTCCTTCTCGAACAGGCGCTCGATCTCGGCGCAGCTCTGGAAGCGGTCCTTCGGGTTCTTGGCGGTCGCCTTCATGATCAGGTGCACGAGGTCGTCCGGCAGCCCGGGGTTGCGCTTGCGCGGGTCGGGCAGCTTGACGTTGAGCTGCATGCGCAGGGTCTCGACCGGGTCTTCGTGCGAGAAGGGCAGCTCGCCGGTCAGCATCTCGTAGGCGACGATGCCGAGGGAGTAGATGTCCGAGCGGCCGTCGATCGGCTCGCCGAGCGCCTGCTCGGGGGACATGTACTCCGGCGTGCCGATCACGCCTTCCTTGACCTCGAGAGCCTCCTCAAGGGTCGGATGCTGGGCGATGCCGAAGTCCATCAGCTTGACCTGGCCCTTCGGGTTGATGATCAGGTTGCTCGGCTTGATGTCGCGGTGCACGATGCCGCGGCTGTGCGCGTAGTTCAGCGCGGCGGCGAACTGGCGCAGGATGTCGCGGGCCTGGTCGTAGGGGATCGTGCCGCGCGTCTCGACCATCTTCTCGAGGTCGATGCCCTCGAGCTTCTCCATCACGATGAAGAAGGTCGCGAAGGCCTCCTCGGTGTCGAACACCTCGACGATGTTCTCGTGGCGCAGCTTCGCGATGATGCGCGCCTCGTTCTTGAAGCGGTCGGCGAACTCTCTGTCGTAGACCAGCTCGTGGGCGAGCATCTTGACCGCGACCGGGCGGCCGAGCGTCGGGTGGATGCCCTCGAAGACGATCGCCATGCCGCCGCGGCCGAGCATCCCGATCAGCTTGTACTTGCCGACCTGGCGGATGGTGCCCGACTCCATCAGGCGCTGGCCGAGGATCTCGGTCAGGAAGCTCGCGACCGTCGGGTGCTGGCGCAGGAGCTCGTTCAGGGCATCCTTGTAGATGATCAGGCAGCGGCACTCGGTGTCGGCGAAGACGTCCGCGGACCGCGGCTCGCCGGTCAGGAGCGCCATCTCGCCGAAGAACTGGCCGACGCCGAGCTGGGCGGTGAACTGCTTGCGGCCGCGCTCGTCGAGGATCGGCACGCGCACCCGCCCGGACTGGATGATGTACATCGAGTCGCCCGGTGCGCCACGCCGGATGATCGCGGTGCCGGCCTTGTAGTCGCGGACGGTCAGCTTGGTCGTGAGCCGATCCAGAGAGCTGCGGGTCAGGCCCTGGAAGGCGTCGACGTTCTTGAGGAAGGCTGCCACCGACATGGCTCTCTCCCGGTCATCAGGTAAGGAAAGTGCGGCTCAGGGGAAGAGGACGCGTGTCCACAGATAGTAGCCGCCCGCCCCCAAACTAGCAAGCAGGACGAGCGGAAGCAGGACGCTGGCGATCGGGTAGCAGTGGCTGTACAGACGGCGCAGATGGACGAGGTAGTTCCACTGCTCACGGAAGCCGAACTTCGTCTCGCCGGCGACCCGGTCGACGAAGCTGATCGGGACCTCGACGATCGCGTGCTCACGCTTCGCCTTGACGAACACTTCGAGGCCGATCTTGTAGCCGAGCGGCGCGAGCTCGACGCCGTCGAGGGCGCTGCGGGCGACCGCGAAGAAGCCCGAGGTCAGGTCGCGCACCCGCGTCAGGGGCCGGGCCAGGGCGATCGCGACGCGGGAGATGATCTCGCGCACCAGGGTCCACTCCGCCGTCGAGCCGCCCGACACGTAGCGGCTGCCGACGGTGATCTCGGCCTCGCCCCCGGCGATCGGCGCGATCATCTCCGGCAGCTTCTCCGGCGGGTGGGAGAGGTCGGCGTCCATGCACAGCAGGATCGGCGCCCGCGCCTCGTCGAAGCCGCGGATCACCGCCGAGGCCAGGCCGCGCTCCTCTCGACGCACGATGATCCGGGCGGGATGCCCCTCCTCCGCGAGCTTCGCGACCTCTTCCTCCGAGCCGTCGTCGGAGGCGTCGTCGACGAAGATCAGCTCGTAGGGCTGCGCGAGGGCGGCCTGGATGCGCTCGGCCAGCGGCCGCAGGTTCGGTTGTTCCTGGTACGTCGGCACGACGATGCTGACCGCGGGCTGGTCCTCGCTCACAGCTGGCTCCGGGGGGGCTCGGGGAACGGCCGGGCGGCCGCAAAACGCCCGAGGATGCCGGCGGGGGAGGGCCCCGTCAAGGGGGCGGCCCTGGTATAGTGCGGAAAGGGCAGGGGAGGGGAGAGATGGAGCGACAACGCATCCCCGGGCGCGAGGCCCGGCTCTCGGAAGCCGTGACGATCCGCCGCGTGCTGCCTTCCCGGGCGCGGCAGATGGTCGGGCCGTTCATCTTCCT
This sequence comes from bacterium, assembly GCA_030428695.1. Next base: position 5,121 of record JAUIEM010000235.1, read on the forward strand.
CGACCACATCGGGCCGCTCGCCTTCCCGCCGGGCCAGGGGCTCGACGTGCTACCGCATCCGCACATCGGCCTGGCGACGGTCACCTACCTCTTCGAGGGCGCGCTGATGCACCGCGACTCCCTCGGCGTCGCCCAGGAGATCAGGCCCGGGGAGGTCAACTGGATGACCGCCGGGCGCGGCATCGTCCACTCCGAGCGGACCCCCGCCGCGCATCGCGGAGGGCGTCTGCACGGGGTGCAGATCTGGGTCGCCCTGCCGGAAGAGGACGAGGCCTGCGCGCCGGCGTTCGCCCACCATCCGCGCGCAGACCTGCCGCGCTGGGAGCAGGGGGGCGCGACCCTGACCCTGATCGCCGGCGCCCTCGCCGGGCAGCGCTCGCCGGTCACGACCCACGGGCCGCTCCTGTTCGTCGAGCTCGCCCTCCAGGCCGGGGCCGCGCTGCGGCTTCCCCAGGAGCACGAGGAGCTCGGCATCTACGTCGTGTCCGGGGCCGTGCGCTGCGCCGGGGAGCCCGTCGCCGCGGGCGAGCTGCTGGTCCTCGGCGAGGACCTCGACCTGCGCAGCGACCAGCCGTCCCGGGCGCTGCTGCTCGGGGGCGCCTCCTACGCGCGGCGGGCGATCCGCTGGAACTTCGTCGCGAGCGACCCGGCGCTGATCGACGAGGCCGCGCGGCGCTGGCGGGCGGGGGAGTTCCCGGAGGTGCCGTGAGAGAATGCAACGAGCGCAGCGAAGTTGGATTCTCCCATGTTGCTGCTCGCCGGCGCCAGCCGGGGAGCAGCATACCGGGAAAGACGGGCGCGCGGAGCGGCCGGAGCGGCGTTGAGACATCGCCCGCGCGCCCGATCTCAAGCGGCCTCCGGGTCCTCGCGACGAGATCCCGGTGAATCAGCCGGGTTCAAGAGCTCATCGATGCGACAGTAGCCGATCTCCATCGCCGCTCCCATCCCCGTCGCCAGAGCCTCATCCCGCGCACCTTTCGAAGCGTATTCGATCGACGTGGTGACGGTCGTTCTTCCGTCTGCCTCCCGGAAAGTGAGCGTGACGACCGTCGCCTGGCATTGGCTATCGGCAGGAGCGCCGATGACATGCTCTTCGTCCTGGACGATCCTGCTGTGCATTTCGATTGCACGGAAGGCGCCGACAATCGCGATCTCCGAACCGTCTCGCTCATCGCGAAACACGTTCTCGTAGGTTCCACCGACGCGAAAGTCCATCTCGCAGACGGGCATCGACCATCCTGGCGGTCCGAGCATCCACTGGCGAACCAGGTCGACAGCGGTGAAGGGTCTCCAGACCTGCTCGACGGGAGCAACGAAGCTTCGGACGACCTCGATCTGCGTGTCAGAGGGTGTGGTTACGGCGGCTGGGTTCATCGTGTGTTCCTCTTGCGTCTGGCGGAGTCGAGCCCATTCTCGGGTCTTCGCGATCAAGCGGCTGTTGACCCGGCACAGAGGAACTTTACAGGGCCCTGCTGACAGCGTACTGTCAGCAGCCAGTCAGGATGGCCCGGTTTTCTGCCTCCCGTGAGTCAATGGGCTGGTGTGGCGCATGCGACGAGCGGACCGCTTGTTCAGGATCGTCGAATTCCTCAAGGCACGCCGCGAGGCGGTGACGGCGAAAGAGCTTGCGGCAGAGATGGAGATCGGCGTGCGTACGATCTACCGCGACGTCTCCGACTTGCGCGCCTCGGGAGTTCCGATTGCGGGGGAGGCCGGAGTCGGCTATCTGCTCGACCGGGACTACCTCTTCAAGCCGCTGATGGTCGATGCCGAGGAGTTGGACGCCCTGTCCCTCGGGGCGCAGATGGTGGAGAGCTGGGGGGACGAGGCGCTGGCCCGTTCAGCCCGTCGGGCCCTCAACAAGATCATCGCCGCCCTGCCCGAAGCCCTCGCCGAGGACGCAAGGCGTTCTGTCGCCTACGCATGTGCATGCCGTGACAGACCGACGATGGGGATCGATCTCGCTCGACTACGCCGAGCGGTCCGCACCAGGCATCGGGTGGAGATCCGGTACACGGACGAGTCGAAGAGACAGTCCCGACGTGTGATTCGGCCCTTGTGCCTCGTCTTCATCGCTCCGGTCTGGCTTCTCGCCGCGTGGTGCGAGCTTCGCAGGGACTACCGTGAGTTCCGCGTGGACCGCATCACGTGGATGGAGGTCACCGACGAGCCGTTTCGGAGTGAGGTGGGGAAGGACCTCCAGGGCTTGCGAGACCAGCGCCTCGGGAAGCAGCGACAAGCTGAGCGCTCCGACTGATCTACACAGCAGCTCCAGAACCGCTTTCGCATGGTCTTCCGTGGCGGCTGCGCCGCCCCGGAAGACGATGGGAAACCCGGGCTGCCTCCGCGCCACGGCGCGGGCGCCGTCGCGCGGCGCCCGGCTTCCCCCTCCAGCCGGCAGCCGGCGCGAAGTCGGATCAGAAGTGCAGCGTCCGCCCCGCGACGCCGAGCGCGGCTTCGCGCACCGCCTCGGAGAGGGTGGGGTGGGCGTGGACCGTGCGGGCGATGTCTTCGGCGGCGCCGCCGAACTCGAGGACGGTGACCGCCTCGGCGATCAGCTCGGAGGCGTTCGGGCCGACGATGTGGACGCCGAGCAGGCGGTCGTCGTCCTCGGCGGCGAGCACCTTGACCATGCCGTCGCGCTCGCCGGCGGCCTTCGCGCGGCCGTTGGCCATGAAGGGGAAGCTGCCGGAGCGGTAGGCGACGCCGGCTTCCTTCAGCTCCTCCTCGGTCTTGCCGACCGACGCGAGCTCGGGCCAGGTGTAGATCACGTTGGGGATCGCGTCGTAGTTGACGTGGCCGGCCTTGCCGGCGATCAGCTCGGCGCAGGCCATGCCCTCGTCCTCGGCCTTGTGGGCGAGCATCGGCCCGCGCACGACGTCGCCGATCGCGTACAGGCCGGGGACGCCGGTCGCGAAGTGCGCGTCGACGGCGATCTTGCCCGCGCGGTCGGTCGCCAGCCCGACGTTCTCGAGCCCGAGGCCGGCGGTGTGGGCGCGCCGGCCGACGGCGACGAGGATCCTGTCGCAATCGAGCGCGCGGACCTCCCCGCCGACCTCGACCTCCGCCGCCAGGCCGCCCTCGGTGCGCACCGCCTTGAGCTTCGCCTCGAGCAGGAACTCGATGCCGAGGCCGGCGAGGGACTTCTGCAACGCCCTGGCGACCTCGAGGTCGGAGGCGGGGGCGATGCGGGGCAGCATCTCGACCACGGTGACCTTCGCCCCCAGCCGACGCCACACCGAGCCGAGCTCGAGGCCGATCGCGCCGGCGCCGATCACGACGAGGTGCGCGGGGACCTCGGGGAAGCTCAGGGCCTCGGTCGAGCTGACCACACGCTCGCCGTCGAAGCGGGCGAAGGGCAGCTCGACCGCCGACGAGCCGGTCGCGATGATGATGTTCTTCGCGTGGACCTCCGTCTCTTCGTCCCCGTGGACCGCGATCCGTCCGTCGCCCTGCAGCACGCCGAGGCCATGGAAGACGTCGACCTTGTTCTTCTTCATCAGGTGGGCGATGCCGGAGGTCAGCTGCTTGACCACGCCGTCCTTGCGACGCAGCATCGCCTTGAGGTCGAGCTCGAACTTGCCGACGATGCCGTGGCGTTTGAAGCCCTTCTTCGCCTGGTGGTAGAGCTCGGAGGATTGCAGCAGGGCCTTGGAGGGGATACAGCCGATGTTCAGGCAGGTCCCGCCGAGGGTCTTGTCCTTCTCGATCAGGGCGGTCTTCAGCCCGAGCTGGGCGGCGCGGATCGCCGCCACATAGCCGCCCGGGCCCGCGCCGATCACGGCGAGGTCGAAGGTCGTGTCGCTCATCGCTCAGACCTCCAGCAGCAGGCGTTCGGGGTTCTCGACGCAGTTCTTGATCGTGACGAGGAAGCCGACCGCCTCGGCGCCGTCGACGATGCGGTGATCGTAGCTCAGGGCGACGTACATCATCGGCCGGATCTCGACCTTCCCGTCGACCGCGACCGGCCGGTCCTCGATCTTGTGCATGCCGAGGATCGCGCTCTGGGGCGGGTTGAGGATCGGCGTCGACAGCAGCGAGCCGTAGACGCCGCCGTTGGTGATCGTGAAGGTCCCGCCGCTGAGCTCGGACAGCTTGATCTTGCGGTTGCGGGCGCGGGTCGCGTAGTCGACGATGCCGAGCTCGACATCGGCGAAGCTCATCTGCTCGACATCGCGCAGCACCGGCACGAGCAGGCCGCGGTCGGTGCCGACCGCGATGCCGACATCGACATAGCTCGGGGTGACGATGCTCTCGCCCTCGATGCGGCTGTTGAGCAGCGGGTAGTCGCGCAGGGCGCGCACGGCGGCCTTGACGAAGAAGGACATGAAGCCGAGCTTGACACCGTGGCGCTCCTTGAAAGCCTGCTTGTAGGAGCTGCGCAGCGCCTTGACCGCGCTCATGTCGATCTCGTTGAAGGTCGTCAGCATCGCGGTCGACTGGGTGACCGACACCAGCCGCTCGGCGATCCGCCGGCGCAGGCTGGTCATCGGCGTGCGCTCTTCGCTGCGCTCGCCGCTCTTCCTCGGGGCCGGCTTCGGCGTCGGCGCCGGGGCGGGAGCCGGCGCCGGGGCCGGCGCGGGCTTCGGGGCGGCCTGCGCGCGGGCGGCGGCGAGGGCGTCGCCCTTGGTGATCCTGCCGCCGGGGCCGGTGCCCTGCACCGCCTGCAGGTCGAGCCCGCTCTCGGTGGCGATGCGGCGGACCGAGGGCGAGGTCGCCGGCGTCGCGGGCGCGCTGGCCGCCACCACCCCCGAAGCGCTCCCGGAGTCGGCGGGAGCCGGCGCGCTCGCCGCTTCCTCCGGCTCTCCCGCGGGGCGGCTCGCATCGGTGTCGATCGTGCCGATGACCTGGCCGATCGAGACGGTCTCGCCTTCCTGCACGCCGATGGACAGCACGCCCGCGGCGAGGGCGACGATCTCCTGCGAGATCTTGTCGGTCTCGACCTCGAACAGGGGCTCGTCGACGGACACCCAGGCGCCGTCGGCCTTCAGCCACTTCGACAACACTCCTTCGACGACGGATTCCCCGACGGACGGGAACTTCACCTCGTAGGGCATGGACTCTCCTCAGCGGGTTGGGGGAGCGGGTCTCCCGATGCGCTCAGAGCGTGAAGGCCTGCGTGACCAGATCCTTCTGCTCCCGTTTGTGAATCGTCAATGAGCCGGTCGCCGGGCTGGCGGCGGCGTCGCGTCCGACGTAGTCGAGGCGGCCGCAGTGCGAGCTGATGTGCGGCTGGACGAAGGTCCACGCGCCCATGTTCTTCGGCTCCTCCTGCACCCACACGAAGGAGTGGGCGTTGGGGTAGCGCGACAGGAGACCGAAGAGCTGCTGCTCCGGGAAGGGGTAGAGCTGCTCGATGCGGACGATCGCGGTCTTCGTGTCGGCCGTCTCTTCGCGGTGGGCGAGCAGGTCGTAGTACACCTTGCCGCTGCAGAAGAGCACCTTGGTGACCGCCTCGGCCGGCACGGACTCGTCTTCGAGCAGCTTCTTGAACACGCCGTGGGTCAGCTCGTCGACCCGCGAGACGCAGCGCGGGTGCCGCAGGAGGCTCTTCGGCGACATGATCACCAGCGGCTTGCGCATGTTGCTGCGGACCTGGCGGCGCAGGACGTGGAAGTACTGGGCCGGCGTCGACAGGTTGCAGACGATGATGTTGTTCTCGGCGCACATGGTCAGGAAACGCTCGAGCCGCGCGCTGCTGTGCTCGGGGCCCTGGCCCTCGTAGCCGTGGGGCAGGAGCATCACCAGGTTCGACCAGCGCTGCCACTTCGACTCGCTGCTGACGATGAACTGGTCGATGATCACCTGGGCGCCGTTGGCGAAGTCGCCGAACTGCGCCTCCCACAGGATCAGCATGTTCGGCTCGGCGAGCGAGAAGCCGTACTCGAAGCCGAGCACCGCGGCCTCGGACAGCAGGCTGTTGTAGACGTAGAAGTCCGCATCCTCGCCGCCGAGGCTCGCCAGCGCGGTGTACGGCGCGCTGGTCTTGTAGTCGAACAGCACCGCGTGGCGGTGGCTGAAGGTCCCGCGCCGGCAGTCCTGTCCGGACAGCCGCACGCCCGAGCCCTCCTCGAGCAGGCTGCCGAAGGCGAGGGCCTCGGCCATCGCCCAGTCGACGCGGTCCTTCTCGAAGACCTGCGCGCGCTGCTTGAGCAGCCGCTTCAGCTTCCGATGGGGCGTGAAGCCCTCGGGCACCGACGAGATCGCGCCGACGACCTTCTCGAGCACCGCGAGGTCGACGCCGGTCTTGAAGTCGACGGGCTTGTAGCGGGTCGTGATGCCCTTCCAGACGCCCTGGAAGCGGTCGGTCTTGTACCGCATCGGCGCCGCGCGCGCCGACTCCCGCGCGTCGTTCAGGTCGCTCTCGATGCGCCGCTGGATCTCGGCCATCGCCTCGTCGCTCAGGCTCCCCTCGGCCTTGAGCTTGTCGGTGTAGACCTTCTGGGTGGGCGGATGGTTGTCGATCGCGCGGTAGAACAGCGGCTGGGTGAACGCCGGCTCGTCCATCTCGTTGTGGCCGTAGCGCCGGTAGCACCACAGGTCGATGACGACGTCCTTGCGGAAGCGCTGGCGGAAGTCGAGGGCGAGCCGGGTGACGAACACGCAGGCCTCGGGGTCGTCGCCGTTGACGTGGAAGACCGGGGCGTTGACGATCTTCGCGACGTCCGAGGCGTACAGCGTCGACTTCGCCTCGTCAGGGGAGGTCGTGAAGCCGATCTGGTTGTTGACGATGATATGGACGGTGCCGCCGGTGGTGTATCCGTCGAGCTGGGACAGGTTGAAGGTCTCGGCGACGAGCCCCTGGCCGGCGACCGCGGCGTCGCCGTGCAGGAGCAGGGGAAATACCTTGCGCCGCTCGGAGTCCTTGCGTTGGCGCTGCTTGGCGCGCACCTTGCCTTCGACGACCGGGCCGACGGCCTCGAGGTGGCTCGGGTTGGCGGTCAGCGAGATGTGCAGGCTCTTGCCGGTCGCGTTGACCGGGTCGGCGGAGAAGCCCATGTGGTACTTGACGTCGCCGTCGCCGTACATCGACTCCGGCACGAAGTTGTCCTCGAACTCCCCGAGCAGGAAGCGGTAGCTCTTCTTCAGCACGTGTGCGAGCACGTTGAGCCGCCCGCGGTGCGGCATGCCGATCACCACCTCCTCGAGGCCGACCTCGGGGGCGTACTCGACCAGCGCGTCCATGATCGGGATCAGGGTCTCGGCGCCCTGCAGGCTGAAGCGCTTCTGCCCGACGTAGCGGGTGTGGAGGAAGTTCTCGAACAGCTCGGCTTCGGTCAGGCGCGTCCAGATGCGGCGCTTCTCCTCGGCGCTGAAGTCCGGCCGGTTGCGGACGGTCTCCATGCGGTGCTGCAGCCAGCGCCGCTCCTCGGTCTCGAGGATGTGCATGTACTCGGCTCCGACCGTGCCGCAGTAGGTCTCCTCGAGCACGTCGACCAGGGCCCGCAAGGTGATCTTGCCGTGGGCCTCCTGACCGTACAGGTGGCCGGGATCGAAGCTCTTGTCGAGCATGCTGTCGTCGAGCCCGAAGTTCTCGAGCTGCATCCGCTCGGTCGCGCGCTCGCGGACGTCGAGCGGGTCGATGCGGGCGGCCATGTGGCCGAGGTCGCGGTAGTGGTAGATCAGCGAGTCGACGTCCGTCTGGTGCGGCGTCGACGCGTCGACCAGGATCCGCCCCGATGGCGTCGCCGGGCCGAAGCCGCGCGACCTGCGCCGGACGGGGGGCAGCGGCGCCGTCGCGCCCCCGCCGTTGTCCTTCGGCGCCGGGGACTTCTTCAGGCCGGTCTGGAAGCCGGCGAAGAACAGCTGGTACTCGCGGTCGACGGACTGCGGGTCCGCGAGCCACTTGCGGTACTCCTCGTCGACGTAGCCGATGCTCGCGCTGATGTCGAAGTGCTCTCCCGCCATGGGCGCTTCCCCCAGGGTTGTCGTCGGTGTGGACGGCTGCGGCGGACTGTTCGGAGCCGTTATCCTAAACCACAGGGCTGCGGCCCGTCACCTGTTTTTCCTCCTGCGGCTCGCCCCGATCCGCTCCCCACGAGCGCGCGTCGGCCCGGCCTCCATCGGCACGACCGTCCGCATCGACAGACCGCATCCGGCCGGACATCGGCGCTCGGGCCCCACATCTTCAGCCCTCCCGGCGGCAGAAATGCAGAAAAATGAGTCAACTCGCCATCGCTCGCTTCCGATACCACATATAGACCAGAGGAAGGAGCACCACATGCCTGCCAGTATCAGGTTGAAAAGCGGTACCTATACGCGCTGCGAGTTCACCGCAAAGGAGACTCATTGTCCTTTGTGTGGAGGCAAGCTGCGGATCTCGCAGCACGCCGCCCACGTTTTCTGGACATTGAAGGGCCGCATCGGAACGATCTCCAAGGAGAAGCGTTGTCTCGCGGAAGATTGTCCCAACCCGAAGCTGCGCTACCGGCCTCCGGAGCCGCGCGTGCTCGCGATCAGCCACTCGAACCTCGGTCTCGACCTCGTCTTCTACATCGGCGAGAAGCGTCTGTCCGAGGGCAAGACCTTCCGGGCCCTGTGGCGGGACATGGAACAGCTGAATATCCGCGTCACCCAGCGCACCCTGCAGAACGCCTTCCACTACTACATGTCGCTGTTCGACACCGAGCGCGCGGCGTCGACGAAGCTGCACGAGCGCTTCAAGCGCAACGGCGGCCTGGTCTACGCCTTCGACGCCGTCCAGTTCGAGGCCGGCGGACCGGTGCTGTACGTGCTGCTCGAGGTGCTGACCGGCGAGGTGCTGTTCGCCGAGCGCGTGCCGAGCGTGACGACCCGGTCGCTGCTCAACATGCTGCGCCGCGCGGAGGACTACGCGGAGAGCCTCGACGTGCCGATCTGGAGCATCGCGCTCGGCGACCTCGTCCACGCTGTCGAGGAGGTGGTCGGACGCTGCGAGAACCCGCGCCGCCTCGAGCCTCCCAAGGTCGCGAAGAAGAAGAAGAAGAAGCGCAAGACCCACCCGAAGCCGACGTCCAAGCTGGTCAGCTCCTCTTCACGGTAGCGCCGGGAACCGATGCGAAAAGCGAGCGGCCAGGCCGCTCGCTTTCGCTTAGGGCCCGGAAAAGAATAAGTCAGAGCACCGAGGGTGCGGATGCGGCAGGAATTGTGGTGCTTGGCGAATGACGCATACCGGTGTTATTCGGAATGAGGCAAGTGCCACAATTACGCCGCAGGCGCGCCCGAATGCCTGACTTATTCTTTTCCGGGCCCTTAGGGGGAACGTGGCTACGCTTCGCTGGGGTCTTCGACGTCCCAACCCTGCTCGGCCTCCCACTCCTTGATCTCTTCGAGCGAACGCGCGCCTTCGAGGGCCTGGGTGCACTCGTTGACCGGCTCGCCTTCGGACCAGTGCTCGGCGTTGAACTCGGTCCACTTCTCATACACCTCGGGGACCTCGGCCTCGGGCCAGATCGCGAGGACCGGGCAGGCGGGGACACATTGCGCGCAGTCGATGCACTCGTCGGGGTTGATGATCAGCATCGCGGGATCTTTGATCTCGTAGAAGCAATCCTCAACGGGGCATTCGCCCGCACAGTCGGTGTAACGACAGTTCACGCAACGTTCGGTCACAACGTAGGCCATCGCGATCTCCCTTTGTATTGTTCGACGTCACGGGCACAGGGCCAGTGGTCCAGATTCGGTGGCTCTTCGCCAAGAAGGGCCCTGAGAATCCGGGTCGGTCTTGGTAAACCTCCGGTACGAAAGGGATATGCGAAATCTCCAGGTGCGTCAAGGGAAACCCTGACTATTCCACTCTTGATTGCAGCTGTTTCGCGTGAAGAACAATTTGACCTTCTAAGCTTTCACGTCGCTGCTATTTCGATGTCGGAATAGTTTGAACCTCTAATCTCTCCTGCGGGTGCACAGCCCGGCTGGATCCGTGCGCTCGCGGAGGGCATAATCGGAAGACGTCCAGCCGCAGAGGAGGACCGGTGGGGGATCTGTTCGTGCAGGTCAGCGGTGCGGGACCGGCTGTGGTGCTCGTGCACGGGATCCCCTTCGGCGGCCGCATCTTCGGCCCGCTGGTCGCCGCGCTCTCCGCCACCCACCAGGTGTTCGTCCCCGATCTGGCGGGCTTCGGTCGCTCCGCCGCCGTGGTCGGCGACCTGCGGATTCCAGCGCAGGCCTCGCGCCTGCATCGCTGGCTGCGCTCCCGCCGGGTCGAACGGGCAATCCTTGTCGGGCAGGGCGTCGGGGGAAGCATCGCCGCGCGCCTGATCGCACGCTATCCCGACTGGGGGCGCGGGCTCTTCCTGCTCGGCGCGCCCACCGCGGTGGTGCCGCCGCCGCTCGGCTTCCTGCGCACCCCGCTGGTCGGCGAGCTGCGGGCGCTGCTGCTCGGGCCGAAGGACTGGCGGAAGGTCCTGATCCGGGGCCTCGGCGACACCGGCCAGCTCG
>JAUIEM010000236.1 GCA_030428695.1 bacterium
GCTTCCTCGGCACGCTGATCGTGATGGGGCTCGTCGGCCTGACGCTGAACCTGATCTCGCTGTTCGGGCTGATCGTCGTGCTCGGCATGATCGTCGACGACGCGATCGTGATCGGCGAGAACGTGTACCGCCACTTCGAGGAGGGTCTGCCGGCGGACGAAGCGGCGATCCGCGGCGCGACCGAGGTCGGCTGGCCGGTGATCGCGGCGGTGCTGACCAGCATCGCCGCCTTCCTGCCGATGATGATGGTCGAGGGCCGGCTCGGGGACGTGATCCGCCCACTGCCCCTGGTCGTCTCCGTCGCGCTGCTCGTCTCGCTGGTCGAGGCGCTGATCCTCTTGCCGTGCCATCTCGCGCGCTCGCTCGCCAGCGCGAAGAAGCGGCACAAGTTCTTCTGGCACCGATGGATGGACGCCGCCCAGCGGGCGGTCCTGAACAAGCTCTACGCCCCCGTGTTGCGGCTGCTCTTGCGCTTCCGCTATGCGACCGTGCTCGCGCTGGTGTGCCTGACCGTGCTCAGCGTGGTGGTCGGAACCTACCTCGTGCCCTTCCACCTCAGCCCCGACGCCGAGGCCGACGCCCTGTTCTGCAGCCTCGAGCTGCCGGTCGGCGAGCCTCTCGAGCGGACGGAGGAGGTGATCGCGGAGGTCGAGGCGATGTGCCGGCGGGAGGTTCCCGAGCTCTTGCACATCACCTCGCTGATCGGCTTCCGCCAGAGCACGACGACGATGACCAGCGCCGGCAGCGGCACGACCGGCGCCCACGTCGGCCAGGTCTTCCTCGAGCTGCGCGGGGCCGAGCACCGGGTGCGCGGCTCGGCGGAGATCCTGACCGCGCTGCGCGCCGCCACCGATCGGCTGCCCGGCCTGAAGAGCGCGAGCTGGCACGCGGACACGGGCAGCCCGACGGGTCCGGAGATCCAGATCGAGGTGCGCGGTGACGACGGGCAGCTCGAGGCCGCGGTCGCCCGGGTGCAGAGTGGGCTCGTACAGCTCGCGGGGGTGCAGAACGTCGCGACCGACGCCGAGCCCGGAAAGGCCGAGGTGCGGCTGCGGCTGACCCACTACGGCCGCGTGCTCGGCCTGACCGAGCGCGGCCTCGCCGCCCAGGTGCGGGGCGCCCTGCAGGGGCTGGTCGCCGGCACCTGGCACGAAGAGCACGGGCAGCTCGATATCGTCGTCCGCCACATCGGCGAAGCCCTCGAGACCCCCGGCCAGCTCGCGGGCCTGTTCGTCTACAGCCCCGGCGGGGACAAGCTGCCCCTGCGCGAGGTCGCGGTGCTCGAGGAGCGCCGGGGCCAGGGGGTGCTGCGGCGGGTCGACCGCAAGCGCGCGACCACCGTCACCGCCGACGTCGACCGCGACCGCACCTCGGCCCTGCAGGCGGTCGAGGCCCTGCAGGCCCAGGCCGGCATCGGGGCGCTCGATCTCAGCTTCCGGGGGGAGCAGTTCGAGAGCCAGAAGAGCGTCGGCTCGCTGTGGGTGGTCACGCTGGTCGCCTGCGTGCTGATCTACGTGCTGCTCGCGACCGTGTTCAAGAGCTACAGCCAGCCGCTGATCGTGATGGCCGCGATCCCCTTCGCCCTGATCGGGATCATCTTCGGGCACCTGCTGCTCGGCATGGAGATCAGCTTCATGTCGCTGATCGGCATCGTCGCGCTGTGCGGGATCGTGGTCAACGACAGCCTGATCCTGGTCGACTTCATCAACGTCTCGCGGCGCGAGGGGCGGCGCCTGCTCGACAGCGTGATCGGGGCGGCGAAGAAGCGCGTGCGGCCGATCCTGTTGACCAGCCTGACCACGATCGCCGGCCTCGCGCCGCTGATGACCGAGACCAGCTTCCAGGCCCGCTTCATCATCCCGATGGCGGTCTCGCTGTGCTTCGGGCTGGCCTTCGCGACCGTGCTGACCCTGGTCGCGGTGCCCTGCCTGTACCTGATGCTCGACGACGTGCGGGGGCTCTTCACCGTCGCGCCGGCCCCCGCGCAGAGCCCGAAGCTGCGCCTCAAGGGGGCGGATGTGCCGGCGGATGTGCCGCTCTTGCGCCCCGCGGTCTCCGGCGAGGGGCCGGCCTTCGCCGGCATCGCCCTCGGCGAGGAGCGCTGGGACGATCCGGACGACGGGGCGGCGGACGTCGAGCTGTCCGGGGAGTTCGCGATCCTCGAGGGTTTCGACCTCGAGGGGGAGCTCGCCTCGCAGGTCGTCGATGTGCCGGAGGAGCTGCTCGGCGCAACGCCGGCGCCGCTGGTGCGGGCGGTGCGGGAGCCGGGGGCCTCCTCGCCGGAGCTCGCGCTGCCGGCCGAGGTCTTCGAGCTGGAGGCCTCGGCGCCGCTGCTCGACCGCGTCGCGCCAGAGCTCCCGGCGCAGGAGCCCGCCCGGGCGGACGCGGCGGAGGCGGAGGAAGCCCCGCTGACGCCGCCCCCCGCCGCCCGGCGCCGGCCCCGCCGCCCGGTGCAGTCGGCGCGGCCCCTGCAAAAGCGGAGAATGCACTGCCCCGGCTGCGGCAACCGGGTCAAGTTCGCGCCGGGCCGCGAGGGGGCCCGGGTCAAGCACTCCTGCGGGGCGAAGTTCACGCTGAAGGCGGACCGCCGGCTCGACCGCCAGGGCGCGCCCGGCAGCGCAGACTACTGACCTCCGCAAAAGTCTGTGCCGGAGGGGGGCGTCGGTTCCTGGCCATCGACGGGAGGGGGTGAACCCCTCCCCTACATGCTGTCAGACAACTCTCGATGACCCTGCCCGCCGGACGAGGAAGAACCTCTGCGGAGGTCAGCAGGGCGCCGGAAGGGGCCCGCAGCGGCCGAACGCCGTCTCCGCGAGGTACGCGGCGAAGCGGCCGAGCGGCCCGACCGAGGCACGTGGGAGGGACGGAGGTCGGTGGAGGTGGAGTGAGGCAAGTGCCACAATAACATCACGCCGCAGGCGCGCCCGAATGCCTGACTTGTTCCTGTTCGGGCCCTGAGGCTCGCGCCTGTGCTCTGCAGGTCGCGGCCAGGGGAGGTGGAGTTGGAGCGGATCGCACGCCTCCTGCGCGGCCTCGGCGCGCGGCGGCGGGAGCTGGAAGCGCTGCGACGGTGGCCCGCCCCCGACGACAGCCGCCCCTTCGCCAACGAGTGCGAGCCCCTCTGGGTCTGGACCGCGGGGCCGCACGTCGTCGCCCTGCAGCTCGCCCTCAGCCTGACCCATCCCGGGCAGCCGCCCGGCTTCTGGCACCCGACCCGCTACGGTCGGGTCGGCCGGGAGACGGCGGTCGCGGTCAGCGCCTTCCAGCGCCGGGAGGGGCTGCCGACCACCGGGGTCGCCGGGCGCGACACCCTGTGCGCCTTGCGTCGACGCCGGCTGGGCCCGCTGCGGACGCTGCTCCGGGCCGAGCCGCCCTGCCCCCTCGGGGTCCGTCTTGCCGGCCCCCGGGGCCTGTTCGTCGACATCCCGAAGGTCGCCTCCTCGAGCCTCAAGCGCACCCTCGGCAACGCGCTCGGGCTCCCTCCCGTACCGCGGGTGCATGCGGACGAGCGGCTGCCGCGCGCGGGCTGGAGCGACTTCGAGCGCGGAGCCTACGACAGCTGGTTCACCTTCGCCTTCGTCCGCAACCCCTGGGACCGCCTGGTCTCCTGCTACAAGAACAAGCTCGCGACCGCGACGAGCGGCCCGCGGGTGGTCGACGGGGCGCGTCGGTCCTTCCTCCGGCTCTACCCCCTGGGCCTGCGCGCAGGCATGTCCTTCGAGGAGTTCGCGCGCTTCGTCGCCATCTGTCCGGAGTCCGAGGCCGACCCGCACTTCCGCTCCCAGCACTGCTTCCTGCCGATGCGGGACGGGGCGCCGCGGCTCGACTTCGTCGGGCGCTTCGAACGGCTCGCGGAGGACTGGGAGATGGTGCGGAAGCGGCTCGGTCTCCGCGAGCGCCTGCCACATCTCAACCGCGAGCGCCGGGCTTCCTACCGGGCCTTCTACACCCCCGCCCTCGCCGCCCTGGTCGGGAAGCGCTACGCCCGCGACATCGCGCTGTTCGGCTTCCGCTTCGACGGCTGACAGCTCCTGACGATACCCCAGGGCCCGACCGAGCGGCGCGCGCAGCTCCCGCCGGGCGCGGCGTCGACCCTGTCGCGGTGCCGCGGGCCGACGCCGCGGTAGCCGCCGTAGCGCGCAGCGCTGCTGCGGGCGCGCTCCTCCCCCAGCTCCTTGCGGAACAGCGTGCGCAGCTCCGGGTCGGCCTCGATCCCGTCGTACAGCCCGTCGACCAGGCGATCGACGGCCGCCCGGCCGCCGATGCGGGAGCACAGGGCAGGTCCGGCCGCAGCCGCGCGAGCCTGGTGGCGAGCCCGCCACGGTGATGCAGGGGGTGGCCGGGCGGGGTCCGCGGGCTCACGCGAAGGCTTCCGGAGGGTTCTCGACGATACCGCGCACGACCCCGTCGACATCGTCTGCGAGCACGAGCAGCCGGCCGTACTGGCGCCCGGCGGCGAGGCTCTGCAGCACGGGGAACACCGGCTTGGTCTCGGTCCAGTAGCGCCGGCCGAAGAACACCATCGGGCTGACCAGGCGGAAGGTCCCGTAGTGGTTCTGGGCCGCGTCCATGAAGACCTCCTGGATGGTCCCCGCGCTGCCCGGCGCGTAGATCACCCCGTCCTGGGCGATCGCGAGCAGCCCGTCCTCGCGCAGGCTGTTCGAGAAATACTTCGCGATGTACGGCGCGAAGACGTTGGTCGGCTCGTGGCCGTAGAACCAGGTCGGGATGGCGAGGCTCTCGGCCCCGTCCGGGAACTCCTGGCGGACCTCCAGCGCCCGCTCGATGTAGCCCTCGTCCCGGTAGCCGGGCGCCACCGCCAGGCGCGTGACCACGCCGTCCAGCGCGCCGTCGTCGTAGGCGGAGAACCAGGCCCCGAGGTTGGCCGCCTCCATCGCCCCGGGCCCGCCGCCGGAGGCGATGAAGTAGCCTTTCCGGGTCAGCGTCCGGGCGATGCGCGCGACGGCGAGGAAGCTCGGCTCGTCGCGGCCCATGCTGTGCCCGCCCATGATCGCGACTACCCGGCGGGGGTGGCGCGGGTCGCGCAGCAGATCCTGCAGGGCGTCGTCGATCGCGTGGTCGTGCAGGCGCTGGGCGAGGGCTTCGAGGATCGGCAACACGCTCCGCTCGGTGAAGCTGTGGGCGTGGCGGTAGATCGCGCTGTCGCGCGCGTCGCGGGCGAAGCTGCCGGGGACGCCCGGCTCGAAGCCCTCGAGCAGCTCCTCGCAGGTGTACAGCCCGGGCCGGTAGGGCCGGTACGGCAAGGCGGGCAGCTCGGGGAAGACCAGCGCCCCGGCCGCGACCAGGGCGCGCAGCGCGGCGGGCTCGAGGCGGCAGCCGAGGAAGACCGAGCCGACGACCGGCGCGGCGCAGAGCTCGGCGGTGAAGGGCGAGAGGTCGAGGCCCTGGATGACGACCTGGCGGAAGCCCTGACCGCTGGCGAGCAGCTCCTCGACCTGGGCGACGGTTTCGATCTCACGCATGGTATGCCTCCGTTCCCGTGACGCGCATCGGCGCGGTGGCCGCGGCTCCGTCACGCGTGACGTGCCGTCCGCCGGCGCGCGGCGGGCGTCCGGGTCCTCTTCCCTGCCTGCGCCCAGGGCCGCAGTATCGTGCAAGCGCACCCTCCCGGCAAGGACGGCCGCGGCGCCTCTCAGCGCCCCCGCACGAACACCTCGAGCGCCGCCCCGTAGCGCGCCTGCAGGGCCGCGGCGGAGAGCTCCTCCTCGCCGGGCAGGAGCTCGAGCGTGATCGCCGGGATGCCGAGCTCCTCGGCCCAGGAGCCCAGCGACCCCGGCCGTCCTCCGAGCTTGCGCGCCGGCAGCGGACAGACCGTCGCCATCGCGGCCGCCAGCTCCGCCCCGGGGCCGTCGTGGTCGACGCAGGCGAGGGGCTGGTGGATGCTGAGGATGCGCGCCGGCCGCAGCCGCTCGATCAGGGCATGCAGCGCCACCGACTCGGGCTCCGTCAGGGGAGGATCGCGGCGGTTGGCGGCGGGGAAGTCGCGGTTGAGATCGACGCCGCGGGCGTTGCCCCGTTTTCCGGCCGCGAGCCCGTCGGGGTTGGCCCGAGCGACGATCGTCACCGTCAGGCTGTCGCCGAGCAGCTGGCCGCAGGCGAGGCTGTCCGCGAGGCTCTCCAGGAGCGCGACGCCGGCCGGCTCGCTGCCGTGGATGCCGGCGATCGCGAGCACGCTCCGCGGGCCGTCCCCGCAGTGCAGGGCGAGCAGCGGCCGGCCCTCCACGCTCTCCCCGAGCAGCTCCCGTCGGACCGGGAAGCGCACCGGCACCCGGTACAGGCCGAAGGGCTCGGTGCGGCGGTCGCGGAAGAAGTTGAACGGCCAGTCGAGATGGATCTGCGAGGTGGTGAAGCACAGCGAGCGTCCGTCCGGGGCGATCGCGATCGCGTCCGGCCAGCGGATCTCCGGATGCCGGACGACGGTGTCGACCCGTCCGTCGGGCAAGAGCCGCTCGATCGCGTCGCGCTCGATCGCGGTCCAGTACACCCGCCCGGCGTCGTCGCAGGCCAGGCCGTCGACCGGTCCGGTGTCGAGCACCGGCCGCACCGCCGCGCCGAGGCTCTCGGTGGGAACCTCCGGGCCGAGCCGGTCGAGCGGGATCGCATACAGCGTCGGCGCGGTCAGGGCGTGGACGTACAGGATGCGCCGGCGCCGGTCGAGGGCGATGCCGTCGGCGTGCACCCGGGGCGCGCTGCCGAACGCCGTCCAGGCGACCCCGCCGACCCGCGGCACCGTGTCCGCATCCGCCTGCAGGGCCGGATGCGCCGCCAGCAGCCGGCGCGCCTCGCCGGTCGCGAGCTCGACGACGACCAGGGCGCCGGTGCCCGAGTCGGTGATGTAGGCGCGGCCCTCGAAGATGCGCACGTCGTTGAGGTAGCTGTTCTCCGGCGCCGCCTCCGGCCCGATCGGCAGGACCCGCGTCACCCTGCCCCGCGCATCGACGGCGACCAGCTTCGGCCCCCCGGGGATGGTGCCGAGCTGGAGCCCGGGGTTCGCCGGGTCGAGCAGCCACAGCTCGCCGCGCTCGTCGAGCGTCAGGCTCTGGACGCAGACCAGGGCGCTGTCGGCGCTCGCTTCCTCCCCGTCCCAGGCGTTCCACCATGGGTCCGGCCAGGGCCGCCGGTCCCCGGGGAGGATCTCCGAGACCGCGTGGCGCGGCACGTCCCACCAGCGCGGGAAGCTGACGAACAGCCGCCCGTCCGCGGTCTCGACGACGCCGGTCGGGCGGTCGTCGGCGAACAGGGCCAGGGTGTCGAGGGTCGGCCCGACGTGGGGCGTGGCGTCGTGGTCGTAGGCGGCCAGGCAGCCGCACAGGAGCGCACAGAGCGGGAGCCAGCGCACGGTGTTTCCTCGGGACAGCGCCGCGATCCTACTCGACCTTCTCCTGCAGGGTCTCGAGGATGGTCGCGGGCGGGTAGACGTTCTCGGTGAAGCCGATATGCGAGCGGCCCCAGCCGTCGAGGCCGGCGACGAAGCGGCCGCTCTCGCGCTCGTAGGCGAAGGCGACCAGCCGCGCCCAGCCCTCGCGCAGGGAGTAGCCGATCTCGAGCAGGAAGGGCACGCTCTCGAGATGCTCCTCGGGCACGTAGTATTCCGGGTAGGGGATCGGGATGCCGATGATCCAGTCTCCGTGCCAGATCCCGCCCCCCGCGGCGGCCCGCACCTCGACGATGACGTCCGCCTCCTCGCGCTCGCGGACCAGCAGCGCGCCGTCCTCGGCGAGCATCTGGAAGAAGGCGCTGGCGACGTAGTCCTCGTCGTAGCAGCGTAGGAAGCGCAGGTCGACGAACACCCGCCGCCCGGCGAGAGGCGTCGCATCGAGCCGGGCGAGGGCGCGCTGATGGGCCGTCGAGACCAGCAGCATCTCCCGGGCGGTGCGGGGGGTGGTCGTGCTGTGCAGATGCCCGACGCAACCGCCCAGCAGGAGCGCGAGCAGGCTAGCCCGCATCCGGCTGTTCCTCGGCGTTCTCCGGCGGATCGGCGAGGGCGTCCTCGTCGGGGTAGATGTCGTTCGAGAAGTCGAACGGCCCCATGAAGAAGATCCACCAGGCGCTGTAGTAGGCCTTTCCCCACAGGTCCCCCGAGCTGGCGATGTAGCCCCGGGTGTCCGGATCGTAGACCCAGAGCTGGAGCTTCGCCCAGCCCTCCTGCTTGTCGCGGTAGAACAGGTAGAGCGACGGTGTCTGGGTGGTCAGGGTGGTCTGAGGAATCGGCAACGGCAACGGCGGGAGGCCGATCCCCCAGCTCGCGTCGTTGATGCCGAGGGCGCCGTTGCGCAGCTCGAGGACACGCTCCGGCTCGTCGCTCACCTCCTCGATCAGCACCACCCCGCGGGCGCTGAGGAAGTGGCGCAGGGCGCTGAGCACGTAGCCCTTGTCGTAGCTGCTGAAGCGGGTGTCGTCGATGAACACCCGCCGCCCGGCGATCCCGAGGGAGTCGAAGGGCAGGCGGGCGATCGCCCGCTCCGCGGCCGTCGACAGCAAGAGCTGCTCGGTCGAGGTGCGCAGGGTGGTGGTCTCGCGGATGTCGCCGACGCAGCCGGCCAGGCTCAGGAGGGCGATCAGGGCCAAAATCGCGCGCACGGGGGCTCCTTGCAAAGCCCCGGTTATAGGCCCGCCGCCCGGAGGTCGCAAGACTCGCCGTGCAACGGAGCTTGCGCCGCGGGCGCAGGATGCTATCCTCCCCGACGCCAAAGGAGGCCCCGTGGAACAAGGTCCCCAGCTCTCGGACACCGTCTCGCAGATCGAGGCGGACGGCAAGCGTTACACCCTGGTCGGCACCGCCCACGTGTCCGACAAGAGCGTCGCCGAGGTGCTCCAGGTCATCGAGGACACGCGCCCCGACGTCGTCTGCGTCGAGCTCTGCGACGCGCGCTACAAGGCCCTGAGCGACAAGACCACCTGGCAGGACACCGACATCTTCGCCGTCGTGCGCTCCGGCCGCACCCTGTTCCTGCTCGCCAACCTCGCCCTGAGCGCCTATCAGCGGCACATCGGCCAGAAGCTCGGGGTCAAGCCCGGCGCCGAGCTGATCGCGGCGGTCGAGAAGGCCCAGGAGGTCGGGGCCCGCGTCGAGCTGATCGACCGCGACGTGCACATCACCCTCAAGCGCACCTGGGCGAACCTCGGCTGGTGGAAGAAGCTCGGGCTGATGAGCTCGATCCTGGCCGGCGTCTTCAGCCGCGAAGAGCTCAAGGCCGAGGACATCGAGGAGCTCAAGCAGGAGTCCAACCTGTCCGGCATGCTCGAGACCCTCGCGAAGGAAGTCCCGGAGGTCAAAGCGCCGCTGATCGACGAGCGCGACAAGTACATGGTCGCCGGCCTGAAGGCGTGCGGCGGCGAGAACGTCGTCGGGGTCGTCGGCGCCGCCCACGTGCCCGGCATGCGCCGGGTCTTCGACAGCGACATCGACATCGAGCCCCTGCGCGTGCTGCCGCCTCCCTCGAAGCTGGTCGCGGTGCTGAAGTGGGTGCTGCCGATCGCGATCGTCGGCGCCTTCGCGTACGGCTACTTCACGAAGGCCGACCTCAGCGTGCAGGAGATGCTGACCGCCTGGATCCTGCCGAACGCGGTGTTCGGTGCGCTGTTCACCGCCATCGCCGGCGGCAAGCTGTTGTCGATCCTGACCGCCCTGGTCGCCTCGCCGATCACCAGCCTGAACCCGCTGCTCGGCGCCGCGATGGCGGTCGGGCCCGTCGAGGCCTGGCTGCGCAAGCCGACGGTCGCCGACTTCGAGAGCGTCCACGAGGACTTCACCTCGGTGCGCGGCGTCTACCGGAACCGCGTAACGCGCGTCCTGCTCGTCGCCCTCCTGTCCAACGTCGGCTCGGCGATCGGCGGCCTGGTCGGCTTCTCCTGGCTGCTCGCCCTGCTGGCCTGAGGCCGCGATGCCCTTCCGCGGAAGCTGCCTGTGCGGCGCGGTCACCCTCCGGGTGGACGGCGCGCCGCTCCTGTCGGGCTACTGCCAGGTCCTGGTGTGGGGCGGCCGGAACCTTGGCGTCTCCCGCCGCTCGAGCAGACCAGCAGGAAGCCGATGACGGAACACAGCATCGCCCCCCTCCGGGGGGAGGCAAGCGAAAGCCATGCCGTCTGGGCTCAGAGCTTGGCCATCCGCTCGGCGAGGAAAGCGGCGAGCATGTACTTGCGCCCGGCCTTGACCAGGGCCTGGCGTACCTTGTCCCGGTCTTCGCTGCGCTTCTTCTGCTCCGCGTCGAGGTCTTCCTTCGTCGGCCCCTTGTCGTCGTCGTTCTTGGCGTCGACCTTCTTGGCGTCGTCCTTCTTGTCGTCCTTCTTGTCGTCGGCCTTCTTGGCGGCCTTCTTGACGTCCTTGACCGCGACCAGCACCTCCGGCTCCGCAGAGTTGTCCGCCTCGAACACGGCGATCAGCTTCCCGATCAGCTCCGTCCGCCGCGCGTGCACCCCCGGAGTGCCGAGGGAGTCGGCATAGCGAGCCTTGATCGCGTTCCCGTCGCGGCGGAGCTCGACCGTGAGCCAGTGGTAGTCGCTGCTCAGCTTCGGGTCCTCCGCGCCCGTCAGGAGGATCAACACCAGCCGATCGCCACCCTCGGCGAAGTCGACGAGCTTCTGCTCGGCCTCGTAGTAGACCGCGGTCTTGCGCCGGAGCACCTCCCTGACCTGGGCGAAGGACTGGACCAGCGGCACCTTCTTCTTGTCGTCCCCGAGAAGCTCCTCGAGCTGAGCGTTCGAGAGGTTGTTCGTGTGGTTGCTGCCCAGGTGGGGCTGGAACTCGTCGCGGTCGACCAGGTTGGCGTCCCCGTTCGCCACGAGCAGGCGGGCATTGAAGACCGCGTGCTGGCCGCAGCGCAGGTCGATCTGCTGCAGACAGGCGAGACGGCTGATCGGATCGCCGTCCTCGGCCGTGATGTTCACAGGCATCACATCCGGATCGGGGATCGGGCTGGACGAGGGCGGATCGACCCAAAAGGCGGGAACGCTCGCGATCACGGCGGCGAAGCGGGCGACATCGGCCTCTCGGTCGGCGCCTGCCAGGGAGTCGAGGTAGCGGGCGTGGAGCCCGCCCTGCTGCCGCGACAGCTCGATCGTGTAGTAGTGGTGGACCGCGTTCACTCCGACCTGGCTCCCGTCCAGCTGGGCGAAGAAGGCCGTGTTGACGATCGTCACCAGCCGGTCCTTGTCTCCGGAGAGGAAGGCTCGAAGTCCGTCGGCGCCGGTCAGCGCATCCGGACACAGCACCTGCGCGGGGTACGAGATCACGGGCACCTCGTCAGCGTGCGCGCCGAGCAGCTCGACCACATCGTCGTCGCCGATGTTGACGGCCTCCCCGTCCTCGTACATGTTCTTCAGGTTGTCGTTGCTCTGGACCCGCTCCGCCACGCGGGCGTTGGTCAGGGCGTCGTCGTCGCCGCTCAGCAACTGCAGGGCGTGGAAGGCCGCGCGCTGGCCGCAGGTGTTGGCGCCCTGGGCTAGACAGGCGATGCGCTCGATGGTTCCCCCGAGCTTCTCGGACGTCTTCTGCGCGCGGTCGAAGTCCCCCGCCCCCGGGGCCGGTCCCTTGCCGTCCTTGCCGGTCCCCGGTTTCGCGCCGGTCTTTCCGTTCACGGCTTGCGATCCGGTGCTACGCGGGAGCTTCGGCAGCAACGCGGCGAAGAGCTCGCCAGGGTCGGGGAACATCTGGACGTAGCGCTCGTAGTCCTCGCCGAGTCCGACGTCCGCGAGACATTGCTTGAAGTGCTCGCGGGTCACGCTGCCCTTCTTGTTCAGTGTGTCGAAGACCTTCAGGACCAGCTCGTCGTCCTTCGCGGCGCCGGCCGTCGACTGGGCTCTGATGAACTTTGCGCGGTTGCCCTGGACCAGGATGTCGATCAGCGCGCGCCGCATCGTGCCTTCCGGACCGTTGTTGTGCAGGTTGACGATCGAGAGGGAGTGTTTGAGATGGCGCGCCGCCATCAACCGGGGTGCCTTCGTGAAGTCCGGCAGGAACATGATGCGCAGGATCGCGCCCGGGTCGAGGTCACGGAAGGTGTCGCGCAGCGCTTCCCAGAACCCCTCCTCCTGGGGCGCGATCTCGGCTCCGGTGCCGCGCTGCGTGAGGTAGTAGCAGGCGCGGTAGATCGAGCGCTCCTTGAGCTGCACCCAGGAGCTCCCGAACCGCTTGCGTTGTGCGCGCTCGGCCTCGCTGCGCTGCAAGGCCTTGCGCCCGGTCCAGAACCAGTCCTCGCCGAGGGAGTAGCGGCCGTCGGCGCGGTTGATCAGCTGCTGGGCGCGGAAGCGTAGCCGCTCGTCGGAGACCAGCCGGGACTTGACCGCGGCCTTCACCCGCTTGGTCAGCCGCGGGAGGTTGTGCTTCTTCTTGTCGGCCTCGAGCTCTTCGATGCGTCGCCGCAGGTTGGCGAGGGAGATCTGCTCCTCGACGCTGAGGTCGTGCGCAACTCCTTTGCCGTGCTCGGCCGCGACGGTCCCCAGCAGGAGCAGCCTGTCGATCCTGACGTGGTCGATCGCGCTGTCGATGTCGGCGAAGTCCATCGCCTTGAGCTTGCTGAGCCTGTCGGCGTAGTTGTAGTCCGGGTAGGGGCGACGGTTGTCCGGCAGCTCCTGGCGGTTCGGGAGAGACTCTTCTGGCAGGCAGCGCGGGTCTGGGGCCGGGTAGCG
Source organism: bacterium (assembly GCA_030428695.1). The sequence goes on from JAUIEM010000236.1 coordinate 12,649, forward strand.
CGGCGCGAGGTACTTCAACAGGTAGAGGAGCTCGAAGGACTCGCTGGTCTTCAGCCCGGCGCGCCTGCCGCTCTTCTTGTCGAGCTCCTTCTCGTAGCGGCGTGCGACGACGTCCTGCGACCAGGTCTGGATGTTCTTGGCCCCCCACTCGGCGCATTTCGCGCCGAGCACGCCGAGCTGCAGGCCGAGGGCGACCGGCCCGCCGTAGCCGGAGGCGTACATGCAGCCCGACGCGGCCAGCACCGCCCCGAGGGCGAACTCCCAGGCGTCCTGGGCGAAGCGGTGCTGGAGCAGCTTGTCGATGTGCCGGCTCGCCGCCATCCCCGCCGCCGCCCGGTCGGGATCGACCTTCTTCAGCTGGTCTTCCGGCGGCGCGTCGAGCTCGGGCTGCTCCTTCTGGAGCGCGTTGTACATCTTGATGCGCTGGCGGGTGCCCTTGGCCATGTAGACGACATCGGCGGACATCTTGTACATCCCGACCGCCATCTTCGTGAAGCCGGTCAAAGGGGCGGCCGTCCAGGCGCCGACCACGTCCGCCGAGGCGAGGAAATCGGTCGTGTTCTGGGTCGGGAAGAAGTCGTTGAGCAGCGTCAGCCCCGCCCGCAGCGTGGTGAAGGTGCTGTTCCACACGCCGAGGGCGCCGAGCGCCCCCGCCTGCACGCGCCGGGCGGCGGCGTCGAAGCCGATGTCCGACCAGGTCTTGGTATCGTCGGTGACGAAGCGCCGCAGGCGACTGATCTGGATGTAGAGGAACAGCGCCGTCGACAGCCCCGCGGTGAACAGGGCGATGCCGTCGAGGATCTTGTCGAGGTCCGTCGCGGGCTCGAGCGCGTCGCCGGTCGTGTCGCCGGTCGTGTCGTCGGTCGTGTCGTTCGTCGCCGTCGCGTCGCTGTTCGTGTCGTCGGTCGTCGTGTCCACCGTGGTGGTGTCGGTCTCCTCCACGGGCGGATTCTTGATGCGGTCCGCGAGCTGGATGTAGACCCGCGAGGAGTCCGACCAGGCGACCCCGATCGACATCAGCGCCTGCACGCGCGCCTCGAAGGACTTCTTGCTGCCGAACAGCGTCTTCAGGTCGCTGTAGACGGTGAAGAAGTTGACCGACGCCAGAATCGCGTCGCCTTCGTTGGCGAGGCCCATCTCGGTCAGGGTCGCGTTCTGGCGCTGCAGATACTTGTTCTCGTGGGCGTAGGTCCCCATCTCGGACAGGGCCTTGTCGATCAGGTTCTCGAGCGCCCCCTTCAGCGTCTTCTGCTTCTCCCCCGTCGCGCTCTCGTACGCCTCGACCGTCTTGCGCAGGTTCTCGAAGTACGGCTGGAAACGGGCGCGCAGGGCCTTGAGCTCGTCGACCTGCGCGAGGGCGAGCTCTTCGAGCAGGCTCTTCTTCGCGTTCTTGAGGTCCGGGAGGGTGTACGTGTGGGCGCCTCCCATCCACTCCTCGACCTTGTCCAGGCAGCCGCTGAGCGCTTCGACCCAGTGGACGGCGACGTCGATCTCCGTCAGGGAGGCGGCCGAGAGCGTGCGGGTCTTGGCCTGTTTGCCGCGGAGCTTGGCGATGAACAGGCGCGCCTTCTTGCGCGGCTTGATCTTGTCCCGTTTGCTCGACTCGACCAGGAACTGGGTCTGGACGACGATCATCTGCGAGATCCAGGCGATCTCGTGCGGCCACTTGCGGCTCTGCAGGAGGGCGTGGAAGAGGTCGGGCTGCCCGCGGCGCAGGATCGGCTCCCAGGGCGGGAGCTCGAGCAGGTCCAGCTCCTCCCACAGGGGCTTGATCGCGCTGCCGTCGCCGATGCGCGCGAGCAGCTCGGCCAGGGGCCTCTCCAGGCGCTCGGCCTTCTGCGCCTTGAGCGCCGCGTCCCCCCCGCTCGACAGCCCCTTCAGCGCCCGCAGGGCGGTCTCGAGGTTGTTGACCGCGTGCAGCACCGCCTCGCGGCGCGTGTCGTCCGCGTGCCTGCCGAGGGCACGCAGCAGCTTCGCGCGCTCCTCGCCCTGGAGCCCGCCCGCCCTTTCGAGGCCGCGGATCAGGTAGTTGGTGCGCTGCCAGGCGCCGAAGTCGAGGCTGTGTCCCTTGTGCAGCGCGTCGATGGTGCGGCGGATGTCGCGCACCCGCTTGCGCTTGGGATGGCCCTCGAGAAGGGGAACGACGGCGTCGGCAGCGCGGGCCCACTGGCGCGCCGGCAGGCGCCGCTCCATCTCGACCGTGTAGTTGCCGCCGACCGGACCCGGCTCGGCCTCCCGGGCGTGCTCGTTGGCGATGCGTCGGACGCGCTCGGCGAGCAGGTGGCGCGACTCCCGGTAGATCTTCCGGCGCAGCTCGGGGGTGATCACATCGCCCCACGCACCCGCCGTGTCCGCGCGGTCGCCCCCGAAGCGTCCGACGGCGGCGAGCTTCGCGAGGTGGCCCGCGCGCTGATCCGCTTCGGTCGCGCCGCCCGCGAGCAGGGGAGCCTCGGCGTCGCGCAGGGCCTTCGCCGCCTCGGGCTCGCGCGCGACGTAGAGGATGATCGCGTCGCCGTCGGTCGCCTCGGCGAGCGCGTAACCGTCGAGGATCGCGTCGCGCCGCCGCTGCTCGGCCACCCGCGGCGGGAGACGCAGCCGCACGGCGGGCTTGAGGCCCCAGGTGAAGGCGAGCCACTCCACGGTCAGCCCACGTGCGAGATCTCGCGCTCGCCGGGCTCCACCCGCCGCTCCTCGAGCGTGCGTCCATCGGAGGCGTCCACGAAGCGCCAGAGCACGCCCACGTAGGTCTCTTCACGCGTGCTCCCGCCCGACACGAGCGTGCCCGCGCGGCGCTCGCGCCCGTCGTAGCTCAGCCAGAACAGCACCACCTT
>JAUIEM010000237.1 GCA_030428695.1 bacterium
ATCCAGATGCAGAACACCAGGATCAGGGCGAAGGTGATCCAGAACTTCCTGCTCTTCGTGTCGCCGATGATGCTGACGCCGGACTTGCGGAAGAAGTCGAGCGGCGCGGCCCGCCCGATCATCGCGAAGACCGCCTCGTTCGGCAGGATCTCGTCCGGCCGCCCGTCCTTGAACTTCAGGGTGACCGTGTCCTCGCCGATCTCCTCGACCTCGCTCGCCATCGCCAGCCGCACCTTGCCCGGCGGCACGCCAGAGGTCTTGCGCTCGCGCTTGAGCTCGTCGGTCACCCACGGGCCGCTCGCGCTGGTCACGCGCTCGCTGCTCGGCTCGGAGACCTCGACGTCGGCGAAGGGGTCGACCTCGAGCTCCTTCAGCGCCTCTATGTTCTCGGGCTTCGGGCGGGAGAATTCCGCCTTGCGGTAGCTCAGGGTGACCCGCGCGCCGCACTGGGCGAGGGCGATCGCCGCCTCCATCGCGCTGTCGCCGCCGCCGACCACCAGCACCTCCTGGTCGCAGTGGTCCTTCGGGTCGTACAGCCGGTTGCCGACCTTGTCGCGCTCCTCGCCGGGCACGCCGAGCTTGCGGAAGTTGCCGCTGCGGCCGATGCCGACGATCACCCGCAGGGCGCGGATGTTCTCCTGGTCGGGCAGCTCGACCTCGAGCAGGCCGCCCTTGCGCACGACCCGTTCGGCCTTGGCGTTGCGGGTCTCGATGCCCTGGGTCTGCTCGGCGAGCTCGTCGAGCAGCGGCTCTTTGACCTGGGCGGAGAACTGGATCTCGCCGGCGGGGACCATCTCCGTCGGGTAGGTGTAGATCGGCTTGGCCTTCGGGAAGTTCACGATCGTGCTGAAGGGCTCGGAGGCCTCGAGCAGCTCGTAGGAGAAGCCGAGCTTGCGGGCCTCGAGGGCGGCGGCCATGCCGGACACCCCGGCGCCGATGATCGCGATGTCGAGGACGCCCTCGGCCTTGCCCTCGCGGGCCTTCCGGAAGCTGTCGTCGGCGGCGATGTCACGGACCGCCTTCGCGCCGCTGTCGGCCGAGAACTTCAACAGCGGGATGCCGGTCAGGTCGCCGACGATGTACAGGCCGGGCACGTTGGTGCGCCCGTGCTCACGGACGACGGGTAGCTTCTCGACGGTGCCCGCCGGCCAGCGGGTGTGGAGCCAACGCGTGTAGCGCTTGAGCAGACCGGTCATGCGGTCCTCCTGGCTGCTGCGGGAGATCCTCCCAGGATAGCAGAAGGCAGCCGCTCGCTCCGCGCGGCGTGCCCCACGGAGGCGCGCAGTCAGGCTGCTGCTCGCGTCAACGGCTGGCGGGGCCGGGGAGGTTCCCCGGAGCGCGAGGGCGCTCAGCGCTTGCGGTGGACCCGCTTGCGCAGGCAGCGCCGCCGGCGGCGCGGGGCACGGCTGCGGCGGCTCGGAGGCGAGGGGCGCTTCGCCGGCTTGCCGTCCTCGCGGCGCACCGTCTCGACCAGGCAGCGGCGGCACACATGGCAGCCGGCGAGGTGTCGCTCGGCCTCATCGCGGGCGGTGTCGTCGAGCTGGCGGGCGAGGTAGGCGGCGAGGGCCGCGTCGTCGAGGTGGGCCTCGTCGGGCACCGTCGCCGCGGCCGTGCTCAGCGCGATGTCGAAGGCCAGCCGGCGCCAGGCCAGCTCGCGGCAGCGCGGGCAGTCCTCGAGGTGGCGGGCGATCTTCTCGCGGAGCGCGGGCTCGAGCTCGCCGTCGAGGTACACGTGCAGGGTTTTTTCTTTGAGACAGACCATTCGACTCCCATCCGGAGGAGTCTTGCCGGTGGCATTTCCGCATCGTGCAGACTTTTTCGTGACAAATTCGGATGGGGGATGGGATTCGAAGCGATCAGCGCGCCGCGGCCTCGGCCTGCGTGATGATCACCAGGATCATCTCCAGGGTCTTCTGCAGGTAGCGCCGCTTGCGCATCGGGATCTCTTCGTCCCCCGCCAGCCGCCCGATCTTCTCGGCGCGCTTCTCGAGCGCCTCGACGGTCGCCTCGGACAGGGCGAGGCGCTCGCGGTCGGCGAGCACGTTCTCGAGCATGTGCAGCACCCCGCGCACCTCGACCTGGGTCGGCGGGGACTCTTCGCCACGGAAGGGGGCCTCCGGCGCCGCGGCCAGGTGTGCGACCACGCCGCGCAGGTACTCGGCCAGCGCCGCCATCTTCGCGTAGTTCAGGTGCTCCGGCCCGTCGCTGGGCCGGTTGTAGTGGGGGGTGACGCCCGTCGAGACGAACAGGAACGGTACCTCGGCGGCGCGGAAGGCCTCGTAGTCCCCCCGCGGACCCTGCCCCTCGACGAGGTAGATGCCGCCAGCGAGCACGTCGAGCCCGGTCGCGGTCGCCTCGATGGCGGCGGCCAGGGCGGGGGAGGACTCGCCGCCGAGGGCGAAGAAGCTGTCCGCCAGGCCGGGGACCGGATCTCCTCCGACCATCTCGAGGTTGATCATCGCGACCACGCGCTCGGCCCCGAGCGCGGACAGGCAGGTGTGGGAACCCTCGCGCGCGCCGAGCCCGAAGTCGAAGGCGGCGAACAGCACGCCGTGCTCGCGGGGCGCGTCGGCGAGGGCGCGGGCGAGCTCGGTCATCACCGCGATGGCCGAGGCGTTGTGGTCCGCGCCGGGCACGAGGAAGCCGTCGACGTAGCCGTCGCCGTCGAAGTGGGCGCCGACCACGATCACCCGCTCAGAGCGCCCCGGCAGCCAGCCGAGCACGTTGAGGCCGGCCGCGTGCGCGGTCTCGAAGCCGTGCAGCCAGCCCTCCCCCCAGGGCTCGAGGCCGGCCTGTTCGAAGGCCCGCGCGATGCGCTCCGCGGCCTGCCGGCCGCCGTCGGTGCCGCGCACCCGGCCCTCGAGCTCGTCGGCGCACAGCTCCTCGACCAGCGCCCGCAGGCGCGTCTCCGGCGTCTCGGCCAGCCCGCTCAGGGCCAGCGCCAGGGTGAGCCACACGATCCGGCCCATGCTCCATCCTCCTCGTCCGTGGTACAGTGCGAGCATCGCAACCCCGGGTGCCCGCAGCAATAGTGTACTGACCTCAGCGTGAGTTCCGTCCTTGCTCGGCGGGCGGGGGCAAACCCCGCCCCTACAGGAGCTTCGAGCGAATGCGCGACATACATGCAGGGGAGGGATTCACCCCCTCCCGTCGTCCTTCGGGAACTGACCTCCGCTCGCGGGACAGAACCTACGCTGAGGTCGGCAAGCAAATCGGGGGCCCCTTGCCTCCGCGCTTCTGGGGCCCTCTCCGCGGAGGCTCGTCAGGAAGTTGACGTCGAATTCCCCCCGCAGCGGCTTCGCCGGCCGCCTGGCCGCGGCGCGTCCGATGCTCCTCGACGGCGCGACCGGCAGCGAGCTCGAGCGCCGCGGCGTGCCGATGGACCTGCCCCTGTGGGGAGCCCTGGCGGCGATCGAGCATCCCGCCCGGCTGCGGGCCGTGCACGCGAGCTACGCCCGGCTCGGGGTCGAGGCGGTGTGCGCGAACACCTTCCGCACCTTCCCCCACACCCTCGCCAAGGTCGGACGGGCCGCCGAGGCCGCCGGGCTGACCGCGGAGAGCGTCGCCCTGGCGCGGGCCTCCGGGGCGCCCTGGGTGCTCGGCAGCCAACCGCCGGTCGAGGACTGCTGGCATCCCGAGCGGGCGCCGGCGGAGCCCGTGCTCCGGGCCGAGCACGGCGCCCACGCCCGGGCCCTGGCGGCGGCGGGCTGTGACGGCATCCTGGTCGAGACCCACAACAGCCTCGACGAGGCGCGCATCGCCCTGGCGGCGGCGCGGGCGACGGGGCTGCCGGTGCTCGCCGGCTTCAGCCTCGACGAGGGCGGCAGGCTGCGTTCGGGGGAGGCGCCGGGCGCTGCCTACGAGGGACTGCTGGCGGACGGCGCGCGCGGGTGTATCCTCAACTGCACCGCCCCTGCCGTGATCGACGGGTTCCTCCCGGAGCTCGTGCGCCTGGCGGGGGAACGGCCGGTCTGGGTGTACGCCAACCACGGCTACCTCGAGGGGGGCGCGTGGCGCCCGGCGACCGGTCGGGAGGACGCCTTCGCGGCCGACTGCCTGCGCTGGATCGCGGCCGGGGCGCGTGGGGTCGGAGGATGCTGCGGCAGCGGTCCGGCGGAGATCCGGGCGCTGGCGCGGCGCTGGGGAGAGGTCGATGGCGGTCGAGATCCGTGATTTGACGACCGGGGGCGCCGGATGCTGGTCCTTCGTCCTGAAGATCGTCCTCGTCGTCGGCTTCGTCGCGACGGCGATCACCGGCCTGGTGTTCTCCTACCAGGGCGATGCCTACGCGGCCCCGGTGCTCGGCTACGGGCTCGGCGGCATGGGCATCCTGCTGCTCCTGTACGGCGGCAGCAAGGCGGCGATGGCCGGGCTGATGCTCGCGACGCCGCGCAGCCCGATCAGCCTCGCGCAGCACGGCTGGGTCGAGGTCGGCGGCAAGGTCTGCGGCGACGAGGTCGAGCTGCGCGGGCCGCACTCGGACAGCCCCTGCGTGTACCTGCACTACAAGAAGGAGCGCCAGGTCGTCGGCAAGAAGAAGACGACCTGGAAGACGGTCGAGGAGCTGTGGCGGGTGCAGCGCTTCGGGCTGCTCGACGAGGACGGCGCGCGGCTGCTGATCGATCCCGGCCTCGAGCAGCCCTACACCGTCGCGAAGAAGGGCAGCTGGGTCGTCGACGGCTTCCGCCACACCGAGTGGCGCATCGATCCCGGGGACGAGGTCTACGCCCTCGGCCACTGCGAGGGCGGCCCCGAGGGTCCCGTGCTCGGCCCGCGGCCGGGCTTCCGCCGCTTCTACTACGCGACGACCTCCGAGCGCAGCCTGGTCGCCGGGGCCCTCGGCTGGACGGGCTTCCTGCTCTCCGCCGGCGCCCACCTGGTGCTGCTCGCCCTCGTCGCCTGGCTGTTCATGGGGGAATGAGATGCGCGCGCTGTTCGGACTGGTGCTGCTCGGCGTCGGCCTGTGGGTCCACCTGCTGACCTGGGGCAGCTTCGTCTCCCTGCGCAAGGTGCGGGAGGCCCAGCGCGTGCCGCTGATCGCCCTGCAGCCGGGGCCCGCCGTGGTCGAGGGGGAGGCGCGGGAAGCCGACTCGCTCGGCGTCACCTCCCGCTACCGCGAGACCCGGTGCCTGTACTATGAATGTACACTGACTGAGGAATATCGGGACTCCGATGGGGATCGTCGCACCCGGACCCTCGAGCGCTTCGAGGACAGCGTGCCGTTCCTGCTCGTCGACCGCGGGAGCGAGCTGCTCGTCGAGCTCCCGGACGCGACCCTGCGCGCCTTCGAGGTGAAGTGGCGGCGGTCCGAGGGCAGCCGCACCTGGGAGGAGACCCGCCTCGACGTCGGCGACAGGCTGCACGCCTACGGCGAGGTGCGGGGCGACTTCACGGCCCTCGAGCGCAGCGAGCCGCCGCGCCTGTGCGCCGGCGACGACGGGGTGCTGCGGCTGACGATGTTCGGGGCGGAGCGCCTGCACGGCGTCGACCAGCTGTGGGTGGTCCTGTACGGCCTGCTCGGCGGGCTGCTGTGCTCCGCGGGCCTCGGCTTCGCCCTGTCCGGCCTGGTCCTGGGCAGTGGAGGAGGAAGGGACGCCGGCTGAGGGAGGCTCCGCGGCCCGGGATTTGCGACGGTTTCTCGCACGCGACGGGACCGATGATTTTCCGGCAGGGTCCCGCGCGCACCGCTACTCTGCAAGGGAAGACAAGTCGAGGTCGAGATCGAAGGGCTGCGGGCCGGGCGCAGCGATCGACCACGGCGTTCGGCGTCCGCAGCCGAGGGAGTTCGACCGTGTACTGCGAGCAATGCGGCGCCGCCCACCGCCTCCGCGCGCGCTTCTGTTCCGCCTGCGGCGGCCGCCTCTCCGAGCCCGCCCCGGTGCTGCCGGTGCTCCTCGTCGACGGGCGGGCGCGGCTCGAGCCGGTCCTGCGCCGCAGCGAGGAGCGCGCCCCGCGCAGCGACCCCTTCGCCGGCTTCTCCGGCCGCCTGGTGCGGGGCTACCGCTTCGGCGCCCTGCTCGGGGCGGGACCCCTCGGCGCCGTGTTCGAGGCGGTGCAGTGCGGGTTGAGCCGGGCGGTGGAGATCCGCGTGCTGCCGCCGCTGCTGTCGCGGGACGCGGCCTTGATGGAGGGCTTCCGCAAGGTGATGGAGGGGCTCGCCGCGGTCGACAGCCCCTACATCGTGCCCCAGCTCGACATCTTCGCGGAGCAGGGCCTGTTCTGCCTGGTCACCGCGGCGAGCGGCAGCAGCCTGAAGGAGCGCCTGCAGCTCGACGGTCCCCTGCCCGAGGCGGACGCCGCCGACCTCGCCCGGCAGACCGCCCTCGGCCTGTGGCACGCGGCCCAGCGCGGCTTCCTGCACCGCGACATCAAGCCCGCCACCCTGGTCGTCACCCGCGACGGCCACCTGCGCATCGCCGACTTCGGCCTCGCCGACCTCGCCGAGGGCTCCGCTGCCCTGCGCGGCACCGGCTCGGTGTTCGGGACGCCGGGCTACATGTCCCAGGAGCAGTGGGAGGGGCAGGTCGATCAGCGCAGCGACCTGTACTCCCTCGGCTGCACGCTGTACGAGCTGGTGACCGGGGAGGAGCGCTTCAACGCGCCCCTCGGCATGTCCCTGGTCGCCGGCCTGATCGCGCGGCCCGGTCCGCGGGTGCCCGGCTGCTCCCCGGCGCTGGCGAGGATCATCGGCCGGCTGCTCGAGGAGGATCCCGCCGCCCGCTTCCCCGACGGCGCCAGCCTCGCCCAGGCCCTCGAGCCCCTCGCGCGGCCCGGGCGCGCCCTCGAGATCACGCCGATGTCCTTCCTCGAGGCCTCGCCCCCGACGCCCTCCCCCGACGCGCCGCCCCGGCCCCGGGCGTGGACGCCGCCCCCCGAGGACAAGCGCGAGGCCTTCCGCTCGTGGACGCCGCCGCTGGAGGACGCGCCCGCGCCGGTCCGGAAGAAGGTCACGCAGGAGGATTCCTCGCGGACGAAGTCGCAGCGCGACGCCGAGGAGGATCCCCTGCGCACGCAAGCCAAGCTCCCCGCCTTCAGGGAAGATCCCCTGCGCACGCAGGCCAAGCTCCCCGCCTTCAGGGAAGATCCCCTGCGCACCCGGTCCCGGCTGGACGCCGTCGACGCGACCCCTTGGGAGATGCTGTCCGGCAGCGGCTCATCGTCCTCGGTGGCGGTCGCGCTGCAGATGGTGCACGTGCCCGCCGGCAACTTCGTGATGGGCTCCGACGTCTTCGAGGGGGGCCGCGACCCGGATGAGAACGCCCACAAGGTCGTGCTGCCCCGCGCGTTCTACATGAAGGCGACGCCGGTCACCCAGGGCGAGTACGCGGCGGTGATGGGCTCCAACCCCTCCAGCTTCAAGGGTGTCGGCACACGCGCGCCGGTCGAGGGCGTCAGCTGGTACGACGCGGTCCGCTACTGCAACCGCCTGTCCGAGAAGGAAGGCCTGCGGCCGGCCTACTCCATCGACGGCGAGGAGGTCGGCTTCCTCGGCGGCGAGCGCACCGGCTACCGGCTACCGACCGAGGCGGAGTGGGAGTACGCCTGCCGCGCCGGCACCCTCACCCCGTACTCGACCGGCACCGCGCTGACCGCGCGCCAGGCGAACTACAACCTGGTCGAGACGACCGAGGTGCGGCTCTACCCTCCCAATCCCTGGGGCCTATACGACATGCACGGCAACGTCTGGGAGTGGTGCTGGGACTGGTACGGCGCCTACCCCCGCGGCAGCGTCAAGAACCCGCGCGGGCCGCGCTCCGGCCTGACGCGCGTGCTGCGCGGCGGCGGCTGGGACAGCCAGGCGCGCGTCTGCCGTTCCGCCGCGCGCAGCCGCTTCAGCCCGTCGATGCGCACCAACGTGATCGGCTTCCGCACCGTGATCTCGGTGCCGGGGTAGGGTCTGACCGAAAACCCGATCCCGATCCCGATACCGATCAGATCCCGATCACGGGCTGCACCGTCGGTTCCCTGGGCACGACGGGCGGGGGTAAACCCCGCACCCTACCTCGGATGGGGCGTTCCCTACAGCTTCACCCCGCGCAGGCGCAGGCTGTTCCCGACCACCGACAGCGAGCTGAGCGTCATCGCCGCGGCGGCGAGCATCGGGTGCAGGAAGCCGAGGGCGGCCGCCGGGATGGCCAGGGCGTTGTAGAGGAAGGCCCAGAACAGGTTGCTCCGTACGGTGCGGAGGATCGCCTCGCTGAGCCGCAGCGCCCGCACGATCCCCCGCAGGCGCCCCCGGACCAGGGTGATCGCCGCCGCCTGGCAGGCGATCTCGGCGCCGTGGCCGAGGGCGATGCCGAGGTCGGCCTCGGCGAGGGCGGGGGCGTCGTTGATCCCGTCGCCGATCATCGCGACCTTCTGCCCCTCCGCCTGCCACTCCCGCACGATGCGCGCCTTGTCCAGCGGGGACAGCCCGCCCCTGCGGTCGTCGATGCCGACGCTGTCCGCGACCGCCTCGACGGTCGCCGGGGCGTCCCCGCTGAGCACGCTGAGCGCGAGGCCGCGGGCGCGCAGCTCTTCGAGGGCGGGGCGGGCGTCGTCGGCGAGGGGATCGCTGACCGACAGCGCCCCGAGCACGCGGCCGTCCTCCCCGACGTAGAAGGCGGTGCGCGCGCGCGCCGCTTCCGCTTCCACCCAGCTCTGCAGCTCCTTGTCGATGCGCCAGGGGCCGAGCCAGGCCGCGGTGCCGACGCGCAGCTCCCTGCCCTCGACCGTCCCCCGCAGGCCGCTGCCCGCCTCGTTCGCGAAGCCCTCGACCGGGCGCGGCCGCAGACCGCGGCCGTCGGCCCAGGTCCGGACCGCGGAGGCGATCGGATGCTCCGAGCGCGCCTCGAGGTCGAGCGTGCACTGCGCCAGGGCGTCGCTGTCCTCGGTCGCGCAGCGCCAGCCGCTGACCTCGGGGCGGCCACGGGTCAGGGTGCCGGTCTTGTCGAAGGCCAGGCGGTCGATGCCCGAGACCTGCTCGAGCGCCTCGGCCGAGGTCAGCAGGATCCCCCGCCGCGCCGCGACCGCCCCGCCGACCATCAGCGCCATCGGCGTCGCCAGGCCGAGGGCGCAGGGGCAGGCGATCACGAGCACCGCGATCGCCGGCTCCCAGGCCTGCGACCAGCCCGCCCGCCAGGCGTGCAGGCCGAGGGTCAGGAGCGCGATCGCGATCACCGCCGGCACGAACACCGCCGAGACCTTGTCGACGGTGCGCATCAGCTCGGTCTTGCCGGCCCGGGCCCGGGCGACCTGGCGCAGGATCCCGGCGAGCACCGTGTCGCCGCCGACCCGGGTCACGCGCAGGGTGAAGCTGCCCTGCTGGTTGAGGGTGCCCCCGACCACCGGATCGCCGGCCTCCTTCGCGACCGGGTAGGGCTCGCCGCTGAGCAGGGACTCGTCGACGTTCGAGCTGCCCTCGACCAGCTCCCCGTCGACCGGCACGGTCTCGCCGGGCCGCACCTGCACCCGGTCGCCCCTCTCCAGCAGGTCGACCGGCACCTCCTCGACCGTCCCGTCCGGCCCCTCGCGATGGGCCTCGCGCACCTGCAGCGCGAGCAGCCCGCGCAGGGCCGAGCCGGCGGAGCTGCGAGCGCGGGCCTCGAGCCAGCGTCCGACCAGCACCAGGCTGACGATGCTGGCGGCCGACTCGAAGTAGACCGGCTCCCCGCGGGCCAGGAACACCAGCGACAGGCCGAAGGCGCTCAGGGTGCCGAGGGAGACCAGCGTGTCCATGTCGGCGCGGGGCAGGCGCGCGACCGCGCCGCGGTGGAAGCCGAAGCCTGCCCCGAGCACGACCAGCGCCCCGAGCAGGGCCTGGATCGGGCCGCTGAAGGGAACCTCCACGCCCGCCATGCCGAAGCCCATGCTCAGCACCACCACCGGCAGGCTGAGCAGCAGGGCGACGAGCATGCGCTGCCGGGCCCGCCGGGTCGCCGCCGCGTCGTCGGGCAGGTGGGGGAGCGCGGCGCGCACGCTCGCGCCGTGGCGCCGGGCGAGCTCCCGGACCGCGGCCCGGTCGAAGACCTTGCCCGCGACCTCGAGCGGATCCTCGCCGCGCACCGATGCGACGCCCGGCAGGGCGCGCAGCTCCGCGCGCAGGCGCTCCCGGGCTGCCTCTGGACAGGCGACCGCGAGGGCCGGCCCGGGGACGACCGCGAAGCCGAGCTGCTCGATCCGCGCGACGAGCTGCTCGGGCGCCGCGATCACCCCTTCGACACGGGCCCGGCGCAGGGGAAAGTCGACGGCGACCTGCTCGACTCCGGAGACGCCCTCCAGGGCCTGCTCGATCGAGCGCACGCAGCTCGCGCAGCGCATGCCCTCGATCTCGAGCTCGAGCTGCGGACGCTCGCCCTGCCCGGTCGCCGCGGCGCTCATCCGGTTCCCCGGGCGAGGCGCCGCAGGAAGGGCCCGAGCTGCTCGGCCGTGGCGCGGTTGCCGCGGGCGTTGAAGTGGGTGTCGCGCAGGTGGTAGAGGTGCCGGCTGCCGTCCTCGAGGGGCGGGACCGCACGCAGGGCCGGCAACAGGTCGAGGAGCGGCACGCCGCGCTCCTCCGCCCAGGCCCCGATCTTCCGCTGCGGGAGGTCGCGCTCGAGCCCGGGGTGGACCTCGAGGATCCGCTCCCACAGCGCGTCGTCGAGCTGGAACTCGTCGGGGATCAGGACGAATCCGAGAGGCGTGTCGCCAGCGTCCGCGAGAAGATCTTCGAGCACCTCGAACAGCTCCGCGTAGCGGTCTTCCGCCGCCGGATCGCAGTTGTCCCGGGCGCGGGTGCGCTCGATGCGGAAGTGCTCCCCGGGGGTGAAGGTCGGCACCTCGAGCGCGGGGTCGTCGAGGAAGGCGAGCGAAGGCTCCGCGTCCTTCCCGCTCGCCGCCTGGGTGGCGCGCGCGGTGAGGATGCGGCGCGGCACCTGCCAGAGGAGGATGTTCTCGCGCATGCCGACCGACCGGCGCCAGTCTTCCTCCGGGTAGCCGATCACGTCGTTGCCGGCGAACAGCTGCACGCTGATCGCCGCCGGCGCGAGGGGCTGCGCGTCGCGCTCGAGCAGGCGCAGATACTCCGCGGGACCGAGCGCCGGCGCGCCGATGTTCGCGACGGTGAAGGTCGAGTCCTCACACAGCGTCGTGAAGTGATGCGAGTGGGGCACGATGCCGGTGCTGAAGGAGTCGCCGATGGCCGCGACCAGGGTCTCCCCCGGCGCCGCCTGCGCGAACGGCTCGTCGAAATGCCCCGCGGCGTTGATCGGGAAGCCGAAGCGCTGCGTGCCCGGGCGCAGCTGGTAGGTCGCGAGCAGGTCCGAGCCGCTCTGGACGAACAGCGGCGAGGGGCTGACCAGCGCGAAGCAGCGCAGCAGGATCTCGAGGCCCAGGGCGAGGAAGACGACGTTGGCGCACAACACATCGCCGACCTTGCGCAGCCGCGCCGGGACCTTCGCGCGCACCCAGAACAGCGCGGCGAAGCCGAGCCCCGCCCAGGCCCAGGCGAGGTAGAAGCGGGTCTTGTCGTAGGGCTGCAGGAAGGCGAGCTGCAGGCCGAGGGCCAGCGCCGCGCAATAGACCGCGAGGCGCAGGCTGCCCTCGGGGGTGCGTCCCTTCTTCCACAGGACGAGCAGCGCGAGCACGGTCCCGGCGAGCGCGAGCAGCGCGAGCCCGGCCAGGCCGAGGCCGACATCGGTGAAGCCCCCGAAGAAGGCGGCGAGCTCGTCGCGGCGCTTGAGCGCACGGAAGAAGCCGCGCTGGGCGAAGTTGATCGCGAGGCCGAGCCAGCCGAGCAGGAGGACCCGGCGCAGGTACAGGAAGGTCTTGGATGGCTCGGACATCGCTCCTCCGGGCTTCCGCCGGGGCCGATTGTCGTCGCTCGCGGCGGCGATTCCAAGGCTTATTAAGCCCGCCTGATTCAGCGACCCCGGGCGACGAGCCGCCGCAGGAAGGGCCGGAGCTGCGCCGCCGTCGCCCGGTTGCCGCGGGCGTTGAAGTGGGTGTCGCGCAGGTGGTAGAGGTGCCGGCTGCCGTCGTCCAGGGGCGGCACGGCGCGCAGCCCGGGCAGGAGGTCGAGCAGCGGCAGGCCCCGCTCCTCGGCCCAGACACGGATGCGCTGCTGCGGCAGGTCGCGCACCAGGCCCTCGCCCCCGACCGCGGCCCACAGGGCGTCATCGACCTGGAGCTCGGCGGGGAGCAGGACGAAGCCCAGGGGCGTGTCGCCGGCGGCGGCGACGATCGCCTCGAGGGCCTCGAACAGCGCGTCGAAGGGGGCTTCCTCGGGAGAGCACATCCTCCGCACCCGGTTGCGCTCGATGTGGAGGAAGTCGCCCGCGCTGAAGGTCGGCAGCTCCCGCGAAGGATCCTCGAGCCAGGGGAAGTCGCTCCGCGCGGTGCGGTGCGTCCCTTCCGCCAGCCAGCGGTTGCGCCAGGCCGCGAGCAGCCGGCGCGGCAGCTGCAGGAGCAGCAGGTTCTGCCGGTCGCCGACGCTGCGCCGCCAGTCCGCGACGGGCAGGCCCTGGATGTCGTTGCCGACGAACAGCTGCACGGCGATCGCGTCGGGGGCGCGCGGCAGGGCTTCCTCCTCGACCAGACGCAGATACTCGGCGGGGCCGATCGCCGGAGCGCCGAGGTTCGCGACGACGAAGCCGCTGTCCTCGCAGAGCGTGGTGAAGTGGTACGACAGCGGCACCACGCCGGTGCTGAACGAGTCGCCGATGCACGCGACCAGGGTGTCCCCCGACGCGGCCCGCTCGAGGCGGGTGTCGTGGAAGCCGGAGGCGCCGATGGTCGTGCCGAAGTAGAGGCTGCCCGGCGCGAGCCGGTAGACCGCCAGCCGGTCGCTGCCCGTGGTCACGAGCAGCGGCGAGAGCGGGAAGAGCACCGCGGCGAGCCGCAGGGCGAGCTCGAGGCCGCAGAGGAAGCCGAGCAGGTTGGTCGCGACCACGTCCCCGCGCCGGCGCCACCGCTCCGGGCAGCGCCGCCGCAGCCAGACCAGCAGCGCCCCGGCCAGCCCGCCGCCCGCCAGCGCGAGCTCGAAGCCCGGGGGCGTGAAGGGCTGCAGGAACGCGAGCTGCACGCCCAGGGCGCAGGCCGCGCCGTACAGAAGCGGCCGCAGGACCTCCGGGCGGCGCCCGCTGCGCCACGCGCAGAGCACCCACAGCGCGGTGCCGGTGAGGGCGAGCACGGCCCCGCTGGCGAGGACGAGCGCCCCGCGACCCGCCGGCAGCGCCGCGTACAGCCCCCGGCCGGCTCCGTACAGGGCGAGGCCGAGGGCGGCGAGCGTCGCGACGCGGAGGAGCGGCCTGGCGGGCATCGGCGTACCGGGGTGGGGGAGCACGCCCGATTGTCGCCTCCGCGCCGCCGCATTTCGAGGAAATGCTCGAAGCGGGCGAGGCCGGACGGGGCGAGACGGTATACTGCGGCGACCCTGCCAAGAGGACGCCATGGAAAAACCCTTCCCGCCGGCCCCGACGGTGCTCGCGCTGATGATCTGCGAGACGGTGCTCGAGGACTCGCGCACCCGCAACCGCTCGCTGATCAACACCTTCAGCCACATCCACGCGCTGAAGTTCCCCTGCCGTCACCAGAAGATGGCGATCTACGCGTGCATGACCGACGGCCGCGGCGAGGTTTCCCTCGGCATCCGCATCCTGCACGACAACACCCGCAAGGTCGTGATCGAGACGAAGGCGCGGGCGCGCTTCAAGGATCCCCTGTCCGTCCTCGAGATGAACTTCGACCTGCGCGGGATGATCTTCCCCGAGCCCGGCCGCTACTCGGTCGAGCTGTTCAGCGAGCACGTCATCCTCGCGACCCGCGGGCTGCAGCTCGCCAAGGTCGAGCAGCAGCCGAAGCCGCCCGCGAAGGACTGAGCCCGTTTGATTCACCGGGCTGAGGGCGCGCCCGGCGGGACAGACCTACTGACCTCAGCGTAAGCTCTGTCCCGCGAAGGAGGCCTGTTCCCGACGTACGACGGGAGGGGGTGAACCCCTCCCCTACATGTTGTCCTGCAACTGCTCGAATCCCCTGTAGGGGCGGGGTTTACCCCCGCCCGTCGAGCCGGGACAGAACCTTTGCGGAGGTCAGTATGCGGAGGTCTGTCACCCGGCCGCGCCCCCTACCGGTGCTCGTCGATGCGCTGCAGCAGCTCGGTCCGCCGGGGATGGTCCGGCTCGAGGGCGAGCACCATGTCCCACTGGGCGACCGCCGCACGGTAGTTGCCCGCGTCGGCGTAGGCGCTGGCGAGCAGCAGGTGCAGCGAGGCGGTCTCGGGGCTCTCGCCGACCGCCCGCTCGAGGAAGCGCACCCGCTGCTCCCGATCGCCGGCCTGGTCGGCGCGCTCGGCGACGGTGACGTAGGCCTCGACCAGGCTGGAGCCGTAGGCGTCCGGGTCGAGGCGGACCGCCTCCTGCAGAGCCTCGACGTACTCGGCGTCCTTGCCGAGGCCGAGGGCGGCCTGGGCGACGTAGTAGAGGAAGAGCGCGCGCTCCTCCTCGGCGATCCCGGCCTCGAGCGCCCGGTAGCGGGTGTAGGCCTCCTCGTAGCGGTGCCCGCTCAGGTAGATGTTCGCGATCAGCCAGGCGACGTCGGCGGTCGCCTCGAGGCCGCGCTCGACGGCCAGGGCGGCGTGGTAGATCGCGCTGTTGCGGGCGGCGGCGCGGAAGCGTTGCGGCTGGCCGGGTACCGGCTCGAGCAGATAGAGCTCGCCGTGGATGCGGCCGGCCTCGCCCGACGCGACCTCGACCTCGGTGATGCGGCCGAAGTTGTTGCGCAGGTTGAAGTAGGCCGAGGCGAGCTGGAAATGCAGCATCGGCTCCGCGATGCCGAAACCGGCGGCCCGCTCGTAGCTCTCCGCGGCGAGGGCGAAGCGGCCCTGGGCCAGGTGCAGGTTGGCGAGCTGGTAGTGGTCCCCGGCGAAGCCGGGGTTGAGGCGGATCGCCTCGAGGTAGTAGCCGCGGGCCTCGTCGAACAGCTCCCGGTGGTAGGCGGCCTCGGCGAGCAGGTGGTTGGTCGCGTAGTCGTGGCGGAAGGCGAGCAGCGGCTCGAGCACCTCGCTGACCCGGGCCCAGCGGGCCTGGTCGGCGTAGAGCCGGGCGAGCAGCTGGCCGGCCTCGACGTGGTCGGGGAAGCGCGCGAGCACCGCCGCGAGCAGCGCTTCGGGCTCCTCGACCCGGTCGAGGGCGAGGTAGGCCCGGGCGAGGTGCAGCCGGGCGATGTCGTCGTGATCGAGCGATACGGTCACGACTACTACTTCGAAACCGGCGCGATGGCCCTGGTCGCCGGCGCCCAGGCGCACCTGCTTCCGGGCCACTGCGGCATTCTAGACCCCGACGCTGTCGCCGCTGCGCTGACCCACCCGGAAAACGCCTACGCGCGCACCGCGCTCGTGGTTCTGGAGAACACGTCGAACTTCGGCGGAGGAACGATCTACCCGCAGGCCACCCTCGACCGGATATTCGCGCTGACGGCCGAGCGCG
>JAUIEM010000238.1 GCA_030428695.1 bacterium
GGTACACCACCTGGACCGAGGAAGAACATCGCGACTTCCTGGAGGCGCTGGGGGAGCAACCGACCATTGACGCCGAGCTCTGGAAGAAGCCTCTCTGATGCCCGGGATTCCGCCTGCGGCAGATCTCGGGCGCATCGAGCCTCTGCAGAGGTTCTGTCCTGTGAGCGAGGGTCGGTTCCGAACGAACGACGGGAGGGGGTAAAGAGGCTGTCTCACGGAACCCGCTGACGCACGCGCCTACGCCTGCGGCGGGCGGGGGTAAACCCCGCCCCTACATTGGATTCCGACGCACACCACGGGTGATCTCGGACGTGCGGCATGCAAGCCATGCCTCGCTTGGGATGTTGGTCCTATCCGAATGTAGGAGAAGGGTTTACCCCCTCCCGCGAAGCGGGAAAAGGCGGACGTGACTGGACTCGTGAGACGGCCTCGTAACCCCTCCCCCCACAGGGTGCCAGACGCCTGGTCTACACCCGCTCGTCGGACCGGGGCAGAGCCTACGCTGCGTTCAGTACCCCAAGGAGCCGGAGGTCCTTCCGCCAGCAACGGTGGATGCTCGAACACCTCCGCCCTTGTATTCGACCCGCGAGATGGCTAACGTAGGGAGCTTTCGGGGTCTCGCCCTGCCCCCCGGAGGCCACGGTGTCCGAGGAAGGTCCCAGCTATCTCGAGCGCCGCGGCGGACGGCTGACCTTCGAGCCGGAGGGCTGAGGGGATGGCGCACCGCATCGAAGTCGCCTGGCAACCCACCGCGGGAGATGTCCGCGCCGAGCGCGCGCTGCCCCTGTTCCGGCGGCTGCTCGGGGAAGAGCTCGAGGTGCGCAGCGCCCTGGTCTACCGGCTCGGCGTCGACCTGCCCGCCGAGGCCCTCGCCCGCGCGGCCGCCTGCCTCCACGATCCGGTGGCCCAGCGTGCGGTGGTCGACGGCGCGGTGTTCGAGGCGCCGGCGGCCTGCGTCGAGGTCGGCTACAAGCCCGGGGTGACCGACAACACCGGGCGCACCGCGGGGGAGGTGCTGCGCACGGCCCTGCCGGAGGCCTGGCCGGCCGACGCCAAGGTCTACACCAGCGTGCTGTACGGGCTGTTCGGCAGGCTCGAAGGACCGCTGCCCGCCGGCGAGGAGCTCCTCGCGGCGGGGGGGCCGGCGCTGCTCGGCAACCCGCTGATCCAGAGCTGCACCGCCGCCCGCGGCGAGGCCTGGGATCCCGCCGCGATCCCCCTGCCCCGGGTCGCGATCGCGCCGCACCTCGACGCGGAGAGCTTCGACCTGTTCCAGCCCGTCGCCGCCCTCGAAGCGCTGAGCCAGCGCCATGTGTGGAGCCTGTCGGTGCGCGAGCTGGTCGCGATCCGCGAGCACTTCGCGCGGCCGGAGGTGCGTGCGGGGCGCGAGGCGCACGGGCTGGCCGCACCGACCCGCTGCGAGCTCGAGATCCTCGCCCAGACCTGGTCGGAGCACTGCAAGCACAAGGAGTTCAACGCGCGCATCCTGGTCCGCGACCGGCGCGACGGGAGCTCCCGCGAGGTCGACGGGCTGTTCCGCTCCTATATCCGCGCCGCGACCGCGGAGATCCGCGCCCGGCTCGAGGCCCGCGGGGACAGCTGGCTGATCAAGGTGTTCGACGACAACGCCGGCATCGTGCGCTTCAGCGATTCCCAGAACTTCGTTTTCAAGGTCGAGACCCACAACAGCCCCTCGGCCCTCGAACCCTACGGCGGCGCCCTGACCGGGCTGGTCGGGGTGCACCGCGACCCCGGCGGCACCGGCCGCACCGGCGCGCAGCTCCTGTTCAACGTCGACATCTTCTGCCTCGCGCCCCCGGACTTCCCGGGCCCGCTCCTGCCCGGTATGCTGCCCCCGAAGGCGGTGTTCGAGGGGGTGCGCCAGGGGGTCGAGGACGGCGGCAACCAGTCCGGCGTGCCGACGATCAACGGCAGCCTGGTCTTCGACGCGCGCTTCCGCGGCAAGCCGCTGATCTTCTGCGGAGCGGGCGGACTGATGCCGGCGGAGCTCGGCGGCGAGCAGACTTCCCACAAGCGCATCGAGCCCGGCCAGCTGATCGTGATGGCGGGGGGCAGGGTCGGCGCGGACGGCATCCACGGCGCGACCTTCTCGTCGATGGAGATCGACGACAGCTCGCCGGCGACGGCGGTCCAGATCGGCGACCCGATCACCCAGAAGCGCACCCTGGACTTCCTGCGCGAGGCGGCCGGCGCCGGCTGGCTGCGCGGGGTGACCGACAACGGCGCGGGGGGCCTGTCCTCGTCGATCGGCGAGCTGGCGAGCCAGCCCGGCGGCGCGGAGGTGTGGCTGGAGAAGGTGCCCCTGAAGTACCCGGGCCTCGCCCCCTGGGAGATCTTCGTGTCGGAATCCCAGGAGCGCATGACCCTCGCCGTCCGGCCCGAAGACCTCGAGCCGCTCGCGGCGCTCGCCGCGCGGAGGGACGTCGAGCTCAGCGTGGTCGGGAGGTTCACCGCCGGCCCCGAGCTGCTGGTCAAGTACGAGGAGCAGGTGTACGCCTGCCTCGGCATGGACTTCCTGCACGACGGCGTGCCGCGCAAGGTGCTCGAGGCCGAGCTGCTGCCGCCGCCGCGCGACCGGCGCCTGCCCGGGGAGGTCGACCTGAGCGCGATGCTGCACACCGTGCTCGCGCGGCTCAACGTCTGCAGCCGCGAGCCGGTGATCCGCCGCTACGACCACGAGGTCAAGGGGCGCACGGCGCTCAAGCCGCTGTGCGGGCCGAACATGGACGGGCACATGGACGCGGCGGTGATCTGCCCCGACTTCGCGACCCCCCATGTGGGGATCGCCGTCGCCAACGGCATCTGCCCCCGCTACGGCGACATCGACGCGTTCCGTATGGCGCAGGGAGCGGTCGACGAGGCGGTCCGGCAGATCGTCGCGGTCGGCGGCCGCCTGCCCGACTTCGCCACTCCCGGCCTCGACATGTGGTCCTTGAACGACAACTTCTGCGTCCCCGATTCCGCCTGGCATCCGGTCAAGAACCCGGACGGCCGGGAGAAGCTCGGCAAGCTCGTGCAGATGTGCGAGGGCCTGTACGAGGCGGTGGTCGCCTACGGCACGCCGCTCACCTCGGGCAAGGACAGCATGAAGAACGACTTCGCCCGGGGCGGCGAGAAGGTCTCGGTGCCGCCGACCCTGCTCGTCACCGCGACCGCGCGCATCCCCGACGTGCGCCGCTGCGTCAGCGCCGACTTCAAGGTCCCCGGCGAGCGCGTCTACAT
Source organism: bacterium (assembly GCA_030428695.1). The sequence continues at coordinate 3,244 of JAUIEM010000238.1, forward strand.
CCTCGGCGAGACCGGCGAGCACCTCGCCCGCTCGGAGTACTTCGACGCCCTCGGCCTCGACGGCCTCGAGGTCTCCCCCGTCGACCTCGAGCGGGCGCGCACCCGCTACGGCGCCCTGGCCGACGCGATCGCCCAGGGGCTGGTGCGCTCCTGCCACGACTGCTCGGACGGCGGCCTCGCGGTCGCCCTGTGCGAGTCGGCCATCGGCGGCGCCTGCGGGGTCGAGGTCGAGCTGGCGGCGCTGCCGTACGTCGGGCGGCGGCGGCCGGACCTGATGCTGTTCGCCGAGACCCACAGCCGCTTCGTGGTCTCGGTGCGGGAAGCGGACGCCGCCGCCTTCGAGGCCTGTTTCAGTGACGCCTGCGCCTGTATCGGGCGGGTGCTGGAGGAACCGGTCGTGCGGGTGCGCGGCATCGAGCACGAGCTGTTGATCGAGGCGCCGCTGGCGAGCCTGCGGGAAGCCTGGAAGCGAACCCTGAGCTGGATATGACGGAAGCGAGACCGCGCGCCCTGGTCCTGACCGGCCACGGCATCAACTGCGAGGAAGAGACCGCCGAGGCCTGGCGCCTGGCCGGGGCGGAGCCGGTCATCCGGCACGTCAACGACCTGGTCGACGGCGCGGTCGGCCTCGACGGCTTCTTCAGCGTCAGCCTGCCCGGCGGCTTCTCCTACGGCGACCACCTCGGCAGCGGGCTCGCCCTCGCCCAGCTGCTGTTGCATGCGCGGCCCCGGGGCGTGAGCCTGCGCGACGAGCTCGCCGCCTTCGCCGCCGCGGGCGGCTTCGTCCTCGGCATCTGCAACGGCTTCCAGGTGCTGGTCAAGTCCGGCCTGCTGCCCGGGCTCGGCGGTTCCCACGAGGCCGTCGTCTCGCTGGTGCACAACGACTCCGGGAAGTTCGAGGACCGCTGGGTGCGGCTCGTCGCTTCCCCCAACGGCTCCCCCTGCGCCCGCCTCGAGCGCCTGTTCCTCCCCGTCCGCCACGGCGAGGGCAAGCTGATCGGGCCGGAAGAGGTGCTCGCCCGGCTGTTCACCGAGGGCCACGTGCTGTGGTGCTACGCCGACGCCGAGGGCCACACCACGCAGCGCTATCCCGCCAATCCCAACGGCTCCTTCGGAGCGATCGCTGGCCTGTGTGACACGAGCGGGCGCATCCTCGGACTGATGCCACACCCCGAGGCCTTCCTGCGTCCCCACCAGCACCCCTGGTGGACGCGCCTCGAGACGCTGCCGTCCCACGGCGAGGGGCTCGCGCTCTTCTCCGCCGTGGTCGCCGCGTACCAACCCTGAAGGAGCCCGCCATGCAACGCGTCCTCGTCAGCGTGTGGGACAAGACCGGGGTCGTCGACTTCGTCGCGAGCCTGAAGGCCCTCTACCCGGAGCTCGATGTCGTCGCCTCCGGGGGCACGGCCAGGCTCCTGCGGGAGCACTTCACGGTGACCGGGGTGTCCGAGCTCACGCGCTTCCCCGAGTGCTTCGGCGGGCGGGTCAAGACCTTGCACCCGCGGCTGCTCGGCGGCGTCCTCTTCCGCCGCGACGAGGATGCGGAAGAGGCCGCGCGGCTCGAGATCGAGCCGATCGACATGGTGGTGTGCAACCTCTATCCCTTCGAGTCCAAGCAGCAGGAAGGCCTGGCCGGGGACGAGCTGCTCGCCTTCATCGACATCGGCGGGCCGACGATGCTGATGTCGGCGGCGAAAAACTACAAGTCGGTCGCGGTGGTCAGCGACCCGGCCCAGTACGGGAACATCCTGGAAGAGCTGAGCGAGCAGGGCTGCCTGTCCGAGGTGATGCGGCGCGAGCTCGCCGCGTCGGCCGTCGCCCAGGTCGCCTTCCAGCGCGCCGCGATCCTCGACGCCCTCGGCGGCGATCCCGGCCGCCGGCTGCTCGCCCTCGACAAGGCGGGCAGCCTGCGCTACGGCGAGAATCCGCATCAGACCGCGCACTACTATCAGCGGCCCGGCGGCCCCGTCTACCGCTCGAGCCAGGGCAAACCCCTGAGCTACAACAACCTGCTCGACCTCGACGCGGCGATCGACGCGGTCTCGAGCATCGACGAGCCGGCCTGCGCCGTCGTCAAGCACAACAACCCCTGCGGTCTGGCGACCGGCGAGACCGCGGCGCTGGCCGTCGAGCGGGCCTGGGACGGCGACCCTGTCAGCGCCTTCGGCTCGGTGATCGCGCTCAACACCACCGTCGATGTCGGCGCCCTGCACGTGCTCGGCTTCGGGAAGGGGCGGAAGCGCCGCTTCTTCGAGGTGCTCGCGGCGCCGGAGATCAGCGCCGAGGCCCAGGAGCTGCTCGTCAAGGCGAAGGACTTGCGGGTCGTGCGCTTCGAGCCCGGACGGGACCGCGAGCAGCTGATCTCGATCCGCGGCGGGCTGCTGTCGCAGGACGTCGACCACGCGGTCTTCGACGAGCACTCCTGCCCGACCGCGACGCCCTTCCCGGAGAGCCTGATGCCCCTCGCCCGCTTCGCCGTGCTCGCCAGCCGCCAGCTGCGTAGCAACGCGATCGCGATCGCGCGCCAGCTCCCCGACGGCGGGCTGCAGCTGCTCGGCATCGGGGCCGGCCAGCCGAACCGCGTCGGGGCGCTGCGCATCGCCGCGGAGAAGATGCTCGAGAACCTGCGCCGCGAGGGCCTGGAGGGCGACGCCCTCGACGACGAGCGGGCAGCCCGCACGGTGCTCGCCTCGGACGGCTTCTTCCCCTTCCCGGACAACGTCGAGGCGGCGGCCGCGTACGGCCTGCGCTATGTGGTGCAGCCCGGCGGGTCGAAGAAGGACAAGACGGTCACGAAGCGGGCGGACGAGCTCGGGGTCGCGATGTTGATGACCGGCACCCGGCACTTCCGGCACTGAGAGAAAGGGGCGCGCATGTGTAGCATCGTCGGTGTCAGCGCGGACCGCGAGGTCGCCCAGGAGATCTATCTCGGGCTCTACGCGACCCGCAACCGGGGCTGCAACTCCTCCGGGATCGCGACCTACAACCCCGGGGACCGGTTCTACTGGCACCGGGGGCCCCACGACGTCGACTTCGTGTTCCGCGACTTCGACATGACGGCCCTCAAGGGGCGCATGGGCATCGGCCACAACCGCTACGCGACGACGACCTCCAAAGAGGACCTCGAGAACGACGCCCAGCCGCGCTTCACCAGCCGCCCCGGCATGGCGATCGCCTACAACGGGCACCTCGCGATGGAGACCCTGAAGCCGCAGCTGCTCGCCGACGGCTGGTCCTTCGCGACCAACAGCGACGTCGAGATCCTGCTCTACACGCTCTGCCAGTCGCTGGTCGAGCTCAAGGCCTACCGCGCCCAGCCCGGCGTCGAGTTCTTCCGCGAGAAGCTGATCCCGAGCCTGCGCGAGCTGATGGACCGGCTGACCGACCAGGGCGCCTACGCGGCGGTCGCCCTGCTCGACGGCTTCGGCATGATCGGCTTCACCGACCCGCACGGCGTGCGGCCCCTGAGCTTCGGCCGCAAGGCGACCCGCGAGAAGAGCTACGCCTTCGCCTCGGAGACCACCGCCTTCAACCTGATGGGGAACTACACCGACATCCGGCCCCTCGCGCCCGGCGAGGTCGTGTACGTCGACATGGAGCGCGAGGTGCACCAGGCGATCGTGCGGCCGAAGCAGCCGGCGTTCTGTTCCTTCGAGCCGGTCTACTTCGCCGAGACCGACTCGGTGCTGCTCGGCCAGCACGTGTACGAGATCCGGCAGAAGCTCGGCACGGCGATGGCGGAGGAGTTCTCCGCGCTCAAGGAGCGGGTCGACGTCGTCGCGCCGGTGCCGGACACGCCGATCGCGACCGCGACCCGGCTCGCCCGCCTGTGGAACAAGCCCTACGGCGGCATCATCAAGCGGGCCGCGATCCGCAGCTTCCAGCAGCCCAGCCAGGAGCTGCGCGAGCTCGCCGCCGACCTGAAGTACATCTTCGTCAAGCCGTCCCTGCGCGGGCGGCGGGTGTGCCTGGTCGACGACAGCATCGTGCGCGGCACGACCCTGCGGAAGATGGTCCGCCGCCTGCGCGCCCTCGGCGTCACCGAGGTGCACGTGCTGATCACCTTCCCGCCCTTCCGGAATCCGTGCCTGTACGGCATCGACATCCCGACCCGCAAGGACCTGATCGCCGCCCGCCACCAGGGCGACGTCGAGAAGATCCGGGCGGAGATCGGGGCGGACTCGCTCGCCTTCCTGTCCAAGGCCAAGCTCGTCGAGGTGCTCGACCGCCCCGGCGGCCTGTGCATGGCCTGCGTCGACGGAGTGTACGTCGACCGCAAGCCCGCCGAGGAGGCGCTGGAGGCGTGAGGGAGGCCTGGTTCGCAACCAATCCACAGCTCCTGGAGAATCCCGCATGAGCACGCCCGCCGAGAGCATCGCGATCCTCGACTTCGGCTCGCAGTACACCCAGCTGATCGCGCGCCGCATCCGCGAGCTCGGGGTGTTCTGCGAGATCTTCCCCTTCACGCGCAGCGAGGGGCTCGAGGCCTACGCCGGCATCGTGCTGTCCGGCGGACCGCAGAGCGTGTACGGCGAGCACGCCCCGCGCATCGACGCCGGCCTGTTCGCGCTCGGGCGGCCGGTGCTCGGCATCTGCTACGGCATGCAGCTGCTGGTGCACCTGCTCGGCGGCGAGGTCCAGGGCGGCTTCCCGGGAACCTACGGGCGCAGCAGCATCGAGGTCTCGGCCTTCGACGGCGTCTTCGCCGGGCTCGGCGGCCAGGAGCGCGAGCCGGTCTGGATGAGCCACGGCGACCGCGTGGTCTCGCTGCCGGAGGGCTTCTCCCGCACCGCCGAGACCGAGCGCGGGGTGCTCGCGGCGATCGCCGATCCCGCGCGGCGGCTGTTCGGCCTGCAGTTCCACCCCGAGGTCGCGCACACGCCGCGCGGACGGAAGATCCTCGGCAACTTCGTGCACGGGGTGTGCGGGGTCGAGGGCGGCTGGACGATGGAGGGCTTCGTGACCGAGTCGGTCGCGCAGATCCGCGAGCAGGTCGGCGCGGAGCACGTCATCCTCGGCCTGAGCGGCGGCGTCGACTCGTCGGTGCTGGCGGCGCTGGTGCACCGGGCGATCGGCGACCAGCTCCACTGCATCCACGTCGACAACGGGCTGTTGCGCGAGAACGAGACCGAGGAGATCGAGGCGGCCTTCGAGAAGACCCTCGGCGCGCTGACCGTGGTGCGCGCCGGCCCGCGCTTCCTCGGCAAGCTCGAAGGCGTCACCGATCCGGAGCGCAAGCGCAAGGCGATCGGCCACGAGTTCATCGCGGTCTTCGAAGAGCAGGCGCGGCGCTTCGAGAACGCCGCCTGGCTCGCCCAGGGCACGCTCTACCCCGACGTGATCGAGTCGGTCTCGGTCAAGGGGCCGTCGGCGGTGATCAAGTCCCACCACAACGTCGGCGGGCTGCCGGAGAAGATGGGCCTCAAGCTGCTCGAGCCCCTGCGCCACCTGTTCAAGGACGAGGTCCGCGCCCTCGGCGCCGAGCTCGGGCTGCCGCACGCCCTGTTGTGGCGCCATCCCTTCCCGGGCCCCGGCCTGGCGATCCGGGTCCTCGGCGCGGTCGAGGAGTCGCGGCTGAAGACCCTCCGCCACGCCGACCGCATCCTGCTCGAGGAACTGCGGGAGAACCATCTGTACGACGAGATCTGGCAGGCCTTCGCGGTGCTGCTGCCGGTGCGCACCGTCGGCGTGATGGGGGACGAGCGGACCTACCAGAACGCGCTCGCCCTGCGCTGCGTGACCTCAGTGGACGGCATGACCGCCGACTGGGCACGCGTACCGGCCGAGGTGCTCGCCGTGATCTCCAGCCGGATCATCAACGAGGTACCCGGCGTCAACCGCGTCGTCTACGACATCAGCTCCAAGCCCCCGGGCACCATCGAGTGGGAATGAGGGCTCGCCGGCCGCGTGCAGCGGCTGGCGCTCCCGCTCGGCCCAGGCCTCGTCGAGATGCTGGCGCAGGACGGCCAGGCCGAGGGCGGCGATCACCAGGCCGCTGCCGAACAGCGCCAGGATCGCCTTGAATTCTCCGCGCAGGGTCGGGTGGAACAGGGCGCCGACGCCGAAGGCCAGGCAGCTCGCCGCGACGGCGAACAGCCGGTAGGCTCGGGGTTCGTAGGCCATGGTTGTGTCCTCCTCTCTACACCGGACTCGAGCAGCCCAGGGGCATCCTCGGAACAGGATTTTTCCTGCGTACGGGTGCGGATACGGAGGACGGGTGCGGAACCGGGCGTCGAGAGGACTACGGCGCCACCCACAGCCCCGAGGCGTCGACCACCAGCACGCCGTCGCCGACGGTGCTGACCTTGCCGACCACGGTCACGCGCTTGGTGGTGTCGATGCCGCCGAAGCCTTCGAGGCCGCGGGCGACCATCTTCCCGTCGGCATCGACCACCCGCACGCTCGCCATGTTGGCGTGGGCCTCGTCGAGGGCGCAGCAGTAGTCCCAGGGGGAGTCGCAGCACTCCTCTTCGCGGCACTTGTTGTAGACCGAGGGATCGACGACGGTCAGCACCGCGCGCTCCTCGACGATCGGCTTCATGCTCCCGCCGATCCAGCCGCTGAGGGTGACTTCGTCGCCGACCGCGGCGCCGCTGAGCAGGTCAGCGACCGGCGTGACCCCCTCGGGCTCGGCGTCGAGCAGCAGGGAGTCGGGAAGGCTGGCCGCTGGCGCGGTGTTGCCGGTGTTGCCGGTGTTGCCGGTGTTGCCGCTGGGCGCGCTGTCGCCACAACCGGCGAGCAGCAGGATCAACGCGGACAAGGTGAAGATGCGGAGCATCAGAGAATCCTCCTATCAGGGAGACTTGAGAGCTTCGGGAATCGGCATGCGCAGACAGCGCCAGCACGCGGGCAGGGCGCCGAGCAGGCCGAGGAACAGAGACGTGACAAAACCGATCAGCTGCACCCGGGCGTCGACCAGGAGCCCGAAGGTGCCGAGGGAGAAGCGGACGGCGAGGCCGTCGAGGAACAGCTGGGCGAGCAGCGAGCCGAGGATGCCGCCGGCGACGGCGAGCAGCATCGACTCGGTCGCGAGCGACACCACGATGGCCCGCCGCGGATAGCCGAGGGTGCGCAGCATGCCGAGCTCGCGCACCCGCGAGGCGAAGGCGGCGACCATCGTGTTCAGGCCGCCGAGCACCCCGCCGAGGGCGATCAGCAGGGCCGTGATCCAGACGACGACCTCGATCGGCTCGAAGAAGCGGCGCAGGCCCTCGAAGTAGGAGGCCTCGGTCAGCGCGACCAGCTCGAGGTCGAGGCGGATCTTGGTCAGCACGTCGAGGTCGGCGAACTCGGCCTCGCCGAGGCGCAGGATCACGCAGGAGAGGGTGTCGCGCTGGGCGACGATCTGCAGGTCGACCAGCGGCATCCAGACCTCGCCGCCGAGGATGCTGCGGGCCGCGTCGAAGCGCCCGACGATGCGCCAGGGGCGGCCGTCGAACCAGAGCTCCTGGCCGAGCTCGAGCCGCTCCTCGGGCACGCCGAGCTGCAACCCGGCGGACACCCCGACCATCAGCTCGTCCTCGCCGATGCGGGGGAAGCGCCCCTCGACCAGGCGCAGGTGATCGTGGACGCGGAACACCGCGGGGGTGACCCCGCGCAGGATCGCGTCGAGCTCTTCCGCGCCGTCCTTCGCCAGGCGGAGCACGGCCATCATGTGGATCTCCGGGGACACGCAGGGCTGCCCGAGCTCTTCCCGCACCCCCGGCAGGGAGGCGGTCAGGATGCCCGGCACGCGGGCGGAGATCTCGCTGCGCTCGGTGCTCTCCTCCGAGCCGGCGCCGAGCACGATCACCCGGTCGCTGTCCGGGTGGGCCTGGGAGGTCTTCTGCATGCCGGCGACGAAAGCGGCCGCGGCCATCATCAGCAGCACGACCAGGCAGCTGCCGAGCAGGGACAACACGAGCCGTAGGGGCGAGCGCCCGAGGTTCCGTACGGCGTAGTCGGTCGGTAGCCAGCGCATCGCTACACCCGGAAGCTGGCGGCGATCTCCCGCCGGCTGGCCTGGAACGCGGGCACGACGCCCGCGAGCAGGCCGATGGCGAGAGCCGCGGCGAAGCCGACGACGAGTCCCCCGGGGTCGAGCTCGAAGACGATGCTCAGGCCCTCCTTCGACAGGCTGAAGTCGCTGAGCCCGAGCAGGGCGGCGACCCCGCTCAAGCCGACGAGCCCCCCGAGCGCCGCGAGCAGCAGCGCCTCGGCGACGACCAGGAAGCCGATCACCCCTGGGGTGAAGCCGAGGGTGGCGAGCACGGCGTGCTCCTTGATGCGGTCCTGGACGCCGAGCACGACCGCGTTGCCGACCAGGGCGAGCACGGCGAACAGGCAGCCGATGCCGAGCACGCGGGTGAAGCCGACCAGCTCGACGATCTCCGCCGCCGCCTTGGCGACGAAGGCCTTCTCGGGGCTGGTGCTGGTCGGCTCCTGGTCGCTGTGGAAGAGCGCGTCGATCTCCTTGGCGACCGGCTCGAGCAGCTCGGGGGCCTCGACCTCGACGGTGAACTGGGTGACGATGCCGCCGGCGGCGCTGTTGCCGCCGCTCACGCGGTCGACGGAGTTCTGCAGGTAGGCGAGGTCGACGTAGGCGACGTTCTGGTCCTGGGCCTCCTCGCTGGCGACCACCGCCGCCACCCACACGTCGACGCCCGCCGCCTCGAAGGTGTCGCCGGGCTTCAGGCCGCGGCGGGAGGCGAGGGACTCGCCGACCAGCGCCGCGTCGCTGCGGCGCTCCCAGTCGGCGAAGGAGCCGGACAGCACTCGCAGCCGGGAGACCTCGGCGAGGAAGTCCTCGCGCGGCACGCCGCGGAAGACGACGACGTCGAGGCTGGTCCGGCAGTTGTTGACGATCACCCGCATCGGCAGCACCGAGGCGACCCCGTCGAGGTTGCGGATGCGGCTGAGGTAGGATTGCGGCAGGCGGCTCGCGAAGGGGCAGAAGCGGTTCTCGCGGTAGACGATCAGGCGGGTGTCGGTCGCCGCCGTGCGGGTCGCCTTCTCGAGGCCGCGCTGCAGCGAGGCGACGGTGCCGAACAGGAACATCGCGACCGCGACGCCGCTGACGGTCAGCAGCGTCCGGCCCGGGCGGCGCAGGATCTGGCGCAGGATGAAGGGCAGGAAACGCACCATGCTCATGCCCCCGCCGTCTGTCGCAGGCGGCCCTTGTCGAGCACCAGCGTCGAGCCCGCGGATTCCGCGCAGCCGGGGTCGTGGGTCACCATCACGATCGTGCGCTGGAGCTCTTTGTTCAGGCGCACCATCAGCTCCATGATGGTCTTCGCGCTCTCCGCGTCGAGGTCGCCGGTCGGCTCGTCGGCGACCAGCAGGGGTGGGTCGGCGACGATGGCGCGGGCGATCGCGACCCGCTGCTCCTGGCCGCCGGACAGCTGGCGCGGGTAGTGGTTGGCGCGGTCGGCGATGCCGACCAGCTCGAGGGCCCGGGCGACCCGGGCGTGACGCTCCTTGCGGCGCAAGGGGTGCATCAGCAGCGGCAGCTCGACGTTCTCGTAGGCGGTCAGCACCGGCACCAGGTTGTACAGCTGGAAGATGTAGCCGACGGTCTCCCCGCGCCAACGGGCGAGGGCCGAGCGGCTCAGGGAGCCGATGTCGACGCCGCCGACCTTGAGGCTCCCCGAGCTCGGGCGGTCGATGCCGGCGATCAGGTTGAGCAGCGTGGTCTTGCCGCTGCCGCTCGGGCCCATCAGGGCGGTGAAGGTGCCTGCCTCGACATCGAGGTCGAGCCCATCGAGGGGGGTGATCGCGAGGTCGCCGCGATGGTAGGTTCGCGTCAGGGTGCGGCATTCGATGAAGGCCATCAGAAGCGCCCTCCTCTGCCCGTGGGGACCGTGTTGTCACGGACCTCGCCGACGACGGCGACCGGTATGCCTTCCTCGAGCTGCAGCCTCCGCGCGTCGATCAGCTGTTCCCCGGGGAACAGGCCGTCGAGCACTTCCACCGCGCCGCCCTCGCGTTTCCTCCCGAGCCGCAGCGCGCGTCGGCGGGCGACCCCGGCGTCGGGGTCGAGCACCCAGGCGGACGGCCCCTCGACGAGCAGCTCCTCGCGCGCGAGCACCAGCATCCCGCTCGGCTCCTCCGCCGCATCGACTTCCCCGGGCCGGGCGAAGAACTTCACCCGGACGAGCATGTCCGGGGTGAGCAGGCCTCCCGCGCCGGTGACGGAGACCTGCGCCTCGACGGTGTTCTTGACCAGGTCGGCGAGCTGCACGATGCGCAGCACCCGGCCGGTGAAGACACGGTCGGGCAGGAGCTCGCAGATGATCTCCACCCGTTGGCCGAGGCCGAGCTGCGCGGCGTCCGCCAGGGGCACGTCGGTGCGCACCTGCAGGGTGTCGGGGTCGTAGAGGTGGACGATGTGCGCCGAGTGCGGATCGTCCATGTCGGCGAAGGCCTTGTCGCCGGGCATCTTCATGCGCCTGAGCACGATGCCGGCGGCCGGGCTCTGGACCTCCATGCGCGACAGGCGCAGCTCGGCGTCGGCCAGCCGCGCCGCGGCCCCCGCGACCTTGGCGGACTCGAGCGAGACCAGGGCGCGGGCGACGTCCAGGGCGAGACGCTCCTCGAAGCGCAGCGCCTCGAGCTGCTCGGCGGCGTCGAGCTCGGCGTACAGCCGCTCGACCTCGGCCGCGAGCATCGGCTCCCGGGCGACGATGCCCGCCAGCCGCGCGCTCTCCGCCGAGACCCGGTAGCCCGCGGCCTCAACGGTGAAGGACGGCGACCACACGCCGGTTCGCTGGAGCTGTTGGAACTCGACGCGCAGCTCGGCGAGCCGGGCGCGGCTCTCGGCCTCCTCGCTCGGCAGGCGGGCGAGGGCGGCCTCGGCGTGGGCGAGCGAGGCGCGGCTGACCGCGACGTTCCGCTCGACGGCGACCGGGTGCTCCCAGGCGAGCCGCGCGTTGGCGAGGCGGGCGCGGGCGAGGCCGAGCTCGGCGCGCTCACGGGCGAGGACGGCGGCGGCCTCGTCCCGCGCGATGCGGGCGTCGTCGGCGATCAGCCGGGCGACGACCTGGCCGGCCTGGACGCTGTCGCCGTCGAGCACCAGAATCTGTTCGACCACGCCGTTGGCGAGGGCGGGCACGGCGATCGGGTAGGGCGCCGCTTCGACCCAGCCGGGGGCCGAGGCGACGATCTCCTCGGCGCCGCGCGCGACGACGCCGAGCTCGGCGGCGGAACGGACCACCACCGGAGAGGTCTGGACCTGCACCCGCGGCCGCAGGTTGTGCCAGGCGGTGCGCAGGAAGAGGAGGGCGAAGGCGAGCACCAGGAAGGCCGGCAGGCCGACCCGGCTCCACCATCGCCGGGGTGGAGGGGCGACCGCGGTCGGTGCGACCGTGGTTGCCCGGGACAGGGGTTCGAGCATCGGGGATTCTCCGCGTCTGTGAACGATGACAACCGGTCCGCGCCCCGATGGGCGCAGACTCCGGGCGACGATCAGCTCTCAGAGACGCGGAGGGTGGAAGATCGCGGCGGGGGCGAGCTCTTGCAGGACGTCGCTCTCGACGCATGCGTTGCCGACTTCGGGGGCCGCCGCGCTGACGAGCGGGGCGCTGGGAAGGAGGACGAGCAGGCTGCCGGGCGCGTGGTGGAAACAGCAGGAACAGTCGCAGGAGGAGCCGTCACAGGGCGCGTCTTCCGGGACCTGCTCCGACGAGCAGCAGTCGTCGGCAGGCTGCGCGGCGCTCTCGGTCACGCAGCAGCTCGCGCACGCCTCGGCGGCCTCATCAGCGCTCGGGGCGGGCCCGGCTCCGATGAGCAACGCACAGGTGATGACGAGGCACAGGATCGCGCGCAACAGAGTTCCTCCACCATCACCATAGAAGGCACCCGGACGCCGTGCAAGTGATGAGTGACACGCACCCGCTCCCACGTCCTGGGATGCGGAAGCGCATCGGACCGCGGGCGGCTCACTTGCGGTCGCTCCGATTCCGATGGCGATCCCGATCCCCTCGGTGCTCGACCTACTGCGCTCAGCGTAGGCTCTGTCCAAGCTCGGCGGGCGGGGTTGAACCACGCCCCTACATGGTTTTCGGGCAGTCGAAGGACAACATACAGCGGAGGGGTTTACGAGGCCGTCTCACGGAACCCGCTGACGCACGCGCCTTCGCCTGCGGCGGGAGGGGGTAAACCCCTCCCCTACATTGGATTCCGACGCACACCACGGGTG
>JAUIEM010000239.1 GCA_030428695.1 bacterium
GCGATCATGATCGGCGAGATGCGCGACGTCGAGACGATGGAGGCCGCCGTCCACGCCGCCGAGACCGGCCACGCGGTGTACAGCACCCTGCACACGACCAACGCGACCCAGACCGTCGACCGCATCATCAACTTCTTCCCGCCCCACCAGCACGGGCTGATCCGGCAGCAGCTCGCCAACGTGCTCGAGGGCGTGCTCTCCCAGCGGCTGATCGTGCGCAAAGGGGGGAAAGGCCGCGTGCCCTGCCTGGAGATCATGATGCGCAGCCCGCGCATCAAGGAGTTGCTGGTCGAGGGCCGGGTCGACGAGCTGTACAAGTCGATCTACGACGGGGAGTACTACGGCAGCCAGACCTTCAACCAGGCCCTGGTCAAGCTCTTCAAGTCGAACAAGATCACGATCGAGCAGGCGCTGAAGAACTCGGACAACCCCGACGAGCTGCGGCTCGAGATCAAGGGCATCGTCAAGGGCTCGCGCTCGGCGCTGTAGCCCTCCCGGAGTCCAGCAGAGGAACCGCCGTGCTCGCGGTCGACATCGGCAACTCCCGCGCCTCCTTCGGCCACTTCTCCGGCGCCGCGCCGGTCGCCCGCAGCTCTCTGCCCCTGGCGCGGCTGGAGGAGGCCGACGGTCCCGCCTGGCGCGCGGCCCTCGCCCTGCCCCCGGGCCCCGGCCGCGCCTGCATCGCCTCGGTGCAGCCCGACGCGGCGCGGGCGCTCGCGGCCCGACTGCGCGCGGGCGGCTGGGAGGTGCGCACGCTCGGCGTCGAGCTGCCTCTCACGGAGCTGCTGCCCGGACCCCTGCCGCAGGGCGTCGGCGCCGACCGGGTCGTCAACGCCCTCGCCGCCCACCAACGCTTCGGCGCCGCGCTCGTCTTCGACTGCGGCACGGCCCTGACCTGCGAGGTGGTCGACGCGGACGGCCGGCTCCTCGGCGGCAGCATCTCCCCCGGCCTCGGGCTCGCCGCGCGGGTCCTCGCCGAGCGCACGGCGCTGCTCCCGGAGGTGCGGCTCGACGGCGAGCCGCCGGCCCTGATCGGCGCGGACACCGTCGGAGCGATCCGGGCGGGGCTCCTGTACGGCTGGCGGGGCCTGGTCGAGGGGCTGCTCCGCCGCCTGCGCGCGGAGCTCGGTCCGTGGCCGGCGGTGCTGACCGGCGGCGACGCCCCGCGCCTGCTCGCCCTGCCGGGGCCGTGGCCCGCGCCCGCGCCGGTCCTCGACCCCTGGCTGACGCTGCGCGGGGTGTGCCTCGCCGGGCGGCGCTGATGGCTCGCTTCGCGCTCCTGACCCCGCCGGAGCCCTCGGCCCTCGCGGTCTTCCGCCTGCGCGGGGAGCTCGGCGACCTCGCCGGGCACCTGCGGGGGCGCCGCGGCCTCCTGGCGCCGGCGCGGCTGCCGCAGGGGAAGCCGCGCCGCACGCGGGTGCTCGGGGTCGACGGCGCGCTGCTCGACGACGGGCTGCTCCTGCGCACCGGCGCGGAGGAGTGGGAGCTGCACTGCCACGGGGGCCTGGCGGTGATCGCGGGGCTGCGCGCGCTGTTCCTGGCGTGTGGGTTGGATGAGGAAGCGCCGCCGCTGCCGGTGATCGCCCGTGCCGGCTCGCGCTACGCCCTGGCGGCGGCCCTGTGGCAGCCCCGGGCCTGGGAAGAGGAGCGCGCGGCCTGCGCCGCCCTGCCCCCGGCCGGGCAGCGGCGCCGCCTCGGTCGGCTGCAGGCGCGCCGAGGTTGGGCCGCCGCGCTGTTCGGCAGGCCGCGGGTGGTGCTGCTCGGGGCGCCGAACGCGGGCAAGTCGACGCTGTTCAACCGCCTCTGCCTCGCCGAGCGCGCCCTGGTCTCCGACACGGCGGGCACCACCCGCGACCTGTTGCGCAGCCCGGCGGTGGTCGGTCCCCTCGCCGTCGAGCTCCAGGACGGCGCCGGCCTGCGCGCGACCGGCGACCGGCTCGAGGCCGCCGGCATCGCGCGGGTGCTCGCCTCGGTCGAGGGCGCCGCCGCCTGCGTCCACGTGCTCGACGGCAGCGCCGCCCCCGCGCGGGCCTGGCGGGAGCTCCACCGGCCCCTGCGGGAGCGCCTGCGGCTGCCGGCCCTGGTCGTCGTCAACAAGGCCGACGCCGTCCCTCGCCACGCGCGCACGCCCCGCCTCGACGGCGCCCGGGTGCATGGCGGCGTGCTGTGGCTGAGCGCCGCGAGCGGCGCGGGGCTGCCCCGCTTCGCCCGCGCCCTCGCCCGGCTGTTCGGCTTCCGGCCGGCGCCGGCGGCGGCGCTTCCCGTCGAGGAGGCGCAGCGGCGCTGGCTGCGGGACCGGCGGGACGAGCTGCGGCGCGGGCCGGCGAGCGCGGAGGGAGCAGGGCGCCCGGACCGGGCCGGTCCGCAATCTTGACGGCCGCTTTCCTCGCGGGGTACCATCCGCCGCGATTGCGACACACAGGAGTCCGCCATGGTCGTCCCCTTCCTCGACCTCAAACGCCAACATGAGCCCCTGCGCTCGGCCATCGACGCCGCCTTCAAGAAGTGCGTCGACAACACCGCCTTCATCGGCGGCGAAGAGGTCAAGAACTTCGAGGCCGAGATCGCGCGCTTCAGCCGCGTGCAACACGCGATCGGCCTGAACAGCGGCACCGACGGGCTGGTGCTCGGCCTGCGCGCTCTCGAGGTGCTGCCGGGCGACGAGGTCGTCGTGCCGGCCTTCAGCTTCGTCGCGACCGCGTCGGTGGTGATCGGCCTCGGCGCGACGCCGGTCTTCGCCGACGTCGACCTCGACAGCTTCTGCCTCGACCCCGAGAGCTTCGAGCAGGCGATCACCCCGCGCACCAAGGCGGTGATCCCCGTGCACCTCTACGGCCAGGCCGCCGACATGGACGGCATCCTGCGCCACGCCCGCAAGCGCAAGATCGGCGTGCTCGAGGACGCCTGCCAGGCGATCGGGGCGAAGTACAAGGGGAAGGAGGTCGGCGGCATCGGCGACATCGGCGCGTACTCCTTCTACCCGACCAAGAACCTCGCCGCGATCGGCGACGGCGGCATGGCGCTGACCAACGACCGCGACCTCGCCGACAAGCTGCGGCTGATGCGCGACCACGGCCAGACCGCGAAGTACCGGCACGCCTGCTGGGGCACCAACAGCCGCCTCGACTCGCTGCAGGCCGCGGTGCTGCGCATCAAGCTGCGCCGGCTGGCGGCCTGGAACAGCAGCCGCCGGCGGCTGGCCGCGCGCTACGGCGAGCTGCTCGCCGACACCCCGCTGCTCCTGCCGAAGGTCGGTGAGGCCCGCGAGCACGTCTTCCACCTCTACACCGTGCGCGTGCCCGACGGCCGCCGCGACGACCTGCGCGCCTTCCTGTCCGAGCGCGGCATCGCGAGCGCGATCCACTACGTGACCCCGCTGCACCGCCAGCCCTGCTTCGCCTACTTGCGCCCGCGGCCCGCGCCGCGTGCCGAGCGGCTGGCGGGCGAGGTGCTGTCGCTGCCGATGTTCCCCGAGCTCAGCGACGAAGAGCAGGACAAGGTCTCCGAGGCCATCCACGCGTTCGCCTTTTGAGCCCGTCTGATGCACCGGGATTCCTGCTGCGGACCCGGAGGCCGCAGATCTCGGGCACTTCGAGCCCGCTGCGCTGCTCACCTGTGGACGGTGTGCCAGCGATGCAAGAACGGCTCCGCTGCTCGAAGACTCGAAGCGCCCGATCTCAAGCGGCCTCCGGCCCCTCGCGACGAAATCCCGGTGCATCAGCCGGGTTGAGCCTGCGTCCGCTCATTCTCTGCCTGCTCGCCGCTTCCGCCTTCGCCCAGGACTGGAGCGCCGGCCCGTCCCGCGCCCGCAAGCTGACCGTGCTCGACAGCTGCGCGGTGCTGACGGGGGACGTCCTCCTGCGCTACTCCACCCTCGAGCTCGAGGCCGAGGCGGTCGCGGTCTGGGCGCAGCCGGACAGCCTGCGCGCGGCGCTGTCCGCCTGGGATCCCGGCGGCGACACGGCGGCCGCGGCGACCCGCCGGCGCGGGATGCTGCGCGAGCGCCTGACCCTCGAGCTGTACGCCGAGGGCAACGTGCAGCTACGCTGGGGCGGGAACTCGGTCGACGCCGCCCGGCTCTTCCTCGACTTCCGGACCGGGCGGGCGACGGCGGAGAGCGTGCGGGTGCGCATCCGCAATCCCGCCGAGCCCTTCCCCGGGGTCGAGGCGCGGCTCGACGTCGCCGACCTGCGCACGTTCCAGTTCCGCACCCCGCGGGTCGAGCTCGCCTTCGAGGGCCTGCGCGACCTCGACAGGATCCGCGCGGCGGTCGAAGAAGGCCGACCCGACCTGCGCCTGATCGAGGCCCGCGGCGACTCCCTCGTCGCGACGACCTGCCTGCACGAAGAGCCCCACTACGCGGTCTTCGTCGCCCGGGGGACGATCCGCCCGGTGCCGGACCTGCCAGAGGTCTACACCCTCGAGGGCGAGGGCTTCGAGCCGCAGCTCAGCCTGCCCCTGACCGGCGCGGCGACGGCGGAGTTCGGGGTGCCCGGCCTGCGCTGGGTGCCGCTCTGGTGGCGGACCGACCTGCCCTGGCCCTACTCGATCTCGGTCGGGGAGTCGCGGGAGTTCGGCACCAGCGTCGAGCAGACGGTGCGCTGGACCTTCCCCGGACGGCTGAAGCTGAAGGCCGAGGCGGACTGGTACAGCCGCCGGGGCTGGGGTTACGGCTTCGGGCTCAAGCAGCGCCAGCCGGGCCATCTGTTCGAGCTGAGCAGCTACTACATCCGCGACAAGGGCGACGACGGCACCGGCTTCGTGCCCGACGACGAGGAGCGTTGGCGGATCAAGACCCGGGACGTGCTCGAGCTGCCCTTCGGCCTGCGTCAGGAGCTGCAGATCCACGCGATCTCCGACCGCGGCTTCCGGGAGGAGTACTTCGAGCGCGAGGTCAATGAGGACAAGGAGCCCGAGAGCCTGCTGCAGTACCGCTGGGCGCGGGAGTCCTACGGCGTCGCCCTGCTCGGCCGGCTGCGCCTGAACCGCTTCCAGACCCAGACCGAGCGCCGCCCGGCCCTGCGCGGCGTGCTCGCGCCCAAGCACCTGTTCGACGTACCCGGCCTGGACGCCGGCGTGTACCTCAGCGCGGACGCCGAGCTCGCCGAGCTGTGGCGGTCCTTCGACGAGGACCTCGACCTGCCGAGCTATCGGGCCGAGCGCGGTGATCTGCGGCTCGGCCTCGACGCGCCCTTCCCGGTCGGGTACTTCGTCTTCCGCCCGCAGGTCGGCGTGCGCGGCACCGCCTGGAGCGGCCCGGACGTAGAGGCCCAGCGCCTCGCCTTCGAGGCCGGCGGCGAGATCGGCACCTTCCTCGCGCGCGACTTCGACGCGAGCTGGGAGCTGCTCGACATCGCGGGGCTGCGCCACAGCATCTACCCGGTGGTCGGCTACCTGCACCGCTTCGACGTCAGCCGCCGGCCCGAGACGCTCTTGTTCTTCGACGAGACCGACAGCCTCGACCGGCTCGAGCGCTTCCGCTTCAAGCTTCGCCAGCGCCTGCAGGCCCGCGGCACGCCACGCCGGCGGCTGGTGCTCCAGGTCGCCCAGCCCGGCCGGGCCGAGGAGCTGCTCGCCGCGCGGGAGGACGTGCTCGAGCTGCGCCGCGACGGCGCCTCCCTGACCGTGACCCTGCCCCTGGACACGCGCACCGAGCGCCTGCTCGCCGCGCTCGAGGAGGAGGGCGTGCTGGTCCTGTCGGTGGCGGAGGAAGAGCTGGTCGCGCCGGTGCGGGACATCGTCGAGTGGCAGCTCGAGCAGGACTACTTCCCGGACAGCCACCGCGACAACCCGGGCAAGCCCTGGGGCGCCCTGCGCAGCGAGCTGCGGCTGCCGCTGATGGACCGGCTCAGCGCCTACCTGCGCAGCCGCCATGACCCGCACGGCGACCTGTGGCTGTCGAGCAACGTCGGCGTCGACTACTGGTGGGAAGAGGTTCTGCGGGTGACCGTCGACCACGGCTACGTCAGCGACCGGGCGGCGGCGAGCAACGTCTTCCTGAGCTTCACCCTCAGCGATCGCTGGCAGGGCATGGTGTCGGGGCGGTACAACTGGAACGACGAGCGGCTCGACGAGCACACCTACACGCTGCGGCGCATCTTCGACCGCTTCCACGTCGACTTCGAGCTCGGCTTCGACCGCGGCGACGACGACGTCAGCTTCAACCTCGAGGTCGGTCTGATCGACCTCCTGCAGGACGACGACAGCTTCCGTCTCGCCTCGGGCGAGCGGCCCCTGGACTTCCGCGAGGAGCGCTGACATGCACGCCCTGTACCCCGGCAGCTTCGACCCCGTCACCCGCGGCCACCTCGACCTGATCGGCCGCGCGGCGGGGATGTTCGGGAAGCTGACCGTCGCGATCGGCAGGAACTCGCGCAAGGGCGGCGTGTTCAGCGAGGACGAGCGCATCGCCCTGCTCGAGGCGGCCTGCGCGCGGTGGGAGAACGTCACGATCGGGAGCTTCACCGGCCTGATCGTCGACCACGCCCTGAAGATCGGCGCGGACGTGCTGGTGCGCGGTTTGCGCAACTGCAGCGACTTCGAGTTCGAGGCGACGATGGCGGTGACCAACCGTGCGCTCAAAGGGGTCGAGACGGTCTTCCTGACCGCCGACCCGCGCTATGCCTACACGAGCTCGACCCTGGTCAAGGAGATCGTCACCCACGGCGGGGATGCGAGCGCCTACGTACCCGAGGACGTCCACCGCGCCCTGCGCGCGAAACTGCTCAAGGAGGATCCCACATGAGCCGTGAGATCGTGTCGACCGAGGGGGCCCCGGCCGCGATCGGTCCCTACAGCCAGGCCGTGAAGGCCGGCGGCTTCCTGTTCCTGTCCGGCCAGATCGGCCTCGACCCCGAGACGGGCGCGATGGTGCAGGGGGGCATCCAGGAAGAGACCCGCCAGTGCCTGAAGAACATCGCCGCCGTGCTCGCGGCGGCCGGGGTCGGCCTCGACGCGGTGGTCCGCTGCCGGGTCTACCTCGCGGACATCGCCGAGTACGTGCCGTTCAACCTGGTCTACGGCGAAGCCTTCGGGGAAGCCCCGCCGGCGCGCGCCGCCTTCGAGGTCGCGGCTCTGCCCAAAAGCGCGCGGGTCGAGATCGAGGCGGAGGCCTGGTTGGGTTAGGAGCACGGGGCGCGCTGCGGGCGTGGGATGGTGTCGGACGCATCGCCGCTCTCCCGCGCGCGTACGCGATTTGACAGCCAGGATGGGCGCTGCTACCCTGACTCCCAGTGGATGTGCAAGGTGGCGCCGGGAATCTCGTGGCTCTGAAAAAGGTCAAGATCAAGAAGGTCATCGGTCCGACCAGCAACGGCACCGCCGTCCTGCTCGGCAACTCCGAGAAGACCTTCGTCATGTTCATCGGCCAGTACGAGGGCGCCGCGATCATCCGCGAGCTCAACGATGAGACCACCCCCCGCCCGCTCACCCACGACCTCCTGTCGAACGTGCTGCTCGGCTTCGACGTCGAGGTCAAGCGCATCGTGATCACCGACCTGATCAAGAACATCTTCCACGCGACGATCATCCTCGAGCAGAAGTGTGTCACCGAGGCAGGGCAGTGGAACGGCAAGCGCAACGAGGTCCGCATCGACGCGCGCCCGAGCGACTGCCTGGTGATCGCGCTGAAGGAGAAGGCGGACATCTGGGTCTCCGACCTGGTCCTGCAGAAGGTGCGCGACGTCTCCGAGGAGATCCGCGGCACCAAGGAAAGCCCCACCGACACTGAGCTCTGAGGTTCCCAGCATGGGCGTGTTCGAACAGACGCGCGCGGCGCGCCTGTGGCTCGAGCGGTACGGTCCCTGGCTGCGGGTGCCGCCCCCGCCGGCGCGTCGGAAACGCCCGCCGGCCGCGCTCGCGCCGGCCAGGCCAGAGGCGCGCCGCCCGGCGCCGGAGGCCCGGGGCCCTGGACCCGACGCCCGGGCTGGACGCGATGCACCCCGCCCCGTACCGGAGGCGCCCGCGACGCGGGCGCCGACCGCCGCAGCCCGCGCGGCGCCGTCTCGGGCGCGCGGCCCGCTCGACGCCCTGCAGGCGGAGTTCGAGATCTGCCTGCGCTGCCGGCGCTCGCGGCAGCGCACGATGGTCGTGTTCGGCGCGGGCTTCCGCGACGCCGACCTGATGTTCGTCGGCATCGCGCCGTCGGCCGAGGACGACCTCGCGGGCGCCCCGTTCACCGGCGAGGCCGGGGCCCTGCTCGAGCGGATGGTCGAGGGCGGGATGGAGCTCCCGTTCGAGTCGGTCTACCGCACGACGCTGCTGCGCTGCCACGCCGAGGGCCCGGCGCGGCCGGACGAGCTCGAGGCCTGCCGGGGGCTGCTCGACGCCGAGCTCGAGGCGGTGCGGCCCCGGCTCCTGTGCCTGCTCGGTCCAGCGGCGGCCAACGCCCTGCTCGGCGGAGAGCGCGAGCTCGACGCCTGGCGGGGTCGCTGGCACAGCCACGGCGACCTGCCCGTCCGGGTCACCTACGATCCCGCCGCGCTGCTCGCCCTCGGGCCGCGCGAGGCCCGCGCGCACAAGCGCGCGGCCTGGGAGGATCTCAAGGCCGTGCTCGGGCGCCTGCGCGAGCGCTGCGGAGGCCATCTGCTGCCCTGGTAGTCGTGACCCTGCGATGACGGTCGCAGACCATGCTCAAGGCACGTTCACACGCTGTCTTGTTGTCTTTAGCGGCGTTTGACACGAGCTTTGCGGAGGGATATACTCCGACCCTTCAAAGGGTCCGTGTCCGCTGCCCAGGCCGATTCCACGTTTCGGCTCGCGAGAGCCTCGTCTATCAAGAGAGCGCGATAAATATGGCAAGTAGCGTTGCGTGGGGAATCGACATCGGCAGGTTCTCGCTCAAGGCCGTCAAGATCCGGAACATCAAAGGCGAGCTGGAAATCGAGGCCCTGCACTACTACCAGTACGACAAGATCGCCCCCGGCCTCGACGTCACCAACGCCTCCCGCCAGGCGCTCGACACCCTGATCGAGGAAGTCGGCGCGAAGAAGATCAAGCGTGACGCGATCGCGGTCTGCCTGCCCGGGCAGACCGCCTTCTGCCGCTTCCTCGAGCTGCCGCCCGTCGACGAGAAGAAGATCGACGAGACCATCGCGCTCGAGGCCAAGCAGCAGATCCCGTTCCCGATCGAGAACGTCAACTGGGGCTACCACAAGATCGACCGCAACTACGGCCCCGGTGAGCAGGTCGAGGTCGGCATCTTCGCGATCAAGAAGGAGGCGGTGCAGGACTTCGTCAACGAGCTCAAGGGCGCGGGCCTCGAGCCTGAGCTGCTGACGATCGCGCCGCTGGCCCTCTACAACTTCGCGTCTTTCGATTGCAAGACCGGCGGCGGCACCATCCTGCTCGACATCGGCGCCGACCAGACCAACCTGGTGATCATCGACGGCGAGCGGTTGTGGATCCGCAACCTGCCGATCGCCGGCAACGACATCACCAAGAGCCTGCAGGACAAGTTCCAGATTCCGTTCAAGGAAGCGGAGAAGCTGAAGAAGAACGCGCGCAAGTCCTCGAACGCGAAGAAGATCTTCAGTGTGATGCAGCCGGTGCTCAAAGACTTCCTCAGCGAGGTGCACCGCTCGCTCGGCTTCTACAAGTCGAAGCAGAAGAAGGCGAAGCTGTCGCGCATCCTGCTGACCGGAAACGGCACGAAGCTGTTCAACCTCAGCTCCTTCCTCGGCAAGGAGCTCGAGTACAAGATCCGCCGCGTGCAGCAGCTCAACCACTTCAGCATCGACCCCGAAGCCGACATGGAGCTCCTCAAGGTCCAGCTGCCGAGCTTCTCGGTCGCCTTCGGCCTCGCGATCCAGGCGGTCGGCGCCGGCAAGGCCGACGTCAACCTGCTGCCGCGGGCGGTCGTCCAGCGTCAGACCATCCAGCAGAAGGCGCCGATGGTGTTCGCGGGGGCGATCCTGCTCCTGCTCGGCGCGGTCCTCGCCTACTTCATCCAGGACGCGCGCATCGCCGGCGTGAACGATCGCCTCGAGATGCTCAGCTCCCCAGAGGTCAGCGAGCTCGAGGACGCCGAAGAAGACCTCGAAGAGGTCGTGGGCCAGCTCAAGGAGCCGATGCAGCGCATCGGCGAGATGCAGGAGATCGTCACCGAGCGCCTCTGGCCGGTCGAGATCGCCGAGCGCCTCAACCGGGTGATCCCGGACGGCTCGGCGCTGCCCTGGCGCGACGAGGGCGCGGACGACGAACGCGTCAAGATTCCCGCCGGCATGCCGGAGAAGATCGTCGACCTCGAGCTGCCTGCCGAGAACGCGGTCAACGAGGTCAACACCCAGAAGACCTGGGTGACCGGCATGTCCCTCCAGCGGGCCGCGGACGGGGAGCAGCGCTTCTACACCGTGCGCCTGACCGTCGCGAAGGAGGTGGCGAACCGCTCCGACGCCGCGCTGCTCAGCGCGATCAAGGCCGAGATCGCGAGCGCGATCGCCCGCGAGTTCGGTTTTCCGGCGGGTGTCGAGGTCCGCACCGTGTCGCAGGCCCGGCGGGCTGCCCTGTTCAAGGACGCCGCCCAGGGCACGAACTTCTATCAGGTCGGCTTCGAGTGGGGCTTCCCCGTCGACGCCTGGCTCGAGTCCCTCAACGCCGCAGAGCAGCCGTAGGAGCGGGTGATGAACGAGAAGACGGTATTCGGCATCGTCGGTGCGGTCGCCGTGATCGCGCTCGGCCTCTTCATCTTCACCTACGTCAGCTCTTCGGCCGAGTGGGAGAAGATCGACCGGAAGATCAAGCCCAGCAGCAGGAATCCTGCGGGCAAGATCAAGGCCTGGGCGGAAGAGAAGACCGACATGCCTCCGAAGAACTGGGGCCCGAACGCCGACTCGGTCGCCGCCCAGCTCGAGAACGTGCTCGCCACCGAGGCGCTGCTCGAGAGCGTCACCGAGTTGAAAGACACGTACGACGCCGAGGCCGAGCGCGTGCGCGACCGCCTGCAGACCGTGACCAACAGCAAGCTGGACATGTGGTTCGAGGGCCTCGGCACCGAAGTGCGGCAGGACGACTTCCGCGCCCGGCTGCGCACCGAGATCACCAACCTCGCGAACCTCTATCCGGTGCTGTTCGCGAGCGACAGCCAGCTCGTCGACGAGACCTTCGCCGAAGACCTGACCAGCCTGGGCCGCGGCGGCCTGGTGCCGAGCGAGCTGCAGTTCATCCAGAAGCGCTTCTGGACGATCGCCGCCTTCCTCGAAGCGGTCCACGTCGGCGGCGGCCTGAAGGTCACGACCCTGCGCGCGCTCGGCGACCGCGACCCGAACCGCGAGGCCGATCGCAAGTACGTGACCGAGCTGCCCTTCCAGGCGAGCATCGAGATCCCGCTCAGCGACCTGCCGAAGCTGATGGTCGAGCTGACGAACTCCGAGGTCTACTTCCGCATCGACCAGCTCGATGTCGACAAGGCGCCGCTACGCGACGAGCACCTGATCCGGGCCGGTGACCCCTACCCCGAGAACCGGGGTGAGCTGATCGACCTCAAGGCCCTGCGCCTCGACGCGAAGCTCCTGATCTTCGACGTCGGCACGCCGGCCGCCGACAAGGCCAAGTCCGACGACGACCTCTTTTTCGAGCTGCCCTGCCTTGTCACGATCAAGGCCGCGGCGCTCGACAGCAAGACGGAGGACGAGTGATGTCTGCCGCCGCGAACTGGGCCGAGCACCTCGACAAGATCTCCCTCGGCGTCGGCGGGTTGCTGTTCGTCGTGATGATCGTCCTCAGCCTCGGGGGCGCCGACGAAGAGCGCATCGCCGCGATCGCGAGCAACATCGAGATCGTCACCGCGCAGGCCGAGAAGGTCGATGAGAACCTGCCGGACGAGGGCCTGAGTGGCGTGACGCCGAGCACCGCCTTCCGCGACCAGCTCTCGGCCCGCTTCTCGCCCTTCAGCTTCCCGCGCTGGGCGACCCACCGCCGTCCCCTGATCCTGCGCAGGGTCAAGGCCCGCAGCCCGGACGTGCTGTGCGTGCACGAGCCGCCGAGCCTCGACGATCCGGTCGTCGAGCGCGGCAAGATCATCCTCAGCTGGACCGCGAGCGACGAAGACGACAACGTCAACATCACCGAGTACAAGATCTTCCGGGGCACCAACCTCAGCGATCCCGAAGAGCAGCTCGAAGACTTCGAAGAGGTCGACAGTATCGACCCGGGGACCGCCTTCGAGCTGACCTGGGAGGACACGACGGTCGAGCCCGACATGTCCTACACCTACTACGTCGTCAGCTCGGCCGTTCCCGACGAGCGGGCGGTCGCCTCCGAGTCCGGCTTCATCTTCGACGAGGAAGACTACAACAAGAGCACGCTGATCAGCGACACGGTCGTCACCCCCGCCGAGACCCTGATCTGGGTGCAGGACGTCGAGCTCGAGTTCCCCGGAGACGGCTTCGATCCCGAGCGCGACACCGTCGAGTTCCGCGTCGCCCGCTGGGACCCGGCCGAGAACGGCTTCGGCCGCGGCGAGCGGCTCGATCCTATGACCGTGGGCTATCCCCAGGACGAGCCGAACTACATCGGCGAGGGCTCGCTGAAGACCAACTGGTACGTCAACCGCATCGGTGCCGAGGAAGTGGGCCGCGACGCCTTCGGCAACCCGATCTGGGAGTTCTGGGCCGAGATCAAGCACCGCTTCTCCGGCAAGACCAAGAAGCTGGTCAAGGGCGAGCGCCCCGACGAGGTCGACTGAGCCCACCGCACCGCTTGCTTCTTGTAAGCCCGTCGGATTCACCGGGATTCCTGCTGCGGACCCGGATGCCGCAGATCTCGGGCGCTTCGAGCCTTCTGCGCTGCTCACCTATGGACGGTGTGCCAGCGATGCAAAAAACGGCTCCGCTGCTCGAAGACTCGAAGCGCCCGATCTCAAGCGGCCTCCGGGCCCTCGCGACGAAATCCCGGTGAATCAGCCGGGGCATGGCCGAGCCCCCGGGCTCGGCCTTGTGCGTGACGGACCCGTGACATCGCATCCCGAGTCTGGACCGCGGTCGCGGAGCGGGAGGCGAGCGATGCGTTCGTGGAGAGAACAGCTCGACAAGATGGCGGTCGGCCTCGGCAGCACCTTCTTCGTGCTCGCCCTGGCGTGCAGCTTCGGAGGCTTCGACGACGCCGCCTTCACGGACCTCGAGTCGCACCTGCGGGCGGTGCGGGCCCGGAGCGCGCAGGTCGATGCGGCGCTCCCCGGCCCGACGGATGGCAGCGCCGGAGACGACTTCGCCGCGCTGCTCGAGCGCCCGTCGCCCTTCACCCTGCCGGCCTGGGCGACCCACCGCCGGCCGCTGATCCTGCGGAGGATGGCCGAGATGCGGGAGCCGCTGGCGTGCCGGCATGACGCGCCCGTGCTCGCGCGGCCGTCGGTCGAGCGCGGCGCGATCACCTTGCGGTGGAGTCCGGGGGAGGGGGACGCGCACGTCGAGATCACCCACTACAGCGTCGAGCGGGCCGTCAACCCGCGCGACGTAGAGCCGGTCTTCGCCGCGCTCGCCGAGCTGCCCTTCGCGGGCCTCGACTACGTCTACACCGACCGCGATGTGGAACCGGACGGCGGCTACGTCTACCGCATCGTCAGCCACGCCCGTCCCGACCTCCGGGCGCGGACCGCTTCGGAAGGCTTCGTGTTTCCGATCGGGACGGTCGAGCAGGAGGCGCGCAGCGCGCTTGTGTACGCGCCGGGCGAGGTCGAGATCACGCTGTTGCAGGTGACGATGGAGTTCCCCGACCTCGGCATGGAGCCCGAGCGGGACACGGCCGTGTTCGGCGTCGCGCGCTGGGACGAGGCCGCTGGCGCCTTCGGCCGGGCCCGGCGGGTCGGGCCGTTGACCGTCGGGAACATCGAGCGCGACGGTCCGCACCTGATCGCGGACCGGGAAGGCTCGACCGGCTGGTACCCGGTCCGGATCTGGGCTGTCGACGGCACGGATGATCTTCATCCGATCTGGGAGTACCACGTCGAGATCCGTCACGTCGAGTCCGGTCGCAGCCGCGAGCTGATCGCCGGAGGGGAGCGCTGAAAGCCGCATTCTACGCGGTGTCTCAGCCTTGACCCGGGGGTGACATTCTCGTGACAGTGTCCGCCTACTTTACACACGCAAACGCACAGTTGGAGCGTAGGGTCCGGCCCTCGGTCCCTGGAGGATCTTTCGCATGAAATGGTCGCGATGGAGTCTACTGGTCGTCTTCCTGGTCGGGTGCCAGTCCGTGCCCGACGCCAGGAGAGAGCTGCCTCCTCCCCAGCAGGACAACGGTCCGGGTGGACGGACGGGCCCCGTGCCCGGGGGCGGCGGAGCCATCGGCGAGATCGCCGACCAGATCCTGCAGAACGAGGAGCGCCGTGAGGTCTCCGAGGCCTACGTCCGTCAGGGCAAGGCGCAGTACGAGGCCTTCGACTACGAGCGCGCCCGCCGGGCGTTCGAAGAGGCCTACCGGGTCGATCCCTCGAACCCCAAGGCGCGCCTCTGGCTCGACAAGATCTACAACATCCTCGGCATCCGCGAGGGTGAGATCGCCGACGCGGGGCGGCGTTTCGCCGACCGCCGCCTCGTGCAGATCAAGCAGAACGAAGTCGAGATGAAGCGGCTGTTCGCCGAGGCCAAGGTCGAGTACGAGCGCGGCAACTACGACGAAGCGCTCGAGGGCTTCGAGCGGGTGCTCGAGATCATCCGCTGGTTCCCCTACAACATCGACCATGCCGCGACCCGCGAAGAGACCGTCGGCTGGATCGAGAAGACCGAGCGCAAGAAGGAAGAGGCCGACCAGCTCTACCGCGAGACCCTCGAGCGCACCGGCGCGGCCGAGGCCCTCGCCGAGCGGCAGGCCAACCTGCGCAAGGTCGAGGCGCGCCTCGACGCCCTGTACGACAAGGCGGTCGACTTCTTCGAACGCGAGCGCTACGCCAGCTGCGAGCGCACCTGCGAGGACATCCTTCGCACCGATCCGGACAACAAGGCCGCCGAAGACCTTCGCTTCCGCTCGATCCAGGCGCGTCACCTCGCGACCGAGATCCGCAACTTCGAGCTGCACGTCGAGAACATGCGGCGCCAGCTCGAGCATGTCGACGCGACGGCGGTGCCGATCCAGGACATCCTGACCTTCCCCGACCGCGACTTCTGGGATACGGTGCGCAACCGCGAGATCCCGATCAGCTCTGCTCTCGAGGGGCGGCAGTACTCCGAAGCCGAGAAGAAGATCCAGTCGCTGCTCGAGAATTTCCGGGTCAACTTCAACTTCACCGCCGAGATGACGCTGGCCGAGCGCGTCGACGAGATCCGCCGCAACACGCGGCTGCCGATCGTGTTGACCAACGACGCCCGCGACATCGGCGACGAAGAGACGACCCCGCTGATCCTGACCGACGCGCCGGTCGGCGTCGCCCTGCGGCACCTGGTCAGCCAGTACGACGACCTGACCTA